>AP018275.1 GCA_004296455.1 Calothrix sp. NIES-4101
TAAAGGTAATATTCGCATCTGAATAATATGCGAGATCGCCCACAACCACACTCCTACCAAGCATTTTCTAGGATACTTACTTTACCTATATGGATATCAAGTTGTCATTAGTAGAGGATTAAAGTGCGTACTCAACCTATTATTGGTTACTCTACTAAAGCCTGGAATCTCCCCATCAACTGGGTTTCTCCAGAACGAATCGTACTTATATCTATCTCGGCTCAATACCAGGTGCATTCGGTAAAGTATGCGATCGCTTCAAGGTGATCTGTGTCACAGATTTTGCAGCTGATTAAATCTGGCGAAATACCCCAATAGCAAACCTGTGATAATAATTATTGATAATGGCATAATTTATTTTCTGGAAGTCTCTTAGCGAGAGAGGATGTCAAACTGATTTCGCATTCTGTTCGAGTAAAATAAGCAACTTACGCAGCATTGGGGTGGATAGTTGCACTTCATCAGCCGTAAATTGAGATAACATCTGTTTCTCTTTCTCAAACAAAATAGGCATCACAGTATCCGCAAGCTGTATTCCTTTGGAAGTCAGTTGCACCATCACGCTACGCCGATCCTCTGCATCACGGACACGCATTACTATACCATCTTGTTCTAGGCGGTCAATCCGGTTTGTCATCGCGCCTGAAGACAGCATGAGCAAACTATAGAGTTCAGTAGGTTTCAATCGAAAAGGTTGTCCCTGTCGTCGCAGTGTGGCTAACACATCAAATGACCACACGTTCAAGCCATACTCCACCAGTATACTTTCTCGGTGCTTTTCTAGAAGACGGGCGATTCGTAGTATTCGCCCAATTATCACTACAGCTGAAGTATCCAACTGTGGCAATTCCTGTTGCCATTCCTCAAGAATGATGTCAATTCGATCTTTGTTCATATTGCCATTTTATCTTGACATCAAGATTCTTGACTTTTATCTTTATTTTAAGTATCTTGATATCAAGATATATTTCCAAGCATTCTCTATCCTTCTCATCAAACAACAGCCATGACACCCATACGTCTAGGTTTCCAGGGATCTGTTCCTAATGGCCAAAACTACTTATATATTCTGCTGGCATTGCTGAATGGTGCTGTATTGCCGATTCAAAGCAATCTCAATGCTCAATTAGCGCGATCGCTCAATTCTGTACCCCTAGCCGCAGATATTTCTTACCTTGTTGGCTCAATTGCGTTGATTAGTTTGTTATGCACAGGTTGGTTTGGTCATCCAGATTGGTCTGCTTTAGCCAAAGCTCCTCGATGGAGTCTGATGGGTGGTTTATTTGGTGTTTGGTATATTACCTCCAGTACTTACTTCACCTCTATTTTGGGGACTACTTTAACTCAGGGGTTAATTATCTGTGGACAAGCATTCGCTGGCTTAGTGACTGACCATTTTGGCTGGTTGGGAGTTAACCGCCGTCGCCTGAGTGCTAATCGCCGCCTTGTGATGGGACTGTTAATTGTGGCAATTTTTTTGTTTTCGCTACCAACTTAATACTTTTCAGGATCATCTTATGGAAATCTTCTTAGCATTGCTTGGTGCTGGCTCGGCTGGTGGCTTTTCAACAATTGGCGCAGCTGTCAATGCTCAATTAAAAACAATACTTCACTCCCCAATAGCCGCAGCAACAATTAATTTCGTAGTTGGGTTTGGTATCCTCACATTGCTCCTAGCACTAGGTATTCTCCAATCCTACAAGTTTGACTTACTTTCTCTTACCCCTTGGTGGGCATTTTTAGGCGGCTTGCTAGGTGCAATCTTCGTAACCTTAAGTAGCTTAATAGTTCCTAAATTGGGTTTAACAACAACAACTTTAGTTGTCGTCTTTAGTCAAATATTTATGTCACTCGTAATTGATCAATTGGGATGGTTCGGTGCTATTAAATATCCGATTACCACACCCAAGATATTAGGAATAGCCACATTAGTACTAGCGATTCTAATTAATCAATTGGACAGGAAATATTCTCATAAAAACGTCAATTAGTACCTTGGATAATTTTGAACAATCGTTATATTTTTTAAACTCAGCTACTCACGGTAAAATTACAAAACTTATTCCCTTACATCTAAAATAGCAAAAACTATGGAATGGCTTAATCAACCTCCTAATTGGTCGCATTCTGATCAGCGAATCATTGTTACAACCGCACCAAAAACCGATTTTTGGCGTATAACTCACTATGGTTTTATTCGTGATAGCGGGCATTTCTACTTTGATCGAGTGAGTACAGATTTTGTTGTCGATGTCAAGATAAAAGGAAACTATCAAGACTTATACGACCAAGCAGGAATTATGATTCGTGCTGACGAAAAACATTGGATCAAAACTGGGATTGAGTATGTATATGGAGTACAAAATCTGAGTGCTGTTGTCACTCATAACTATTCAGATTGGTCATTTACACCTCTGCTAAATCCTCCTAACATTTTTCAGCTAAGAGTTGAGCGATGCCAAGAGGCAATTCATATTGCTTATTTAGATGAGTATGACCGCTATGTTCCATTTAGAATGGCTTATTTTCCAGTTGAACTAGACATTCAAGTCGGAATTATGTGTGCATCTCCACAAGGAAATGGGTATGAAGTAATTTTTGAGGATTATAAATTAACTAAAAAAAGTGTTTAATGATGAATATTAAAGATTTAGCTGATTCTATTCTCCAAAAGCAATCAGAATTGTCAGTAAACAGAGGTTTTTTAGTTGCTGTCAGTGGTATTGATGGTTCTGGTAAAGGTTATATTACTGAAAAATTAATAACTGCTCTCAATGAGCAAAGTATTAATGCTATCTCCATTAACTTAGATGCTTGGCATAAGCTACCAACTGAGCGATTTAGTTCTGAGAATCCAGCCCTGCATTTTTACCACCATGCCTTTCATTTTGATGCTCTATTTCAGCAATTAATCCTGCCGTTACAAAGTCAGCGTATGATTAATTTAACGACGGTTTTAACAGGAATTGCAGGTATACCACAAACCTATCATTATCAATTTAAAAATGTGGATGTAATTATTCTTGAAGGAATATTTTTGCTGAAGCGATCGCTCCAACATTTCTATGATTTTCAGATTTGGATTGATTGTTCATTTGAAACTGCTTTGGAGAGAGCAATTCAGAGAAACCAAGAAGGCATTTCATTAGAACAGATAATTGAGGATTACCAGAAAATTTATTTTCCTGCCCAAAAGGCTCATTTGGCAATTGACAATCCTAAATCAAGTGCAGACGTGATTTATATTAATGATGCCAAGTTTGTTTAATTTGTCTTTTAATAAAAGAACTGGATTTTGAGACGTTGTCAAGTTCACTTTCATTAAACAAAAGTGTATCATTTCTGCTTGCAATCAGATATCCTCAACGGTATTTTGTGATGGACAATTGGGAGCAAAGCGCACACAGAGAATTTGCCATTGTTCTTCAGGTAAACCAAGGTTTGCCTTTAGAGTACGGTGCTAACTGCTGTACTAAACATTAACTACTTGTCGCCGCATCACATAACCTCCAGTGCTTCCAAGGTCATGTAGTAGAAACATGAGATTTCAGTTTGGCAAGAATATCTCTGCCTCTTGTCCAGAGAATAGATCCCCCTTGTGTTGGGTCTATGATGTGCGTTGCATTTGGTAGGCGTAAAGCCAATGTTGCACCAAAATCCGGTGAGTGAACTGTACTGGTATCTAAAGCACCATACCATAGATATACAGGAACGGTAATTTCCCCCAATCTTATGTGCCATAAACTGAGTGCATTCACAAGATCTCTTGCGTAGGGGTATCCGCCCTGAGAAAAACCTTCTTTCAAAGCTTGTTGGTATGCGGCGCAAAATGTCTCATTTTCATACAAAACTCGATCGCATTCGCCACTCATACCAATAATTAACTGCCACATTCCCTCTGGAGTAGTCCTCTGTGCAAATTGCTGCTCGAATTCCATAGGGTTTTGTTGGACAGCAGTAATCATCCTTTCGACATCTGGATGCAACAGAGGCTTCAAACGCGGATGAGCAAGTTCGTCTTGCCCGGATACAATTGCGATCGCTTTGACAAGATTACGCTCAGCAAGAGCAAATGCAAACGGTGCGCCTTGAGAGAATCCAACGCACAGAACATTATCGAGATGATTAGCTTGAATGAATTCTTGTGTGTCGTCTACCCAAGAGGATAGCGTTTTGTTAGGGTGTGGGTCAGATAAGCCAACACCAGGACGATCAATAGCAATCAGTTTCAAGCCGAGAGATGGGAGATCGTTGACACCAAAACCAAGCCGTCCACTCATGCCCGCCCCAGTACAAAACAAAACTGGCAGCCCATCAACCGGCCCCCATTCAGACCACGCCAGACGACGACCATTTTGCAGCCGCATGGTTGTTTGTTTTTCAGGTGGTTTTACGAAGTGTTTAATGTTACTCATAAGATATCTTGTATTTAAACTATGGCTACGCCCGCCGCAGGCATCGCTCTGACACTAGTCAAGGATTCTTTGTCTCAGATGTTAGCAGACAAGCGCACTGTTAACAGGTATGTTGAAGCGCAGAAGTTCGAGTACATCATTAATTTTTAATCTCAATTACACCTGGCAATAGGGTGGGAAGATGCTCCCCCAAAATTTTACGCTCTCCAACTTGGGCTTACCAGGGACTATATTGACTCTCATCGATAACAATTAGGTTTTTCTAAAAACTGTTTACCGCAGTCTTTGCAGAGATAGCGTTGCTTACCGTGACGATGCCCATTTTTAGATAAACGAGATGAATGACAGTGAGGGCATATCATTACTTTCATTACTTGTGGCGGGGCTGGCTGTACATAGGGTGTTAAGTACGCTACTAATAAAGCTTTAATTTCTGCATAACGAGCTTGTCTTTGGTGTTGATCATGGCGTAAAGCATTGAGTAGTAAAGTGTTGTAAGATAAATGAACCGTTTCTGCTAAAAGTTCGCTTTTTTCTACCGTTAAGTCTAGATTCCACCTGCGAAACAAGCCAGCAAATTGTTGTATCAACCACTCATTAAAGGTTTCGTTAAATATCTGAAACATCTCTGGTGCAACGAAATACTGAATGTACACAATACGCGGCATTGGGTCTGCAAAGTATTCAGCATAGGTATTCACCACGCACTCAATAAATTCTGATACTGACTTTTGCTTGTTTGCTGATTTCATCAGCTTGGCATGAATAGCTGTCACCCGTTCCATATGAAGAGCTTCCAGAGCATGAAAAATTGCCAGTTTATCAGGAAAAAACTGATATAGAGAACCAATTGCCGTTTCAGCTTTCGCCGCTATCATGTGGGTAGTTGCGGCTTCATATCCCACTTCAACAAAAACTTCTGCTGCTGCTTGAAGAATTTTCTCTACTCGTTGTTGACTACGTTTTTGCTTGGGTTGACGGCGCATAGGGATAGGTTCTGGTTTGGTCACGTTCTGATTTGACAAATGTGAATAATGTGTCGTATTTTAAAGATTAAAGATGAAACTTTTGTCACAATTTTACTCTAACGATCACCATGATTGAGCAATCGTATTCATTTTACATACCTTAAAACCAATCCTTGGGAGAATCCTATGGAAGCAACTCTGCCGGGTGCGCCTTGGTTAATTGCCCATCGTTCCATGCTGGGCATTAATAAACCGTATAAAGTCACACTCAATGAGCATGACTATGTACTGTGGCAAAATCAGCAAGGTGAAGTATTTGCCCTCGATAATATTTGTCCTCATATGCAAGCACCGTTATCAAATGGCTGGATTTGCCAAGACACAGATGCGATCGCTTGTCCTTTTCATGCACTAAAGTTTGATGGAGAGGGAAGACTGCACAATGCAGGTAAAGTGGGCAATCAACCTCTGCTAAGTCGTCTGGAAATCGTGATTAAAGACGATTGTATTTGGACCTATGGCGGTCATACTCCCAAAATTCCGATCCCGGATCTTATCCCCAAAGTCATTGCAGGTATGAGCTTTTTAGGAGTTGCGGGAGAAAAAAGTATTGCCGGTACTTTTTTGGACAGTATTTCCATCAATTATGACTACAACCATCAAAACGGTACACACCGAGAGTTATTTGGTATTAAAGCCAATCGCATCCCAGTATTTGAGCATGATGGATATTGGGCAAAAGTTGTGCAAGAACTAGATCGAGACGATAGCACCTGGAATGATATCCTCCGCAATCCTGTGATCCTCACTGCACCCAAAACTTACACCGGAACATTAGAATATGCTTTTCCCTCACTAACAACTTTTCGTGCTGATTTCCCCATTGGTGAAGTTTTGCAAGTTCATGCGTTGTATCCAGAAACTGCAACCCAAACTAAAACCTTCGTTTTAGTCTACAGTAAACCTAAACACCCAATTTTGAAACCGCTACTAGGGCGCTTTGTGTTAAGTGCGGTGGCAACAGTGGTAGAGCAAGATACACGTACCATTGAAACTTCTTATCCTCGCCAGTCAGCCAAGATTCGCCTCCCCAATGAAGAAATTATGTTTCATGCCCAAAAACTATATCGTCAATGGTGAGCTACAATTGACCTGCGTTTATGAATAGGACTTACGCAAGATATAAGTGAAAGCCTTATTCTTGCGTAGGGAGAATTTATGTAGCTTGCTTCCCGCAGGGTATTTCTCAATTTAAATATGATCTGTTTTTAAGATTAAATATGGTTGGTTATCAAGAGTAAAGATTGCATGATGATTATATAATGCGATCGCCGAGGTGCCAGTTGCGTAAGTTCTGCATAGCTTGTATCGATTTGCAAGTTAATGAGGTACAGTAAGCAATCCAAATTGTAAAAACTAAAAACTATCCTTTTAATTGGTGTACCTCAGTTACATGAAAAGTACTGTAAGTAAAATTAAAACAGAACAAAAAAGCCCAGTTGACTAAACAACCAGGCTCGCAACCATATCACACTAAATCAGGTTCGTTACAACCATTGGAAACTTTAATTTTCACCCAAACTAATTTTGACGACTTTGTTCTTTTCTTCTTCAGCTTTGGGTAATGTCAAATTCAAAATACCGTCTTTATATTCAGCAGTAACATTGGTATTTTGCACTTTTGTTTTCAGGGGAATTACACGGTGATATTTACCGTAGTAAAACTCAGAATGAGTACCTTCTTTATTTTCTGATTTACGCTCTGCTACTATTTTTACAGCATTAGCGGTAACTTGAATATCTACATCTTTTGCTTCCACACCAGGAAGTTCGAGTTTTAGGTGCAGTGCCTCTTGGGTTTCAGTTAACTCGGCTGCGGGAGTTTTAAATGTGGGTGCTTGCAAATCTGTAAATAGACTGTCTAATTGACGTTGAATGGTGTTAAATTCAGCCCAAGGATTGTAACGTGCAATAGCCATATATTTAACTCCTAGCTTTTATCTGTTTGTTTGAGGTTTTAATTTGTTTCTTTGATTCTTATATTAATGATGATTAGAAGTAGTGTAAATTCGGTTTTTATCACTTAATTATTGATGAATACCGACCAAGAAAATAGGGTGAATTCAAGGTACGGTAAACTTCAATATTATTGGTACGGTTTACCAGAATGATAAAATAATTCACATAGAGCCTACGGCAAAGTAATATTCATGTTAGAAATATATCTAATGCACCCAGTTTCAATCCCTAATAGGGATTAGTTGGAATTGCAATCGTAACAGTGCCGTACTCAATTGTTGCTGCATGGGTTGTGATTTTGGTCATGGCGTGGTGCGATTGTCGTGGAAGTATTATTCTCTAGGATGATGGCAACAGAAGATTTAAGGAGTCATGATAGAGCTAACACCAATAAGTTTTTAGAGGTGTAGCATGGCTATTACTTTAAATCACACTATTGTACCTGTACACGATAAAGAATCATCAGCGCAGTTTTTTGCAAACATCTTTGGTTTGAAGGTCGAGTCTGGCGTTGGTCACTTTGCTGCTGTACGTGTCAATGAAACATTAACTTTGGACTTTGCAGATCGCGAAGTGTTTGAGTCGCACCACTATGCGTTTCATGTTAGCGATGAGGAATTTGATGTAATATTTGCACGGGTTAAAGAGAAAGGTATTGAATATAGCAGTGACCCGATGCATCAAAACAAAGGTCAAATTAATCACAGAAAGGGTGGACGTGGCTTCTATTTTTATGACCCCAACGGGCATAATTTAGAACTACTGACTCGCATCTAATTATTTACTATAAATGCCCAAAACTTTGTTCGGAGGATGAATTTATAACTTAAATAATGGTAATTGAATTACCTGCGAAGTTTGCAGGTTATCAAGATTAGATATCGAAATCCCTAATAGTCTAATGTTGCGATCGCCTAATTCAATAGTTTCCAATAGCGCTTTTGCCTCAGTAAAAATCTTATTTAAATCATTGATGCTAGTCCCAAAAGTTCGAGAGCGAGTAATCTGCTGATAGTCTGAAAACTTGACTTTTAATGTCAAAGTTCGACCTGATGTTTGATGTTTATCTAATCGCCCTTGCAGGGTTTCGGCAATTTGTTCGAGTTCCATCAATATGGTTGGTTTATCACTCAAGTCTTCGGCAAACGAGTTTTCTGCACCAATCGACTTACGAATACGGTTTGGTTCCACCGCTCGGTCATCAATAGCCCTGGCAATGTTGTAATAGTATTGCCCAGATTTACCAAACTGCTGCACCAAAAAATTAAGCGATCGCTCCTTTAGATCAGCCCCGGTGCTAATACCCAACGATTGCATTTTAGCAGCTGTGACTTTACCGATACCATGAAACTTTTCAATGGGTAAACTTTCTACAAAGGCTTCGGCATCTTCAGGTAAAATTACTTTCATACCATTGGGTTTGTTTATACCCGATGCCATTTTTGCTAGGAATTTATTGATGGATACCCCGGCTGATGCGGTGAGATTGGTTTGGGCGAATATTTCTGCCCTAATATGTCGGGCAATCGTTGAAGCGTAAGGTAATCCAGCTTTATTCTCGCTGACATCAAGATATGCTTCATCCAGGGCAACAGGTTCAAATATATCGGTGTAGCGTCGAAATATATTGTGGATTTGGGCTGAAATTGCGCGGTATACTTCAAATCTAGGACGGACGATGATGAGATGTGGGCATTTTGCAACTGCCATACTTGATGCGATCGCACAGTTTGGTTCTCAAGCTGATGTGCTTTTGGTTTCGTGGAGTCCAATGGAGAGCGATGCTATATGTCGTGCTGCTGCGGCTTGGGGAAGCGAACGACCGATAGTTTATATAGGGGAATATGGACGTTGTAATGCTTCAGATGAATTCTTTGAGAATTTTAAAATCGTTGAGGAATCAATAGCACCCTCGTTTTGCTCTTGGTATAGATGTAATGACCGAGTTTTTGTTGGGTATTATCTGCGGGTGAACGATACAGTATGAGCGATGACACTTCACCGCAAGCGATCGCACTCCTTATCTTCTCAAATAGGTAGTAGACAAACCCATACTACAAATGTATTATGTAAATAAGTCTTAATTACAAATACTACAAGCTTTCAATGATACGCAGATTGTCCTTAACCATTAGTAGCGCGATGCATTGCCAACCCAGCCAGGGTTTAGGCAGAGTCATGGCGCTGTTTGCGTTTGAGGGTACATATCGCTGTGGCGGCGGGAAATCTGCAAGTGTTGGCATTTTTGGAGCAATTGCTGAATGGCTGAATCCAGATCAACTTATTCAGAGCGGGAGGTGCAGATGTCTAGCACCAACATAGGGACAAAAGTATCGATGACCTGACCCCCGCTTCTTTTCATCTAGAGGCGGGGGTTATTTTTTTAGGAGTGAATCACATGGAAGCTCAACCACCTTTTAGGCAACCACACATATTACAAAACTCAGTGGTGGTGTTCTCTAAAAACTACTTACCATTGGCACGCATCAACATCAAACGAGCGATCGCACTGTTAATCACAGGTCAGGCAGAATCAGTGAATTTTGGTACTACAAAGCAGTGGGAAGTGCGATCGCCCAGTGTTGTACTACAAGTGCCAGAACATATCCGCTTAACCGTTGGTAATCCTGAACGTCATTGGAAAGTACCGCCTGTAAACCGTCGTGAAGTGTTGAGGCGAGACAACCACACCTGCCAATACTGCGGCAGCACCAAGCATCTAACGCTTGACCATGTAATACCCCGTTCCAAAGGTGGACAGCATACCTGGGACAACGTTGTCACAGCTTGTGAGCGGTGTAACCAGAATAAGGGAAATCGCCTCCCACATGAAGCTGGAATGGTACTAAAAACCAAGCTCAAAGCTCCAATTCACCCAGCAGTTGCATTTGCCGAACAGTTTTGGAGCGCACAACGCCTTGAAACTGAGTAATTCACTCCCATAAAACCCTGTCAGAGAGGGCACTACAACGATTACATAACACTGCCCTCTCACTTCTTAAAAAAACTTGTAGTATGCCCTTGACATTTTGTAGTATGTTTTGTAGTATAAATGTAGTGAGGCACTACAGCCTACCAAAAAGGCAGAGAGCAAACACTATCAGAACCATGACAAATTAATAGATTGCCATACTTGGGGGTGTAGCTTAGTCCGGCTAAAAGCAGTCGCCTGTCGAGCGAAAGATCGTGGGTTCAAATCCCATCATCCCCGTGTGTAGCCTTGTGGACGAATAGATAAGTTGCTGTGCCTCTCAAGCACGGAGGAGCGGGTGCAACTCCCGTCAAGGCTTCCAATGCAGGGATGGTGTAATTGGCAACATCACAGTCTCCAAAACTGTTGTTCTGGGTTCAAGTCCTAGTCTCTGCGTTGCCGTGTCCTGATCGAAAAAGCTTACATACTCGCCTAATGGTAAGGCAACTGTCTCTTAAACAGTCTATGCAGGTTCAATTCCTGTTTATGAATCAACAGCTTTTTCAACTTACATGGCATACATGGTGCTGTAGGCAAATTGGTTAAGCCGTCTGTCTTTCAAGCAGGAGATTGCGGGTACCCTTCGGGAAGGCTTCGCCAACAAGTCCCGTCAGCACTATTAACATGGGTCGGCTCACCAAAAGAGTGTGGGTAACTGTCTGTAAAACAGCCGCGATCGCATTGCTGGTACCCTTCGGGAAGCAAGCTACAATTCCAGCTCGACCCATTATGGAGAGATTGCTATTGGCAAGGCAAGCTGTTTGCACTCACAGTCGTGAGATTCATCATCTCACTGTGGGTACTGCTCCGCAGAAGCAAGCTACGACTCCCTCTCTCTCCGCCTTTGAGGACGTGGTGTAACGGAGAACATACCAGGTTTCGACCCTGATGATGAGGGTTCAATTCCTTCCGTCCTCGCTTTATCCCCCGGTAGCTCAGTTTTGGTAGAGAGCGCTGGTCTGAAAAACCAGAGGTCGTCGGTTCGATTCCGACCTGGGGGACTGGCACATTGCCCTATAGCTCAATGGCAGAGCAAGCGGCTGTTAACCGCGAGGTTGTAGGTTCAAGTCCTACTGGGGCAGTTATTCATTGCCTTGTAGTGTAATTGGCAACACACCTCTCTTTGAAAGAGGTATTTCAGGTTCAAGTCCTGACGAGGCAGCCAAATTCTGCTCCTGTAGCCCAACTGGAAGAGGCGGCTGTCTCAAAAACAGTCTGTGTGTGGGTTCAAATCCCACCGGGAGTACCAACGGGATGTGGCGCAACTTGGTAGCGCGGCAGCTTTGGGAGCTGAAGGTTGCAGGTTCAAATCCTGCCATCCCGACCTTTGCCCTTGTGACGAAACTGGCAAACGTGCTGGTCTTAGAAACCAGATTTTGTGGGTTCGACTCCCACCAAGGGTACTGTATGGGTCGTTAGCTCAATGGCTAGAGTTCCCGCCTTTTAAGCGGAGTGATCAGAGTTCGAGTCTCTGACGACCCACCTTGCCCCTGTGATGCAATTGGTAGACATGACCTGCTTAAAACGGGTTTTCTACGGGTTCAAGTCCTGTCAGGGGTATCGCGGAGATTGAGCTATGGTGCGCTCTGAGGTCTCATAAGCCTTCACTTAGTGGGTACCCTTCGGGAAGCAAGCTACAAATCCCACCTCCGCTACCAATTTATGGGAGTGTCGCCTAATGGATGGGCATCGATCTTCTAAATCGACCGATGTAGGTACTCTACGAGAAGCCGCTCCGCGTCTACAAGTCCTACCACTCCTGCTAAATATGGGTCTGTAGCTTAACTGGGAAAGCGTCTGCCTTGCAAGCAGAAAGATGTCGGTTCAAATCCGACCAGTATCCACTGATGGTGTTTGAAGCCAAAGCGGTCGCGGCGCTGGTTTGTGGAACCAGTCATTAGGGAGTTCAAGCCTCCTCAGACACCCCTAAATGGAAGATGCTGCTCAAGGGAGGGCAACTAGTCTTGAAAACTAGAGCAGGGTAATACCTGGGAGTTCAATTCTTCCATCTTCCGCCTTCCACCTGAAGCCGAAAAGTGAGGCGCTGTGCTGATAACACAGTCATAGGAGGAGCATTACCTCCCTGGTGGATTACAAACAAGTTGTACACTATCTATACGAGCGTATATAACCGGGTGTAGACATGGCAAAAGTCGAGCGGGAATCTATCAACTTCAAACTGCCCAAACCCTTAGCAGATGCACTTCGAGCCAAAGCAGTCGAACTCAACACCACCGCTACAGATTTAGTTATTCAAGGACTGCACCACGTTTTAGGTGATGTTCCCGGTGTAGAAAATAGTGTAGAAATTCGTCTATATCAACTTGAAGAAGAATTTTTCCGCTTTAAAGAAAGCATCAACGAAGATAATCCAAATCAAAGTAGTACAAATCCCCAACAGGAAACCAGATTAACGAGCGTTGAAGCCAAACTTGAAGCCCTAACAAATAAACTTGCCAGGTTTGAGGGTGCATTGATGCAGATGCAGTCGAGTATTAACGCTAATGCATCAAAATCGCGCTACAAATCGAGTTACACTGCAAATTATCATGCTCCACCACCACAAATCGAACCACTCGATGAAGAAACATTTGCTCTTAGGCTTGGTAGTAATGTCCCCACAGTACAAGAAAATCGTGCAACCTGGAGCCAAGAACAATTTGAAAGCTGGTGTTGCGATCGCGATCCGATTAAACGCAAATGGCGATATAACAACAAAGATGGCAAATACCATCCCGTTAAATAGCTACGCTAAAAATCTAATTTCTGTACGGCTTTACGTTTAACTTCCTCACCCCTGCGGTCGTATCTAGCGGTGGTTTCCACAGAAGCATGACCTGCTAATTTTTGCACGGTGACAATATCAATCCCAGCATCTAACAAATCCGAGCAGAATGTCCGCCTAAAGTCATGGGGGGAAAAACATTCTACACCAGCAGCTAAAGCCCGTCGTCGCACAATTTTTAATACCGCATCCGGGCACATATTTCGCAACTGCACCTCTCCACCCTTACGGATGGGGCACAACAATGGTCCAGGTTCTGAACCCCTAACTTCAATCCAACTCTTGACTAATGAGATTGCACTTTCGGGTAAATAAACCAACCTATCCTTCCCACCTTTACCCTGCCGCACTGACAACGCGCCAATTTCCGGGTTAAAGTCCTTCAATTCTAGGCTAGCCGCCTCAGCCCGTCGCAATCCAGCACCGCGCAGTATGGCAATCAACGCCCCATCCCTCGCACCACTGGGTGTCAAATCAGCTTTACAAATATCAATTAAATTGCTAATCTCATTTTTACTTAAAGCTCTACCTTTAAGTAAGGAATTACCTTTTATACTTTGAAAATCCACAGCTTTAGAATAGTCGAGGGGGTCAATCAAGTCTAACCTAGCGGCTTCTTTTAGTACCCTCCTCAAAGCACACAGCATTTTATTCGCCGTCGCTGGAGCATATTTTTGTTTTAAAGCTGTACGGAGAGCCGAAGTATGTTTATATCTAAGTGCTGCCCAATTTAACGTAGATGCATCACATTCACCATCTGTTAGCAAGTATGCGATCGCATTTAATGTCTGCTGCATCGTTGGCAGCGACCCCTCACTCAAAGATGCCAAATATACAGCTGCTGGATGCTGATTCAACGGCACCGGAGACGTTAATCTTAGACTTTGAGATTCACCATACGAGAGCAGCAAGGACATTTGCTCTTTAGAATAAGTTATGTCAAATCTGGTTGATTAGCCACACGAATTGTTGTATTGACACGTCAAACAAGCTTGATAGTAGCGGGTTGTATTTGCCTGGGTAGTTCTGGGGGAAAAGACGAAGGGGCGATCGTTTCATCCAGATTTATTACTTGGGGAAAAGTAGCGAGCGTGACATGAGCCGCCACGTAACGTCTGGAAGTCTTGCTAGGGAAGGGTTACACAAATAAAATTGCTTTCCAACCCCAAAATCGCCAAAAAACGTTATTTTTACTGAATTAAAATTTGTATTGTAGAGCATAGTATAAAGTCTGTTTCTCAGTTCCCTCACAACTTCCTCAAATTTGATTAGTATTTTAAACACATAATCAATCAGTGTTATAACTCTGTGTCTACTTAGGATTTGCACCTCATCGGAGAAAAGCAAGTTATGGATATAGAACAAATTATTAATCAAAAGATAGCAAATTCTACTGCGAATGAATGGAATAACTGGAAAAAGCAACAAACTCAAGATAATCCAGCGCAAGATTTATCGTTTGGATTATTTCGCAAATTTTTTAATCAAAACTTTCAACAGTTTAATTTCTCTCAGGTAAATTTTTCTAGCAGTGAAATTTATAACTGTGATTTTAGTCAAGCTGATTTAGTTGAAGCTAATTTATATGCAGCAGAAATTCAAGGAAATAGTAAATTTATCAAGGCAAATTTAAAACAAGCCAGTCTAAGAGTTGCTAAAATATCTCAAGCTGATTTCACAGAGGCTAATTTAAGTGAAACTGATTGTTGTGGAATAACTATAAACGAGGTTTTGTTAGTAAAAGCTAATTTGCATAGTGCTAACTTATCAGACTCTAAATTAACCGATATTGATTTAAGACAGACAGATTTAACTCTATCTAATCTTAAAGGAGCTACATTTACTAGAGTTGATTTTAGTGAATGTATAATCAATCCCCAAGATATAAAAGTTGATGACCGAACTAAATTTGATGATATAAAATGTGACTTTGTTTATTATTTAGAGGATAAAAACTTAAAAAAATATCCTCCAAATGGATATTTTGTATTAGGAGAATTTGAGCAATTTATTCAAGGAAAAATTGACATGAATAAGCCTCAAAAAAACAGAGAACTTTTAGATGGTTCCGGAGACTCTTATCGTCCAGAGCTTAACTCTCTTGTTCATGATGAAGAAATTCAGAAGCTCAAAAAAGAAGTTTTTTTTCTAGAAAACAGACTAAAATCTCTTGAATTACAAGAAAAATTTGCTCTTTATAAGCAAGGAACTTTCCGGTATTAAAAGCCTATTCTATATATTTATGTTGGCTTAGTTTTTATCGTAATATCTTGGTTTTTATTTAAAATTCAAGTCAAGAAAGAGAATATTCAAATATCTATCCAGTATGACGTAGGAGTAATTATGGGAGGATTATTAACAGGTACAGCAGCTTTAATTGCAGCAACATCTTATGCAAAACGTAATATGCCCAATCATAGGGAATAGGCAACACAACTAATAAAATAACAGTCTAACGTTTCGCCAGGGCAATTGTCTTTGTGGTGAAACGAAAGTAAGCAGTGTTGGTTTCAAAGGGAACTTAAGTCAAGGGTCGTCAGGAGACGATTTTCCCTTAACTAGGATGTGCCTTTCTATATTGAACCAAGAGAATTTAAGCAAGTGCCTGCCTGTTTGTTTATTACCAAACACCCAGTAGTCCTGCCTATCAAGGTTCAATTTACCCCAGTAACGTTCTTGTCGCCATTTCCAACTTACGTTATCCATGTCGGTCTTACCCTAGCCCTCCTTTCGTGAATGGCTTTACTACTTAGGTTTGGCATTTAACCCTCTAGCTTTGAAACTTTGTGATTACTCGCGAAGCCCCTTTGGGCGGGTACAGGCTCTGGATACTAGCCTGGGAACTTTCTGAGGGTTCCAATCTCTCGTGCGTCTTCGGGTCGCACACAAAACTTTACAACGTGTCTCGTTTTGCACGTATCTCGGCGGCTACCCAATAATAACAACAGGAATAGCAACGTTAGCGATCGCCCCCAATCCCCCAACTATGACTAATATCCACAATCTCGACATAACTGATACCGAGTACGCCCAGCTACTAACCCAAGGCTACGACCCCAACCTCGAACACCAGTTGATAGAACTGGGGGAGAGTCAATGGCTTCAGCCTTTAAAGTTGATCGAACTCACGTTAATTGCAGCGAATTTTCCGCAGGACTTCTACTAGAGTATCGATTTCCTCATAAGTGTTGTAAAAAGCTAAGGAAGGTCGAACTGTCCCGGTAACGCCAAACCTTTGCATTGTGGGTTGAGCGCAGTGATGACCTGCACGCACGGCAATACCTTCTAAAGCAAGAAGCTGTCCTACTTCAGTCGGAGGGATATCCTCGAACACAAACGACAACACACCAACCTTATCCTTTGCTGCCCCAATCAAACGCAATCCTGGTATTTGGGGAAGCTGTTCCATCGCATAATAGGTAAGTTTTTGCTCATACTGGGCAATGTTGCTCATCCCCAAGTTAGTAAGATAGTCGATTGCAGCACCTAATGCGATCGCATCGGCAATGCTGGGAGTCCCTGCTTCAAATTTGGCGGGGGGAGCCTCATAAGTGGTTTTTTCAAACGAGACACTGCGGATCATGCTGCCGCCACCATGCCAGGGTGGTATATCCTCAAGGATTTCTTGTTTCCCATAAAGGACTCCAATTCCCAACGGGGCAAACATTTTGTGACCAGAGAAGGCATAAAAATCGCAGTCTAAGGATTGAACATTCACGCACTTGTGGGGAACACCTTGAGCGCCGTCAATCACCACACGCGCACCATATTGGTGTGCCATTTTAATCATTTCCTGAATTGGCAAGATAGTTCCCAATCCATTAGAAACATGAGCCAAAGAAACGATACGAGTGCGTGAACTCAGAATTTGTGTGTATTCTTCAAGTATAATTTCGCCGCGATCACTAACGGGAATTACCTTTAAAATTGCTCCTGTTTCTTGCGCCAACATTTGCCAAGGAACAATGTTAGAGTGGTGTTCTAGGGTTGAAAGAACAATTTCGTCTCCTTCACGAATATATTTGCGTCCGTAGGTTTGAGCCACAAGGTTAATTCCTTCTGTTGTCCCGCGCACGAAGATAATTTCTGACGCACAATTCGCTCCTATAAAACGTTGTACCTTTTCTCTTGCTCCTTCATAGGCATCTGTAGCTTGCACTCCTAAAGTGTGGACAGCGCGATGAACGTTGGAATTATACTGTTCATAGAACTGTGCAACTGTGTCAATCACACTTTGGGGTTTTTGGGTTGTGGAAGCATTATCTAACCAGATCAGTGGTTTGCCGTCAACTTGCTGGGATAAGAGTGGAAAGTCTTTACGGATGGCGCTGACATCAAACAGTTCACTTAACTCCAATTGCATATATTGCACCATTATTGTATTTACACATTGCCGATCAGCGTTCTTGTGGAATGTGATTGTGACTGTAATAATTCAAGATTTTTTCACTACAAAAACACCAATGCCGATACTGTGTTTCTAGATTATGTTTTCCCTGACAAAGCCAGTAATTCTCTTAACTTAATTTAAAAATTTTATACTTGACAGCTTATGTAAGTTGGGATGGTAAAGAGGAAATGGGTAGTATGCGATCACCTGTCAGCAAGCGAGGAAAAGAGTGATCGCTCCAAGACAGCCTCCGCCAAACGTAACCGATGCAAAAGTAAGTTGTTAACAGGTTTCTTAGTTCTGGGGGAAATTTGAGGGGCTAGAAGCCTATAGCCCCTTATAAAGTGATCGCTGTCAAATTAATCAAAATTCATCAACCACACACCGCACTAATATTAAAATCTTAAAACCCCATAACCTTGGTTGAAGATGACGTTTGCAGATTCGCTTTACCCAGATAATTGGTCGGAGATTGCCACTTCGGTTAAACAAGAAGCTGGATGGTGTTGTCAAAAGTGTGGGTTAAAGTGCGTTGCTCCAGGTGAAGACACATCAAAATTAACTCTCTCCCAACTCAGAATTTATAACTTGCAAGTTCACCACTGGAACCGCAACCCAAGCGATAATCGTAAAGAAAATTTAGTTGCTTTGTGTAGTGGGTGTCACCTTCACTACCATCGTGGTGGTAAGTCGAATGTTTCGCCAGGGCAGTTATCGTTGTGGTGAGGAAGAACTATGGACGATATTCAAAAATTAATTGCAATCCAACAAGAACTCGAACAAATTGGGGAAAGGTTGGGGGAGCTTTTTAAAACAGATCATCCCCAATTTAATGATGTGTTTGAAGATATTGGGGCGGCTGGATATTATATTCAAGAAGCTGGTTATCGGTTGGAATCTGCTAAAAGAACATTACAAGGTGCTGAGGAAGATGAAAATTAACTGCATAGGATTGAAATAGGCAATGAAAATCAAAGTGACCCTTGTCGCTTATCGCACCGTAACTGTTGAGATGGAAGCTGAGGAAGAAGATATTGATGATATCGAACTGAAAAAAGAGGCAATCAAAAAAGCTCGAAATTTTGGTATTGCCCCTACTTGGGCAGTTGACGAATGGGAAGTTGAAACACCCATAACCAGACCTGAACCACTAAGCACCTAGAGAAGTGCGATATTCCTGTGCTTCCGTCGCTACGCGATCTCGTCTCGCTCCATAATTTACAGTTGCGCCCCCACCAAAACCCAAAAACCCAGCCATTATGACCGGGTTTGAGTTGGGGTAAGTCCCGCAGTTTATTTATATAAGTTATTTATAGCCATTTGTCTGATAATGACTACAGTGCTATGTTTGGCAATTTCGGAAAATTAGCAGCGAAATTGTTAAAGCGATTGGTGCTGCGATACCTTCAGACGGTGAGAAACAAGTGTAGTGAATCTGCTGTTTAGGTGATAAGGTATCTCGGCGGATACCCTGATAGCGATACGTGCAGCCTAAAGCCTAAGCGCAAAGCCCACGCTCCGCGAACGGTTATCGCACGGGCAAAGATGAATAGATATATTGACGTTGAAGATAGATGTAATTGGTTTGGTTCCAAGATCATCAATGGGAGTTACAAACCAGTAGATTATCCCCCAGAACTGGAACGAGTTAAACCTGTTAACGGGTTTAAAAGAGCGATCAAGCTTTTTGATGCATTCAACCAAGTTAATACTGAAACTAGCTCACAAGTTTCTCATATTTTGTTCATATCATAATTTTTTGATTTACAAACACAGTTTAGTTAACAATCATATATAAAAATATATGAACAATCGTTATCAAATATTTCCAATTCTAATTTTAGCTATATTCTTAGTTGTGACGGCGTGCTTACCAACTTTTTCTCAGGCACAATCTTCAGTTAATCCGTCTCAAGTAAACAAAATAATTTTATCTAGTAACTCTAGTGAAGATAAAAAATTTTGTCAGTCTAAACATCCAGTAAATAATGCAGTATGTTTAGATGAACATTTTCTTTTTAGAATTAAAAATAATCAACCAGTTAGAGGTTTGAAATCTCAAGAAAGAGCGACAGAAATCAGTAATATAATTAAACAAATTGCTGATGATTATTACATTGATATTGATTCTTTAAAAATTGAAAAATCCCAAAATAATAAGTTTTTAATATTTTCATCACCTAATGGAATAATTTTTACCATGACAGATGATGATGCAAAAGCAGAAGGATTTGAAATTCAGGATAAGAGAATTCTTGCAGAAAATTATTTACAACTGATTAAACATCATTTAAAAATTTATAGACATAATTTACATTTATCTCAACATTACAGTTGGATAGAAATTATTAAAAATAATATCTTCATTATCACTAGCATGATAATTTTATTTCTTTTATTTTTTACATTATTTGCAAATGTAACATTTTATTTAGTTAGTAGAAATAACAATAAACACAACTTATTGAACAAGTTAATGTTCAATAATACAAAATTTATTACTGAGTTTTTTGGCTTTGCTATTGAAGTAAGTATCATTGCTATAATCTTCATTTTAATGATGAGATTGTTATTAATAATATTTAATGATAATTTTGATTTTTTATTTTCCAAGAACTATTTAAATTCAAATGAGTTAACAGTTTTTTCAGGGCACATTACATACTTAATACAGATTATTGGATTGATTTTTATAGTTGGTATTATCTTTTTGCTGTTTCGTTGGCTATCTAATAAAGGAGAAGGTACAGTAGTTATCCCTTTTCAAGATACAACTAATGATGAAAAATACAATGGTAAAGCTATTGCGGATTCATTAATTGAAGAACTTTATAGAATTAGCCAAATCCAAACCTTGGTTCAATCTGAAGGCGAAGAAAATATCAGACTACAAAGTCATAATTTTCCTCCGCTTAACACAATTCAAGAAAACCTGGGAGGTAATCTTTTGGATATCGGTACAGTTGAATTAGGTCAAACAAAATTACCGATTGGAAAAATACTTCTTGGACTTAGATTTTTATGGCCTTTTGGGGGTGTAAACAAAGTTATTTCTGGTAGCATCCAAGCTTACGGACAGAAAATTCGTTTAGTAGTAAGATTGGCTTATAAAAATGAAATGAAAGCTTGGGAAGTAACTCGTGAGAATATAACTAGAGAATCGCTTCCTGAAATGCTTAGAGAAATAAGTTATAAAGTTTCAATGTATTTGGCACCGGATATTACAGCCCAAACTTGGGAAGGCTTCAAGTTTTTTACAGAAGCAACCGCTAATTACTATCAATATCGACAAACTAAAATTATTAAGTTTCTGAAAAAAGCAGAGTCTAAATGTAATAAATCAAAACAAGCTGAAAAGAATTACAAAAAAATTGCAGATTTATTCTATAATATTGGAGTTTCGTATTTTGAAGAAAAGAAATATGATGATGCAGAAAGAGTTTTTATCCAGGCAATAAGTATTAATCATCAAAGTAAGTTTTTCCACAATGGGCTCGGAAATGTTTACTTACGAAAAGAAAAAAATGAAGCCGCTTTTATTCAATATAAACTTGCCATAGACTGTGATAAGAGTTTTCCTTATCCTTATAATGGACTTGGCAATATATATGCACAACGGGGGGAATATGAGTTTGCATTAAAATTTTATAATCAGGCAATTCAATTAAATTCTAATTTTTGGAAGCCTCATTACAATAAAGCAGTATTAATATTGTATCATCAAAGAGATGATTTTTTAACTAGTATCAATAAAGCCATTAATCAATATCAAAAAGCTAAAAATCTTTCTCAAGGAAAAGTTGCTGGCCCTTATGCAGGAATAGGGTTCGCTTATTTTTTACAAGCAATTAATTTATCTCAAGATTATTTGCCTGATAAAGATTTATTAGAAGAAGCTAGTATTGAAATGCAAAAAGCTATTGATATTGATGGTAATGAAGTTTACTATCACTGGAATTTTGGTTTAATAATGCTATGGTTAGGCTATGTAAATGAAACTCAAAAATCATGGGAACAAGTTTTAAATATTCTGAGCAAAAGCAACACCATTGATAAATTTTGTCCAGCTATTTATGAATATGCAATTAAATCTCTACCAAATAATAAATGTACAGATACTGAAATTGATAATTGTATAAATAGTATAAAAAATATTTTAACTTCCCAAGAAATTAATAATAAAAAAGGAATAGTAAGCATGATGTTAAAAGATTTAGAAAGTATTTTATTAATTCCTAATCCAAAGCATAGACTGTCTAAGTTAGATGAACTAATTAAGATTTTAAGAAATATCGAAAATAATTTAATTTAATAGCATATTATATAAGTTTGTTATAGCCATTTGTCTGATAATGACTACATCCCCATAACTGTTGATTCCAGAAAAGTTGGAGGTATTGGGAATTCTGAAGTGCGAACCTGTACCTTGCTGTTAGGAGCGATCATCGTACTCATCGGTATCTGGCGGCAAATCTCAGCCAACGAACGACTATCCGCTTCCCGCACCTGACGAATGCGCGAGCCTAGTCCCACCACTTCAATTTCAATGACTTTCCTAACCTTCATCAATATTTCCGCAGCTGTCCGCAGACTTAGGGATTACGAGTAAGTTGAAGGGTGCGATATTGTCGAGGGTTTGTACAAAAAAAACTCGGACAGAGATAATGCGATCAAATGTCCTTTATCCAAGTATAATTAATGCCCAGAAATTAAAATAATAAAAGCAAGCTTTGGTTTAATATTTCTGCTCCCGGTTGTTTGTAGAAAGTAGTAATTTATGACACCAGCACAACAACAAGAAATCATGGATTTACGGGCATTGAATTTAACACCCAAACAAATAGCTCGGAAACTAGGTATCAAAGTATCGGAAGTTAATGCCGCGATTCAAAATCAAGCACAGCAAATCACATTAGATAGATTAGCTTCAGGAGAATTAGACCCTGTATATCAGTGTTTAGCAAGCGAAGGTCTTATCCAATTGTTACCGAAAAACCCACCAGAAAACAGTATCAAAAATCTGCTGACAAAAATCATACCTGTAAAAAACAATGATGATATCGCTCGCGGTTTAGGATTAGTGGTTATTGCCAGGGAATCTCGATACAATCAAATCACGGTTTGTAGTTACCTTTTAGATATATGGTGTCTGGGTGTTAAAGATACCATACCACCACGTACAGTAGACAGGACAAAATTTAAAGAATTTGTAGAAGCACTATTCCATCTATTTCCCGGAAAACCCCAAGAGATTCCCCTTGAAGTTGCTCAAGGGATGATATTTAGTGCTTGTGAATACGCAGAAAGCTTAGGATTTCAACCACACAAAGACTTTTCTAAATCGCGATCTCACATCGGAAACTGGGATGGCAGAATTCGTATTGAATGTGGTCGTGACGGAAAACCATTCTATGTCAATGGTCCCCACGATAACCCCAAAAAAATCATGGAAACATTGACCAAAAGCAGGGGTGAAGGTAATTTTGATTTTATGATAGGCTCAGATACTATTGAAAATGATTTTTGGTAAATGTAATTAATTTGATTATTCTGTTACGTCATGGCGATGTTCAGCGCTGTTAGGAGCGATCGCAAACATTTGGTTTTCTGCTTTGTAAACTGTATCTGTTAATTTTCAAGGTGACTGCACCAGTAATACCCAGCATTAGCAAACCCGTCAATGTTGCTGGTTCTGGAATTGGTTTTGCAACACTCATTACAGTTACATTTGGGTCAATATTATCACCTGTAGAATACACATAATTAAAAGCATCGCGATCGTTGAGAATGCTAGCGCGTAGAAACAGTCCACTCCAACGGGCTACAGTTTCCACTGCTACATCTTGTGCAATGGTGGGAGTGTTGCTGTCAGGAACGGGACCAAGAGGATTATTACTATTTGTAATCCCATAATGGTTAGCACCCAAAATAGTAACCAACGCCTTGGGAGGAATTTGAATATTATCGTAAGTTCTTTCCGCCCTAAAAGGAAGAGCAATGCTATCAAGATTTCCCTGCAACAAAGCAGTAGGAATTCCAGAATTTTTGATGGGGATGAATTCTTGAGTAACTTGGTTACGTAAATTTGCACCAAAAAACGCACCTGCTACAAGTTCTTTTGGTCTATTAAATGAATCTTCACATATAAAAGGAAGACAGATATTTGCAATAGCAGATAGCCCAACAGCACCTCCTGCGGAATGACCAAGCAAGCCTAATTTTTCTGTATTGACAATGCCAGCAATAGGTGAAGCTGGATTTGAGTTTTCTATCTTTATTTGTGCTAAAACATCGTTAATAAGCGATGTTTTAGTAAACAACCCTTTATCACCAAATAGTGGTTGTAGTGGAATAGGTAAAGTCCTTCGACTATTGGGTACAACTACCACAAATCCGTAGCTCGCTACGATGCTAGCAAAATTAGAGTAATCTGATTTATCTACATTGAAGCCTTGCAACAACAAAGCAACGGGGAATGAGTAATTATCAGTTTTTCGGTTAGATGGGTTGGGAAAGTAAATATCAGCTATATCGTTAGTTGTAGTCAGGGTAGTAGTGTAGCTTGCAACATTTTTAAATGCAGGAGAAGGATTAAATGTTGCAGCATCCACTTTCTTGTCTAGACTCAACAAAAGCAATGTTGCACTTGTGAAAACTGCTGATAAAGCTTTGATATTAGCCACAAAAAACTTCCTTATTTAGATAAATTTATACACATTGCTTGGCAAAGTATTTAGTTGTACTAAGAACGCAACAAGTATTCTTACTTAAGAATAATCATCTTTTCAGACTCTACTTTAAAAAGTATTCAAACTTTTCGCTTCAGAATGAGAAACTATATAGGAGAAAACCACTTGGCTTAAAAAATAATGAAGCTGTACTACATGCCTACGACACGGGCAGTACGCCCTCGGTGGCTTCTGGAAGAAATGGAAGTTCCCTATGAATTGGTACGGGTTGATAAGACCATGACTCAACAGCCAGAATATCAAAAGTTGCATCCCCATAGAAAAGTACCAATTCTTGTAGATGGGGAAGTCACGATTTTTGAATCTGCTGCCATCTGTGCCTATCTTGCCGACAAATATCTAGATAAAGGGCTAGCTCCAAGACTAGACCAAGCTGAACGCGCTTGTTACTATCAATGGCTGTTTTACGCTACATCAACATTAGAACCACCTGTAGAGCATTTTCTGTTTGATGTTTTACCATCACTGCCAGAAAAATTAATACCAACCAAGGTACGCTCTGCAATTTCAAGACAAGAAGCTTTAGAATGGTTTGATCGAGTTGCTGAACCCTTGAGAAAATCTATTGATGGTAACAATTATCTGGTAGCAAATCGGTTTACGACTGCTGATATTGTGACTGGAGGGGTTTTACTCTGGGCAAAAAAATTAGGCATGTTATCAGATAGTGATCCTTTGAGTCGGTATATCAACAACTTAATGCAACGCCCTGCTTTTATGCGTGCCGATGAAGACTTTTACGCCAAGATAGCTCCAAGTGTGTAGTTTTACTAACATAAGTGATGAATACTGCCTCTCCTCACCACTTCTTCCCCACCCAATTCCTACCCGCAGCTTCTGCCGCATCTGCTGTGTAAAAAACTTCCATATTCATTATTGTGGTGATGGCAATTAACTCCTTTCCCATGCAACCGCCATTACAACCCCTACGCATTCCCGCAGGATGGCTCATCCAATACAATAACGGCTTGTACGAAATTGACCCAAATCCCGAATTAATTCCCGAAGCAGATAGATGGTGGGTCTTTAAAGAAGACATGCTGCAAATACGGCATTCACTTCGTAATCGATTGCTTGATGTAGGTTGGTATCCTGAAGGCAACCTCGAAGAAGGTCACTATCGCTTAGTAATGTACGAAGGCGATTTTACTGGCGAGTTGTTACACGAATTTCAAACAAGCGATCGCATGGTTTTAGTGGCAGAAATTGAACGGTTGCTACGAGAGATAAATCTTAATTGTGATGAATTGCCCTAGCAGTATACCTATATGTATCTTAATAAGCGTCAGAATGAATATGCTTTGCCGCTCTAATCTCTACACAATGATGCTTGTTCGAGAGTTATCCAAATGTTTTAATGCAATACGATTGTTGCTTTTTTTAAGTTATGCAAAATACATTAATTGATAAAACCTTCCGTGACAGCGATGGCAAAATTGTTTTAGCTCAGATGCCAAACCTGCCGCTTATTGTTTGGGTTGTAGCTAGTTTACTCAAACTACTTTTTACAAGTGGCGCAATCAATATGGGACTAGATGCAGTGGCTTTTGGTTCTTTGTTTACTTGGGCATGGGAGGAATTATTTCAAGGCGTTAATTATTTTCGCAGAACGCTAGGTCTTGCCGTGTTGATTATTATTATCGTGTCAAAAATTCAGTGAGCTTACCTTGGTGGAGTTCCGTTCCAAGAAAATGTTGGTTCAGCTTCACAATAACTCCATTTTGCCTCCCAAGGCATGGGGAAATTAGGCACTGTAAAACGAATTGATAATCGTCCCCAAGTATTACTCAACTTGCCAGAACCGTCTTCTCGTGCCGTGTCGCATTTAACATTCGATTTACCTACCCAATAACCGTGATAAATTCCACGATTGCTTGTGACTCCAGCTAGCCCTTCAATGAAGATAGTTCCTGCTGGATAAGTCCAGACGGCAGTTTTATTTCTATCGCTTTGGTAAACCACTCTACCATAGTTGCTATTCCACACCTCATCTGAATAAGCAATACTAGGCGCAAATGTCAAAAAAAATACTGTACTTCCAATTACTAGCTGCTGCCGTTTCATCGCATTTCTCCCTCGTAGTGAGCGTAATTTATAACACCACACAGACATAATACAGCTTGCTAATATAAATCGATACATGGATATTTATTTGAATAAATGATATTTCCCTAGTTTTTTTGTGCTGCATCCCTCTTAAAGAATCTGTGGGTATACTCCAAAACCCAAAAACCCAGCCATTATGACCGGGTTTTTTGTTGGGGTAAGTCCCCGCAGTTTAGTTATATAAGTTCGTTATAGCCATTTGTATGATAATAACTACATCCGCATAACTGTTGATTCCAGAAAAGTTGGGAGGTGTTAAGGTACGATGGCAGTGAGAAAAACAAGTGCGATTGCATTTGCATAACAATCATGAGTAACCCTCTCCATCTCGAAGATTCAGATTTCCATTCGTCTATTCAGGAAAACCTAAAAGAGCTTTCCGCTCAGTTGGGAACTCCCTTGGACGAAGCATCAGTTAAGCAAATATATCAGAACGCATGTGATTTACTCAGTCACGTTTCTCCATCACCTCTTACCCTTGCCCGCGTTGCAGGAACATTACTGGTCTACCAAATCGAGGATACAGAACCAGAAGAATTAAAGTGGTTTAACAACCAGGTTCAACAATGTCTAGACGAAGAAGAAGTTGAGGAGTTGATTGAATCCCTAAGTCGGACTGATGCTTTGTAAACTAAGGAAGCGCTGTTATTTACAAGCGTTGGCGATAGCCACTCCTACGGAGTATCGCACTCTAAACACAAACATTCCGAACTAATCATCTGGAAACTGCCAAGACGAAATACTTTCTATATCATTGCTACTGCATTGAGGACAAGTAACCTCAAACTTTGAATCCATCCACTCATAACCGCAAGTACGACAGTGACAAAAAATATTATTGCGATTGGCATTTTCTATACCTTGATGCCATTGCTTTAGTTGGTCGGGGTTTTGAAAAGGAAAATTATCAGACATGCTCCCTGGAGATGGGTGTGGTAAGCCGGAGGCTTGACGCTGTGAGTATCGTAACAATCAGATATTGTGGTGAGGAGAACGAAGATATTTAACACAATTCAAGGAATCTCAACTATGCGCGGTTGTCCATCGGGATAATACACACCCAAACAATTATTTGATGTATCCGTCACCACCCAAGGATGGGTTACATAGGTTTGCTGCACCACGCGATCGCCTGGTGCAATTGTGGCGTAAAACTTTCTTTTTCCTGAATAATCAAGCCAGTACGTTTTTACTGATTGCCGTCGTTGGTTAATAAATGTAATTTCGGTTGATACTTTGCCACTACGAGAACTTGAGACAGACTCAGATGCACATTGTTTGGACTGACCACTAGCTGTAAGGAACTGCAAACATAAACGCTTCAAACTGCAAACAAGCCAAAATTGAAACCACATTAACTGCAAATAAGGGGGGTCTCAAAACCACAATAATTGCAAATGAAACCACATTATTTGCAAACAAACCACATTAACTGCAAATAAACCACATTATTTGCAAATAAGCTGTAACCCTTATACATAGGCATTTTCCGAAAAACAGCCCTAAAACTGTCCAGAAAATAGGAACTTTTATACTGGACATATATGTACGCTTTTCGTGGTTTAATTTGGACTAATACCGTTCGATTAAATACTCAAAGCTGTTTAAACCGACAACCGACAAGGCTATGGTTATTTATGCTTATTTAAGAGTCTCCAGCGATCGCCAAGACCTACACAACCAACGACATGGCATTTTGGAGTATGCCAACATACACGCTTTGAGTCCCATCCAGTTTATAGAAGACACAGTTTCTGGGCGGGAGAAATGGTCCTCTCGAGGTGTAGGAATACTCCTAACCGAAACAGCACAAGCATCCGATGTAGTAATTTTCTCAGAAGTCAGTCGGATGGCGCGCTCCACCCTACAAGTGTTAGAAATGCTGGAGTGCTGTGTGCGCCGGGGAATCAACGTCCATATCGCCAAACAAGGTATGGTACTGGATGACTCAATGCAAAGCCGAATTACAGCAACAGTTTTGGGCTTGGCAGCAGAAATCGAGCGGGAATTGATTGTACTGAGAACAACCGAAGCACTAGCCAAACGAAAAGCTGAGGGGAAAACGTTAGGACGACCCAAAGGACGACAATCTGGACACAAGGGAAGCAGAAATTCGCAGCTACCTAGCTAAAGGGATCAGCAAACGCTCAATTGCCAAACTCGTTGATTGTTCACCTTCCACCCTCTATGATTGGTTGTCACGCAAACATCTCCACTCACGCCACGACAAATTGGTGGAGAAGTTATAGGATGCCAAAGAAACAAATACCAATTGATGCCATAGTAGACTTGCGTCGCCGCTTAGACCAGCTACCACCGCGCAGTCCATCTCGTCGGGTATTAGTCCAAGAAATAGCACAACTGTATGGTATCTCCGAAGATACTGTGTATCGGACACTACGGGAGCGCAATATTGTCCGGTCAGTGCGCCGCATTGATTGTGATGTACCGCGTGTGATTCCCAAAGCCGGACTAGAGCGGTACTGTGAAATAATTGCTGCCATTAAAATACGGACATCGAACCGCAAAGGTCGTCATTTATCGACCGTGCAAGCAATTCGCCTTTTGGAAGAAGATGGGATCAACACTCCAGACGGTCATGTAATAGTTCCAGCAGGTTTACTCAAAGCAACCACCGTTAATCGTTACCTCAAAAAATGGGGTTACGACCGCGATACCCTTTTAAGACAGCCACCTGCTGTTCGCTTCCAAGCAGAGTACAGCAACCAATGTTGGCATTTTGACCTGAGTCCATCAGACCTCAAGCACGTCAAATCGCCAGCCTGGATAGAACCGGGGCGGGGACATCCCTTGTTGATGCTTTATAGTGTCGTCGATGACCGCAGTGGTGTTTCTTACCAGGAATATCACGGGGTTTACGGGGAAGATGTAGAAGCAGCGCTGCGGTTTATGTTTGCCGCTATGTCACCCAAATCGAACGAGGATTTACCCTTTCAAGGCATTCCCCAAATGCTGTACATGGATAACGGACCCATTACCCGCAGTTTGGTGTTTCAAAAAGTCATGGAGTACTTGGGGATTGAAGTACGTACCCATTTACCCGCAGGCAAAGACGGACGAAGGGTAACTGCTCGTTCCAAAGGTAAGGTAGAACGTCCATTTCGTACTGTCAAAGAAATGCATGAAACCCTTTACCACTTGCATGAGCCGGAGACAGAAGCGGAAGCGAACACTTGGTTGATGCAGTTTTTGCTCCATTACAATAGCCGACCCCATCGCAGCGAACCCCATACCCGGATTGAAGATTGGCTTGGCAATCTACCAACCCAGGGGATACGTCAGATGTGTAATTGGGAGCGTTTTTGTACATTTGCACGTTCACCCGAACGCCGCAAGGTGGGCATCGATGCTCGCGTTACGGTTGAGGGAGTGGCTTATGAGGTCGAGCCGGATTTAGCTGGAGAAACTGTAGTTCTGTGGTGGGGCTTGTTCGATAACGAACTGTACGTAGAACATGGTGAACGTCGCTATGGGCCGTTTCTGCCTGTGGATGGGCCAATCCCCCTACATCGCTATCGTAGTTTCAAGAAAACACGGACGCAAAAACGGGCTGACCGGATTGAATCTTTGGCTAAACAGTTGTCTTTACCGAGTTCTGCCATTGGTACATTAGACATACCTTCACTCACTAAGAATACAACGTCACTCAAGGCACAGCCTTTTATTGACCCCAACCCATTTCAAGAATTAACTTTCAGCACGGTCATTGCAGCAAAACTGGCGATCGCCGAATATTTGTCACGCCCATTAGCCAAACTCACCTCTGAACAAATGGCTTATATTGATGCGGTTCTGCTGTCTACTCTCAATAAGCAGGAGGTAATGAAACAAATTCGAGATTTCTTCAATCCCTTATCAGGTACGAGCCATGTTGAGTGATGTCATGACTTATTTTCATCTCAAACGTACCTTAGACCATGTAGGGTATTTTGAGACTGAAGACCAGACGAATTTGTTCAAGGAACTTAAACTCCAAGTTAGGCAAGGTCGCTTGATTGCTGTAACGGGTGTTGTTGGTTGTGGTAAAAGCACCACCCTGCAACGACTGCAATTGGAATTAGCTAACGAAAAAGACATTATTACCTCTCGTAGCCTTGCAGTTGACAAAGATAAAGTCAATTTGGGGGTTTTAATGGCTGCTTTATTTTGGGACTTAAGTACGGAAAAAGATGCTAAACCGCCAACTCAACCAGAACAAAGAGAACGAAAATTGTTAGCGTTGATTCAAAAATGCCGTAAATCTGTAGTGCTTTTTGTTGATGAAGCTCATGATCTTCATAACAGTACATTAGTAAAAATTAAGCGTTTAATTGAATTGGTACGTCAAAATGGTTGCACTTTATCTGTGATTCTGATCGGGCATCCCAAGCTAAAAAATGATTTGCGCCGACCATCTTTGGAAGAAATTGGTGCTAGAACCAATGTTTTTAGTTTAGAAGGTATTCGAGGGCATCAGGTTGAGTATATAAAATGGCTATTGAGTGAGTGTATTCACGATAATTACCTACCCTCGGATTTGATTACGGATGAGGCAATTGCATTTTTGGCAGAACGATTGACGACTCCATTACAAATTGAACATTACTTGCAGAGAGTATTTGAAGATGCTTATCAAGCTGCAACCAAGCCTGTTACTACGGACATGATTGAAGCGGTTTTGGCTGTTGGACTTAATGATTTAGAACCTCGCTTAGTACGGCATGGCTACACGAAGACAGTGCTAGCTGAGTTATTAAATATACGCTTAAGTGAGGTGAATTCTTTTTTACACGCTCAATTGCCTCCTGGTCGAACCGAAGATTTGAGAGACCAGATGTTAAAAATTGGAATTCCTTTGTATGCGTCAGAGCGAAATTAAATGGGAGTAGCCTCAAACTTGTCAAAAACGAGAAATACCGCGTACAGAATTTTTCTGTTTTGTTAGTGTCCAGTTTATATATAGATAAATAGATATATATGTCCGGTATAAAAATTCGTATAACTTGAACACAAGAAGGCACTATTTTTCTAAAAATGCCTATGTATAAGGGTTACAGCTTATTTGCAAATAATATGGTTTATTTGCAGTTAATGTGGTTTGTTTGCAAATAATGTGGTTTGTTTGCAAATAATGTGGTTTCATTTGCAATTATTGTGGTTTTGAGACCCCCCTTATTTGCAGTTAATGTGGTTTCAATTTTGGCTTGTTTGCAGTTTGAAGCGTTTATGTTTGCAGTTCCTTACATGTAATGGAACCCTTGAAGAACTTATCGAAGCTGCCCATGCTTTAAACTTAGAATATGATTACCAGCATACCGACGATGGTTTTGATTTCATGGCTTGGAGTTTAGAAAACGAAGAACGGGTAGCCAAGATTAAATTATGACCCTAAGATAAAATTTCCTGCTTTCCCCAGTTGTATTGCACCATATCAAACGCTACAATGAGCGCTTTATTAGCAGCAATATTGATTACAACTGCAATATATCACTCGTGACCAAAACCCGCATTATTGCGCTATTTAACCAAAGTGGTGGTGTTGCCAAAACTACACTTACCCAAAATCTTGGCTACCACCTCGCTCAAAAGAAAAAAAATCGCGTTCTGCTGATTGACCTTGACCCGCAGGCTAGCTTGACTACTTTTATGGGTTTAGAAAGCGAAAATCTCACCAAAACTGTCTACGAAGCGGTGGTGGGAGAAGAAGAACTACCCATATATCCTGAATTAATTCACGGTATGTCCTTCGCTCCTGCTAATATTAATCTCTCTGCTGCCGAACTCGAACTTGTGGCAGCCCTTATGCGCGAGATGCGTCTGAAAAATGCACTTGTTCCTCTACTCGATAAATACGATTACATCCTTATTGATTGTCCACCATCACTGGGCATTCTTAGCGTGATTAGCCTTGTTGCAGCGACTCATGTTTTAGTGCCAATTCAGTGTCAGTTTAAATCATTCCAAGGAACCGATTTATTACTCAGAACTGTTGCTAGCTTACGAAAAGGGGCAAATCCCAAGTTAGCGATCGCAGGTTTTGTTCCCACCATGTACGATGCGCGTACTGCCCAAGAAAGCCGGACGTATCAGGCAATTAAAGAACAATTATCACCCCTGGCAACAGTTTTTGACCCCATACCTAAAACCATCGCCTTTGCCGATGCATCGGAAGCTCGTTTACCCTTAGCTTTATCGAGTCCTAAAAATCCAGCAGTCAGCGTCCTCAAGAAAATTGCTTCGGGCTTAGAAAAACTACCATGAATAAAACAACCGCAACTAAAACAAGCGCGACCAAAACAACTAAGAAAGAGAAACCCTATGCCAGCAGACTCCAAGGGGTTGCTGCTTTACTGGGAGAAGGGGCAACTGAAACTACTCAAAACGTACCAACAAGCGTAGCCATCGCCCTTATTCAACTGCCCCCATCCCAACCCCGCCGTTACTTTGACCCCGAAAAAATCGAAGAGCTATCGCGTTCGATTCAAGAACTCGGTATCCTTGAACCTCTTTTAGTGCGTCCGGTAACTGGGAGAAATTATGAATTAGTTGCGGGGGAACGCCGTTATAAAGCAGCACAATTGGCAGGACTAACCGAAGTCCCTGTGGTTATTCGTGAAATGGATGATGTCACCACCACCAAGGTGCAACTTGTTGAAAACCTCCAGCGCGAAAACCTCAACCCTATTGAAGAAACCGAAGGTATCCTTGACTTGCTAGCATTACAACTCGAATGGGACAGGAACGAAGTAACTAGTCACCTCAACAAAATGCGTAACGTATGCGATCGCTATGATGAAAATTCCGAGGTGAGACATAACGTTATGTCTCAACGGGAAACCCAAGTAATTGAAGAATTATTTGCATCATTAGGGCGGATGAGTTGGGAGTCGTTTGTCAAAAACCGCTTACCCTTACTTAACTTACCCCATGATGTGTTATTCGCCTTGCAGCAAGGAAAATTGGAATATACCAAAGCCCGTGCGATCGCACGAGTCAAGGATGAGCAAAAACGAAAGGAAATTTTAGAGGATGCTTTAGCTTATAATCTCTCGTTGAACGATATCAAGCTCAAGATTAAAGAAATCGAACAACAAGTTAAACCGGAAGCCCCATCGACAAAAGACAGGCTTAATGAGACATTTCGACGGTTAAAACAATCGAAAGTCTGGGATGACCCCAAGAAAAAAGTAAAGGTAGAAAAGTTGTTGACTCAATTGGATGCGTTGATGGTAAATGACGCATCCAATTGATGCAAGCCTAGCCTAATTAAGCGATTCAGAAAAGCAACGAAGAATAGCATTTCCCATCTGGAATTTATTTCTTGACATATCGTGATTTCAATCTTATCAAGAAACATTAATCTAATAACATTTAATCACGTTGCCATTAGTATCTTTGCAAGTAGGCGTACCGAGTATGACTTTCCCCTTCGGTGTTTTCTTAGCTGTATCAGTAGAGGGTGGTTTAGGGTTGGTTGGTTTAGTCTTTATTTTGTCAGGGATACATCCTCCTTCCTTTACACTTTCGCATTGAACTGGAACATGTTGTTTAAGACTATTTGATTGTGTGCCTAACAATTCTTGTGCCATAGCAGCAGGAGAAAATAATACGCTTGCTAAGAGTGTAATGTTAACTAATTTTTTGAGGTGAAGCATAATCAAATTGTTTATTTTGAGTGTGTACTACTTTGAATATGTAGGGCTTCCCTCGTTTATGCACATCGCTTTTTTATTGTCTTGGCTTGCCCGTTACTAACACCCAGAATATTGTGTCGCTGTCACTTTTTTTTCTTGAAGCGATCGCCATTTACAAAGTCCAATTTCTAGCTCCATCAATAATTATGTGTAAGCACTAGCAAAAAAATCATGCTCACATAACATTGCATAACGATAAGTTGAATGTAACATATTATTTCTTGTGCTACATCTATCCACCAAACTTTCTAATTCCTCAGCTAAATCATTAAAATCGCCACTACTGTAAGTCTGAATCCAATCTGAATAATCATGCTGAGGAATACCATCCTGCGCTAATTCTTGTCCCAAAAACGCATACAATCGCATACAGGGAGACATCGCTGCTGCTGTAATACCCACATCACCACCCCAAGCAGTTGCAAGCAAAAAATCTGTATAACGTCTGGTTGCGGTACTTGGTTCAACCGAATGTAAATCCACATCCCATTTAGCAGCATAACCTTGGTGGAGTTGCAATTCTTGGAGAACCCCACCCGCGAGGTTATGAAAGATTGTAAAAACTGCCAAATCAGGAGCTTTCGCAGCCGCGATACTATAAGCACGCGCAAAAGCTTCCAGAAAAAAAGCATCTTGTCCGACATAAGAGGCAAATTTTTCCCTGGTGAGGGTTCCTTTACCTATTCCTTGGACAAAAGGATGTTGCAGACAAGCTTGGACTAAATCAAAATTATTAAGCCAAAGTTCTTGAGAGATAGACATAAAATCAGAAAATAAATGCTTGCACCTGTTTGATGATAACCACCACTCGACACCATGCAACAAGATTGAATGCGATATGCCTTCGGCATTAAGCTCCGCTTATCGCAAGCGATCGGATAACATTTTGTTTTTGCTGCATAAACACAAAAAGGCAAACATGTAAAGCATTAGATGAGTAAGGATAAAAACTTACAACTCTATTAAACATATAGTGTTTGTTAAATTAACCATGAAAAAATTAGCAATTTTAGGTTCTACAGTTGCATTTTTATTGTTGAGTAACTTTGTTAGTTATGCTCAAACAACATCTGAACCTACGCAAAAACAGGACTCAATAGATACAGAACAAGTAACTGAAGATGATTTCAAGGTAATGCCTAGTGCTGCTTGCCAGGCTAAGGGTTTCGCGCAGGCGGCGAAACTTAGTTTTTTTGAAGACGCACTACTCAATAGTTCATCTTCAGATGCTTTGGTTATTTGTCCATTTGTAAAAGATAACGTCAACGGTGGCATTGGTAAAACTTATTCAGCTACAGTTGACGTTCAAGGCTCTAGCGGCAAGAGTGTCTCCTGTAGTTTGACTAGCCGTGATCGATCCGGAAAGTCTCTTGCTAGCGACACTAATGAAAGTGGTGCTAACGGTGCAGGTTTCATTGCACTTAACGTTAAGCAGCCAAACAGCTTCTTCTCTTCTTACTCAATCACTTGTATCTTACCTCCAAATGGGAGAATTTTTGGCTATTTAACGAAAGAGCCAGCACCAACTGATTGATAACGGAAATTAAAGGCTAAAAAGGGTCTTTGATAGTCAGTTGTTAAATAACTGCACCCATCTTACTGGGAATGCTGATGCTCGAAATACCCGTGGGCTTGGCTTTTCTGCTCGGTTGGGTGCAGAGATTATGGAACAACACGGAAATCGATGTTTTTTGAGATGGGTGCTGTAGATGGTAACTAATAATGGGTGTTTGGGTACGATCGCCCAAAATACATCACGAGCGATCGCACCCAGGTTAATTTTTACTCAAACTTTGCTGTGGGGTTGTTTCGACTTGGGTACAGTTACCAGTGTTAAGTTGCAGTTCTGGGGGAACCAGCTTAAGTGACATCGAACCACCACAACTCGACTTGAGCAATATCCCCATACCAAAAATAGCCAGCAAGGAAATCAGTGCGCCAAAAATCACAGACTTACTGCTTACTATTGCTTTGGCTGTTTCTTCTGCTAAATCTTCACGCTCGATGTCGTCTGATTTTTCACTAGTTGAACTAGATTCAATTTCAAATTCTGCTGGATTTTTCATGTTAACTTGGTAGTAATGATTCACTTGAGATTCTTCAGATTCAGTCTTTTTCTGGCTGCTCGATAATTCGCAGTTACCAAGTGTGCCATCAGACTTTCTAGAAGAATTATTTCGAGAGCCTGCTTCGTAGCTACTATCTACTGGCAGGCTTCTTTTGTTGGATTTTGGTTTCATTTATTCATGTCCTTAGGATCGTGGATTAAATAAGGTGTAATACTGCCAATAATATCAGTACACTAGAAGGGTAAATTGAGAACTGGTAAATGATGCACCCTTACCCTGGTGAAATTGAAGTTCAAATGCAACGATATTATGAATCGTTGTCGGAGAAGGATTGCCGCCGATATGCAGCAATTGAAGCAGTAAAATTAGGGTACGGGGGACAGGCATACATCCGTCGCTTGCTGGGATGCCATCACGAAACCTTACAATTAGGCTTGCGAGAACTTGAGGACGAAACGGCGCTTGGGCAGGAGAGGATTCGCCAACCCGGAGGTGGACGGAAATCAGCCTTCGAGACAATTGTTGGATTAGACGAGGCGTTTTTGCGAGTGTTGGAGAGGCACACAGCAGGTTCGCCGATGGATGAAAGTGTCAAGTGGACCAATCTCAAGCGTCATGAGATTGCAGGATTGCTGGGAAATGAAGGAATCGAAGTGAGTGTGACAGTGGTAGACCAGTTGTTGGAGAAATATAACTTTCGTAAACGTAAAGCAGTAAAGACCCTGGCAACAGGAGAGAATCAATATCGCAACGAGCAATTTGAGACGATTGACCAACTTAAGCACTCTTATCAAACGGCAGGTAATCCGGTCATGAGTATGGACACCAAAAAAAAGAATTAATTGGGCAGTTATACCGGGAGGGACAACTATACACTCAAGAAACGATAGAGGTGTTTGACCATGATTGGCCAACGCTTGCGACTGGAGTTGCCATTCCCCATGGGCTGTACGATATAACAGACAATGTGGGTTATATCCAGATTGGCATCAGCCACGATACCAGTGAATTAGCCTGTGACTCAATTCGCTACTGGTGGAACACCTATGGTAAGACGCGTTATTCTTTGGCAAATTCAATTTTGCTGTTATGTGATGGTGGCGGTAGCAATAGCTCTCGCTATTACATCTTCAAACAGGACTTACAGGCATTAGTTAATGAACTGGGCATCGAAATTCGTATCGCTCATTATCCGCCCTACACCTCCAAGTATAATCCGATTGAGCATCGTTTGTTTCCTCATATCTCTCGCGTTTGTCAGGGGATGATTTTTGAGAGTATCCAGACTGTAAAAGACTTAATGGCAAAGGCAACCACTCGCACAGGACTCAAAGTTTTTACAACGATTCTCGATAAAACCTATCAAACGGGTCGAAAAGTGGCTGAAGATTTCAAATCAAACATGAAGATTGTTTTTGATGAATTTTTGCCCCAATGGAATTACACCGCTAAACCAGAATTACACTTTATTTAATCCACGATCCTTATAGTTATTAGCCTTTGGGTTGGTAGGTATTCGCCACTCATTAATATTCTTCCTGACTCCTTAAATTGATACTTGAAATGTGAGCAATATGTCCTGCTTAATAGAGTAAGAATATACGTCAACTGGCGGTGGGAAAAAAGGATTGCAAAATGTCAGAATATACGCTCTACGGCTATGGGTACTCACTTGGCTGTATAATTAATATTTGTTATGTCTTGGTTATGACATTGGCTGCTTGGCATTCTCCTTTGAATCGGGAACTCTTAAATCCCTTCATAGTATGTTTCCGTGCTTGATATTTTTCTACCCGCAATTCCAAAGCTGTTTTAACCTAAGATTGAGTGACTCTTATCTAACAGTGCCCATCAAGTTTAAATTCGTGACGAACACATTTAGCATCACCCGTTAACTGTAGATTTTGATGATTTGGTGTAAAAATCACATCAAATATTCAACTATTCCCAAAAGCAGAATCATTTTTAGTTACGAGAAACATACGTTTCCCACTTTGCGATCGCCCCATCGCATGATTTATTGCGACTAATCAAAAAGCAACTATTCCTAGCTAATAATCTCAGATTGCTGAAATTCAAAAACCTACATTTTAATTCTGAGAGAATCCAAAATCATCTAATACTTGATAATTATTAATTTTAAATAACAAAAACTCATAAAATATTAATTTATTATTACCTATATTTATTAATAAAATTAATTATAAATCTCATATAACTAGACAAATAAAAATTAATATAACTATCTGCCAGACAATCAGTAATCGTACGGTACTAACTTGTGTAATGTATGCCAGACAATAAATCTATAACCACAAGCTAATCTTAACTTTATGGCAAACAGAGCAAAAAAGAATCAATCATTGTCGGCAGATAGTCCGGTAGTAAACACAACTACTTCACCAGATAATCTACAATTTACTAACATAAATACGGCAGAAAATTCAGTTAATAATAATCAAACTATACCAGATAATCTGGTAGAAAATTGTAGTGTAGTGGCAGACAATTTACTCGACAATACACCAGATAATCAGCAAATTACACCCGACTGCATACCAGACGATTCACCCGACAGTACGGTGGCAGACAGTCAAAATGTCGATTTTTTTTCAAAAATTCCTATAGCAAATTTTTTAAAAAAATATGAGATAGGTCGCGATTCGTTGTATGGTCGGATGCGCTATCTACAGATAACGACATACAAGATTAAGAACAAGGCTTATTTAGATACCGTACAAGCGGCGCACATGGACGGACTACACGAACACATCAAAGCCACCGGACGGATGGAGGGCTACCCGATACCAGAACCAACGGGACCCGTGGCAGAGGAAACGCAGCCGACAGTAGTTGATGAGTATGACGAGAAACATCACCAGAAACAGCAGACAACAGGTGCGATAACTGTGTCGTCAGAGCAGACATTGAGTGCGGCAGAAAGCGAAGCAGTGGCAACTGTACGGCAGCATGAAACATCGCAGATGAATGCGTTGGGAGAACAGGTACTTAAAAATGCCCAGAATAAAGCTGCGGGGGTATTGATTGCCGAGAATATATTGGCGCAACAGTTTATTGAGAACCCGGAGATGTTGCCAGAGGAATTGAAGGCGCGTATTCAGGAATCGGCACAAGTTCCTGAAGTTGACCCTTTCGCATACGCCAACGCGCTAGTGAACTTCGCCAAAAAGCCTGGGGTGGTGGCGGCTTAAATTGGGTAGGAATGGTGTTGGTGGGTATAGCGATCGCTTTGTTGTTGCTGTTGGTAATGGTGGGGGTTAGTCCGATGTCGGTGGCGATTGCTACCCTACGGGAACCCTGGAAGCAAACGTTGTTCCTCCTCGTAATGACAGGGCTGGTTGGCGCAATGACGGGTTTGTTATACGGTCGGGGTTTGGGGTTTAAACGTAGGGCAAATCCAACTGTACAAGCATCACAAATGCAACCAACACCAGTACAACTTCAAACAAATGAAGCTCCAACCGTTAGCACTCAAACAGTTAATACTGAAGTTGGGGAATTTAGGTTATACCGCCAAACCGAGTTAAACCGGATTACTGCCTCACTCCTAGCATCGGGTTCACTACTAGTTGCTGGTGAAGAAGGTTGTGGTAAATCCGTACTAGCAAGTGTGGTGGTAGAGAAGCTGCTTTCGGATGGATTTGTGGTGGCACATATTGAACCGACGACACCGAAACAGATGTTGATAGAAATAGCCTATCAACTGGGGGTAGAAACCCAGAGTTTGGAGGGGAAAGCCTTGAGTGCCGAGCAATTGAAACGAGCGATCGCTAATTATTTGGAGATGAACACGGCGTTTTTGGTAATTGATGATGTGCAAGTTTGCGAGGCAAAATTCAGGATGTGGCTGAAGCAGTTGCGTAAACTCAATGTGCCGATGTTGTTGCTGGCGACAAACCCACAGCGCCATGACATCTTTATTAATATTCCTCGGATTGAATTGCAACCATTACCGGAGTATGCAATTCGGGAACTGATGGAACAAGCAGCGTTGGAAAGGGGGATTAGTTTAAAACCTGCGGATTTATCGAAGTTACAGGAACGGGCGGGGGGAAATCCCATGTTGGCGATTCGAGCAATTGAGGAGGAATATCTGGGTTTAGAAGTTGAAGGGGCTGACCATGACAGATATTTTGACATCACACCGTTGATATTGTTGGTGGGGATTGTATTTGTGGTGATGCGGTTTATTGGATTGGGGACGAATAACCAAGCTTTGTATATTTTTGGGGGAATTGCGGCGGCTGTATTCTTGGGAGTTGGGCGTTTGCTGTATACCTTACCGCGTGAAAGTCGGAGGATTAAGTGATGTTGGGAATATCACATTTACTCATTAGCGGTACGGCGACAAGTTTATTTTTGGGGACAGCCAGCCCCACCATTATTGTTACAGGTGCTGTTGCCGGACTATTACCGGATATTGATATCTCGACTTCTCCGGCGGGTCAAGTTTTTCCCTGGGTGAGTCGATATTTAGAGCGAAGAATGCCCCATCGCAGTTGTACCCATAGTTTACTGGCATCTTTAATTTTGGCGATCGCATCCTATGGAATGGCATTATTTCACCCTAGTTTGATTAACCTGGTTCACGCCATCAATATTGGTTATTTGTTTGGCTGGTTTGCTGATGCTTTTACTCGTGGTGGGGTACAGATGTTCTATCCATCACGGGTAAAGTGTGTATGTCCGGGAAATCGAAATTTGCGGTTGAGGACGGGGAGTAATGCCGAATATTTTGTGTTGATAGTGTTGATGGCGATTTCTTTGGCAGTATTCAACATTAACAACAGTGGGGGGATGCTGAGGCAGTTTAACCGCTTAATTGCCAGTTCATCAGGGGTGGAGAGTTTGTATAACGCATCGGGTGCTACCAACTTGATTAAAGCACGGATTCAGGGAGTGCGTGGGAGCGATCGCTCAAGAGTGGAGGGTGATTTTTTGGTGATTCAGACTCATGGTGCGGGGTTTATTGTCCAATCAGCAAGGGGTGAGATTTATAAAGTTGGCACTGAAGCGGGTTCGCAGATTATTAGCGAACGAATTACCGCCGATGTGGGTAAAGCCGCGATTACCACCATTGAACCAGTAGCACTGGAAGAAGAACAATTATTAGAAGTTTTGACACCATTTAACCGAGTTGGGGCAATGGTATTTGTCAGTGGTCAGTTGAGTGTTGATGACCCGGAGAGCATCAAACTAACGCCAGACCCCTATCAATTTCCCTATATGAGAGCATCGGGTGAATCCGTCAGTCTCGAAGTTGCACCACTCAATCAAGTTATCGAAAAACTTGGAGAACAATTCGCCACAGGTAATTTACAAATAAGGATAATCAATGCCGCCCAAACCACTGCCACAAGCAATTTTAAAGCCCAATTTAGCTAAAAAGGCTAATGCCCAAACATCCCCAGGAATTTTGTTGGGGGATAATATCACCTGGAACCCCAGCGAATTACCCAATGGTCACGTTGTATTACTGGGGGCATCAGGTAGCGGCAAAACCCAGACTCTCAAAGCCTACCCCTGTTAAGGTGTACCAATAATGTACTAGCCAGAAGTCCCATTCTTACGTTCTACCTCTAATCGCAGAACCTAAATTTTTAACGCAAGCATTATTTTTTGCCTTCAATTTTTAATGGATGCGGTGCTGAAACCCCTATAAATCGTCAGTACAAATGTTCACCTTAACAGGGGTACTCTCAAAGCCCTAGCCTATGAATTACCGCGATTATTTCCAGAGTTAAAAGTGATTACAGTAGACTTTCATGGTGATTTAGAGTTACCTGGTGAAACCTGTTATCCGCTTGATATGGAGAGTCCCCACGGCATTAACCCGCTTGTGGTTGATTTGGACACTAAAGGCGGTGGACCGAATCTACAAGCAATTTCGGTGGCAGCAACATTTAAAAAAGCCCTGGTATTGGGAGCAAATCAAGAGGGTTTGGTAATTTCTATCCTCAATAGCTGCTATGGAATCAAGGGAATTTTCCAGGATGATTTTCGTACTTGGACTCGCACACCACCAACATTTGCTGATGTTCGCCAGGAAATTGAAAGTCGAGTTGAGGATGGCTGTAAGGAATCGGTGAAATTACAACTCAAACTGGCTGCGACATTTCAATATGGCATTTTTGATAAACCCCAACCATCACTAGATGCCCAAATTATTCGCTTTGATTTATCAGCTTTGGGAAAAGTACCGGGATTATCAGCCATTGCAACTGAGGCTTTGACCAAACAACTAATGGATACACACCGAATTATGGGAGAGATTGAAGGGAAAACCCCCCGTAGTTTTGTTTTTATTGATGAGGCTAAGGAAGTCAAAAATTCTCGAAGTATTAAAATCATCCTTGGGGATGGTCGTAAATATGGATTATGTGCAGTATTAGCATCACAAAGAGATGCAGAGATATCAGAGGAGGCGATCGCTAATTCAAGTACCAAAATTCTCTTGGCAGTAGACCAGAGTGAAGTCAAAAGGGTAGCGAGAAGATTTAGGTTTGCTGAAAATATTGTCGCATCGCTGCAACCTTTGGAAGCATTGGTGCGTATGGGAACTATAGGGACGAAATGTCAGATTAAACCCTACTATGAACGAGTTGAATAAATTAGCGATATATGGCTGTGTGGGGGTGGCTGTATTGGGGTTAATGATGCCCAAATTGGGTGGTAGGAATAGTACGAATGCAGTGGCTCAAAGCACAACTGTAGTAACTCCCCCAACAAATGGCGTAAAGGAGTCAACAAGTAAATCCCAACCCCTACTAAAACTAACTATTACCGTTGATGACCCGTCGCACCTGAAAATCAAAGAAGGTGAGGAAATTAAGATTGGACAGGTGATTGCGGATAATTCCATTGAACGAGAACGCTTGAGTAAACAGCGTCAATCAGTAGTCTTGCAAATCAATAATCTCAAATCGAAGCCGATTCCTGCACCAATTAAACCAACTTCAGCACCATCTGTTGCCCCACTACCTCAAGCCCAGTTTGTGGAAGAAGAAGCGAGTATTGCCCAAGCACGCCTGAAACTACAACAGGCACAATCGATCCTACAATCGCGATCGCCGATGTTGCAAACGGATAATCCAGAAAAACGCGCTGAAGCTGAAAAGTCGGAAGCTGCACTGCGACAGGCACAAGAGAAAGTTAAAGAACAGGAAGAATTGTTACGTTCAATGCAGGATATGAAGCTGGAAGTACCCGTAATTCGCCATGAGGAGGCAAAACTGGCTCAATTGCAATCGGAACTTGAGCAGGCACAATCGGCATTAGAAAGGGAACGGGCAAAGCTGAATGCCAGTGCGGTAATGCAGCAACAGGAATTGCAAAATCTACAAATTGCGGTGCAGTTGGCTGCCTCGGAGTTGAATATGGCTTCATCGCGATTGGAAACGGCTAAATCGAACCGCAAGTTATTGGAATATAAAGCCTCAATTGAAGCGGTGCAACGTATTGAGCAGCAAAACCACTCGCAACAATCCTATTCACAACAACAGGCACAATATGCTCAACAAATTAGAGATAGGGACTATCAACTAGCTCAACTCAATCTGTCACTGAGTAGTATTGATGACAAACTAGCACTGATTCCGGTAGTGCGATCGCCCCGGAATGGGTACATCAGGAGAGTAAAAAACTGGACAGGTAACAATGGCAAATATACAACAGAGGTCACTATTAGCTCTGGTTTTAATCGCAGGGTTGCAAATATTAGTAGGACAGCAAGCGATCGCCAACTCCCCGCCAAGTCTCTTACCAGTACCAAAACCAGCACCAATTAAAAACCAAGCTGCCCCTCTGCCACCACCAAGTACGCAAAAACCTGAAAGTGCAAATACTCAACAAGAGGCAGAAGGCAGAAGCCAGAAAGAAGGGCGGGAGGTTGAGTTTAGCGCCGAGGATAGCAGTGAAGTTAAGGATGAGGGGGTAGTCCAAGACAGCAATGGTGGGGATATCGACCCCGAACAAGCCGAACAGGAAGCGGATGCAGCATTACCCAAAACTCCCCAAAACCCATTTGAACGTCCCAACATTGATACGCTAATACAAAAACAGTTCAATGATGATATGTGGCGGTTGATGAAAGGAGCTTTACCTTGTTTGGAAACTTCAGCTAACTGCTTGGAACAATTACAGGTAAAAGCAGTATCGCAATCGCCATTACTCAAAGAACTCGATACCCGAATTGCTGAAGCCAACGAGAAAATTAATGCAGCTAAAGCACAAAACAAAAAATCGATTCGGCTTGGTGTTCTCACTCCCGCATTGCAATACCTACTTGGACCAACTGTAAATCCTGGGCAACGTCAACCTGCGGGAACTGGATTAATTGATAATATTGCAGCTGTGATTCGTGGTGATACATCTATACTAAATGGTTTATTACGAGTCATTGGTATTCCATTATTTGAGGGTAGCCAAGGGGGGAATGCTGATGCTCAAAGGAATGCGATCGCTATTTCGGATTTACAGATAAAGGTGGCGGAATTGCAGAGGGGGAGGGCAAAATTAGCAGATGAAATCAGGGAAAAAGTTGCAGCAGCATTGATTCGATTTGATGAAGCACGAACTAGTTTTCAGACTTCGCAGGTAGTCGCATCGAGGGCAACTGACCAATTTAAGGTATTTGAATTGCGGTATACCAGGGGAAATAGTGATACGGAAACTTATTTATCGAGGTTAAATTCGCTAGATAATCAAAAAGCCCAAACCTATCAAGCTTGGGCAAAGATGCGTAGAAGTTTATTTGAATTAAAGTTATTAGTTTTGAGCGTCAAAGATGCAGAGATTTGATTTCAAGCAACTTCTACATATTCACATAAAGTTGTAGGTTTAGGAATTGTTAAACCATCTTCACGCAAACCTTCTAAATGAAAATCGATAGCTTCTTTAATCTGCTGCTCAACCTCTGGAATTGTTAAACCAGTAGCGATACATCCGGGTAAATCTGGAACATAAGCTGAATAATTACTTTCTGCTTTTTCAATAATAATTGCATAACGCATTAGTTTTCTTCCTTTTCTCCTGTTTGTTCCTCGTTTTCTATAGTATCTTTCGATTTTTTGAGTTGGGCTTGTTTCAAAATACTATTTAGTGTACCTAGAGCCAAATCATCAGATAGTTTTCCCGGAACTGTTACTAAACCTGATTTTATTGTGTGTTTATACTGGCGGTGACTACCTTTTATTCTAGCTAAATACCAACCATCATCTTCTATCAACTTAATCATTTCCTTAACTTTCATTTAAACATTTATGTCACTTATAGTTTCCTTTTAAAGCTTAAAGTATATCTGGTGTAGAAAATATTGCTGACTCATTGTTAGTATTACTACCATTAAGAGGCTATATATAAATTAAATCTTCAGACCAAATAAACCCGATTTCTTGGATTTAAATATCCAGCATCATCTCACTTTACTAGCATCTGCGATACCATTTTGTGGTCGCCAAGGGCATCGCAATTAGCTCTCACACACATCTTGAGTTACAGGTGCGGCAATAGGGAAGCTTTCGGCTTTAAGATATTCAGCGAAATACTTGCCAAAATACGACCATGAGGATTCGTTTTCTGCTGCCAGGAAACAACGAGGTGCTTCCTTGTACAAGGGTAGGCGAGAATTGATTTCTTCCTTCAACAGGGGGGAAAGTTCTTCAAAGTTGGCTAATTTCCTACCAGTTGCACTATAAACCAAGTATCCAGGTTTGCCCTTCATCTTCATCCAGGGTAGCCAAGGACTAACTCGTATCCAATCGATGTGAAGATTTTTCACCCCATGTGTGGAATTTCTCAATTCTTCGAGGGATGTTGTGAGTTTAAAAAATTCTCCGGCTTGGTATAACTTTTCTGGACTGTAGTCCTTAAATTTTGCGTCGGAAGCAAGAACATTGGGATAAGTGAGGGGGACATCAATTACAAAGGTAACATTAGTGCCAGATATCTCGCTTTTAGGACTACCAGACACAACATTTTGAACTGGGTTATTAGCAACGTGAACAATGGCAACGGTTTCCCCAGTCCAAGAATTTTCCCATTTATGAACAAGTTTATTGGTTTTGGGGTCGAGATAATAATTGAGTTCACGGGAAAGTAACTCCCATTCACCCTGCTTATTCTTGGTAGTCGTTCACAGGATTTAAAGTGTTACCAAGTAAATTAAGTACCAATAGATGGTAAATTAAGATGCATGGATGTAATGTGCCTCGTTTACGGGATTGAAATCCCAAGCTCAGATTGGGAAAAAACTCCAGCCAGCATCAAAGAACTGGTGGAGAAAATGGGGCAGCGCATCAAGCAATCCGAACAAGAGTTAGCGTCAGAAGTTGCCAAAAATCAAGAACTATTAGAAAAAATCAATCGAACATCAAAAAACTCATCATCTCCACCGTCAAGCGACCCACTCAATAGCGAAAAACTTCTATCAAAAAAGAAGAGTGATAAAAAGCGAGGTGGACAGCTAGGACATAAAGGGCATAGTCGTAACCTGTATGATGTATCCGAATGCGATAGCGTTTTAGAACATCAGCCAGAAACTTGCTCTGGTTGTGGAGAAAAGTTAATAGGAGTTGATAGCAATCCCAGAAGGCATCAAGTAGTTGAAATTCCACCGATAAATCCCATAATCGTAGAACATCGACTACATCAACTCGAATGTCAGCATTGTGGAACCTTGACTCGTGCAACCTTACCAGCAGATGTGCCAATTCGTGGTTATGGTGTAAGGGTAGTGGCACTTGTAGCAGTATTAAGTGGGTTATACCGCCATAGTACTCGAATGGTACAAAGCGCAATGCAAGATATCTTTGGAGTCACGATGTGCTTAGGTACAGTCAATAAACTGAAGAAAGAAGCAAGCGATGCAATTGCAGGAGCAGTATCAGAAGCAAAAACATACGTGCAAAATTCTCCTGTAGTTGGAGTAGATGAAACAAGCTGTCTTCTAAGGAAATGTTGATGGATGTAATGACAAAAACAGAAAAGCTTGGCTCTGGGTTGCAGTTACACCCCTAGTTACGTTTTTTCAAGTCACACTTTCCCGTTGTACGGACACAGCCAAAAATCTACTGGGAGAGAACTTCGGTGGAATTTTAAACTCCGACCGATATGCATCGTATAACTGGGTTGACTTGGAGCAACGGCAGTTATGTTGGGCACATTTAAAACGGGAATTTATCAAAATATCTGAGCGTTCTGGAGTTTCATCAAATATTGGCAATGCTCTGGTTAAACAACAAGAAAAATTATTTGAACTGTGGCATCGGGTTCGAGATGGAACTTTGAGCCGTTGCGAGTTTCAACTTTTAGTTACAGAGATTCGCGATTTAATCAAGTCTTCTTTACAAGAAGCTGCAAATTATGAGATTGGGGCACAGGAAAAAACTCCACTGGCAAAAACTGTTCGTACCTGTCGTCAACTCTTAAAAGTTGAGCAAGCTTTGTGGCTGTTTGTCGAAGTTGAGGGTGTGGAACCGACAAATAATGCTGCCGAAAGAGCAATACGTCCTGCCGTGATCTGGCGACGTACCAGTTTTGGCTCTCAAACAAAGGCTGGCAGCAATTTCGTTGCCAGAATGTTGACCGTTGTTACTACCCTAAAGTCCCAACGTCGAAATGTCTTGGAATTTATGACTCAAGCTGTTAGTTCTAAGCGTCACAATCAACCAACTCCTACTTTACTTCCCCAAATTCCTGCGGATAGAAGTTGCTGTTAAAAATGTTGCTGAAAACCTACGAAGTTATTCCCCTATTTCAATTAATATATTACCTTCATCTTTTGACCTATAACTCTTGGAAACACAAGGGTTTCATTTTCTTGTAATTTGCGATCGCCTGTGATCGATTACTATTCTTGATACATCGGGCAACATTCATACCCAAAATATTAAAAAGCTTGCGCTGTCGTTCCTGGGGGACAAAAGCATACATCGAACCCTGCCACTGGGTGTATACGTTTTCCCCTGTAGTCGTGCAGCGAACACGGATTAATTCATCTATACCGATCTGTTTCTGTTGTGCGGTTGATGGTAGGCTGTTGACTCTGTGACTTTTTTGGGATTTTGTTCATACAAAAAACGTGACTATTCACGAAGGCTGTAAAGCTTATTTAACTGGGCTTTTGATGGACAATTTAACGTCACGTACAAAATTACTAAAAACCGCTCAAATTTTAACAAAGTACACAGCCTAGGTTGATGGTGTTACAACCAAACTAACTCCAGCAGCAAAGGTAGTTACGGCAAGGAATGTTTGGATACTTTTAATAGTTCTACTATTCTTGGAAATCATAAATGTCACCCTGGATATTCAAAGATATAAAGTCGCTAAGTGTAGCATTTGAATATCGTAATGTGTAGGGAAATTCTGCCCCTACTCAAAACTAGCATTGGCGGTACCACAAAGTGGTCGCCAAGGGCATCGCAATTTTCTTCCGCCTCAAATATAAACGCGATGTCTACGAGCGGCTATGCCGGGAGCAGATGTTAACCAAAATGCATCCTAATGAGATTTAAAGGCAGCCAAGGGGAGAACGCCGATGCTCAACGGAATGCGATCGCTATTTCTGATTTACAGATAAAGGTGGCGGAATTACAGAGGGGAAGGGCAAAGTTAGCAGATGAAATTAGGGAAAAAGTAGCGATCTCTTTGGTGAAATTCGATGAAGGGCGTACCGATTTCCAAACCGCTCAAATTGTTTCTATGCGGGCAGTTGACCAGTTTAAGGTATTCGAGTTGAGATATACCAGGGGAAATAGTGATACAGAAACCTATCTATCAAGGCAAAATCAACTGGACAATCAAAAAGCCCAAACCTATCAAGCTTGGGCAAAGATGCGAAGAAGTTTATTTGAATTAAAATTGTTGGTTTTGAGTGTGAAAGAAGCAGAGATTTAAGATTATTCTGAATAAAAGGGTGAAAAATTGGAACACTCTTATATCGAATTTCAGGTACTTCAATTCTAATGTTCAAAGTAAAGTCACAATTTTCAAAGTTTCTCGGATTGTTGCTTATCGTCTGCTTTACCTTCTTCACAGTATATGTAGCGAATTCTCAACAACTCCCTTTAGTTGAATACCAATCAAAAACATCTGCCAGAGAAACCACCAAATATAAATTGGCAACTGAGGTACTACTAGAGATAGGAATCGCACAAAGATACGATATGCATTTCGACCACTTGATGGGCACGTTAATAGGTAAGGGTGATGATTTTAAGCTTTATACAAGGTTTAGGAAGATGTTTGCACGAGAAATTGGTTGGAGACATTTCAAAGATGCCTATGCAGCAAGAATGGAAGCCGATTTTTCGGAAGATGAATTAAAAAAATTGTTAAATTTATCAAAGCAACCTGTGATGAAAAAGTTGTTGCAGTCTGAAGTCAAAGCATATATGGATACGTCTAAACAAAGGTTTAAAATGGGATTTGACTTGTGGGATAACTATAATAACGGCAAAATAAATTTACCACCAGACTAAACTTTACTCCATAAAAGTATCGTTATTTGTAGTATCTGTAAAAATTTAAGAACAGGTGGCAGTTAAACTAACATTTTGCTGTATTTCAGATGGTTGTATTTGATATTGCTTGATTAGTGTCGTACCATCCAATTCTTTAACTGTGATGGGTGCATCAATAGTAAAGTTAACAGGAGGAATTAAACTACCACCAGCAAATAGAAATCTACCAATAAATGCAACTTCCCCGCATGAATTAACTGTAGCACTGGCACTATTTTGGATGTTATCAGTTGGATGCACGTAATAAACTTCTATTTTTCTACCCGGTGTTAAATTACTAATGACTAGTTCTTTGTTTGTATTCAAAACAGCCGTTGGAGATAACGGTGGTGGAGTGACGTTATTTAATTCTGTAGTACCTGGTGAAGGTTCAACTGGATTTTGAGTTATCCAAGTAGTTTTCTCAACTGGTTGTACATCTTGGACAATTTTTGGATAAGAAACATACAAATTATTTTTATTGCAAGCAAAATTACTACCGGGTGTACCAGTTGTTGGTAAAGCTTGATTATTTAAAAAGATTGCTTTGGGAATAGGATTTTGTAGAACTATACGAATAAATCCACAGAAATTACTCGTAATCGTGCGATTGGGATTATCGTTTAAAAACCTAATAGTTAATGCTTTTGAGGGAGTGAAGCCAGAAACAAATACCAAACCTGTTGAATTTTTCCAAACAGCATGCGCTTCTGTTTGACCATTACATTTATAATCGTCTCTAGTTGGCAGATTGGTATTAGTAAAAGTATAAGAGTTGGTATCAATAATTTCGACTTGATCACCAGTTTGTAAACTACGTCTGGGTCTAATTTGCACTACACCACAACTGTCGGATAACCCAGAGCGAATAAAGGGCATACCACCCAAACCAACTTCATAGGCTTTACTAGGTTCTAAACCTTTGATATAAAAGTATCCTGTTCCCAAATGTCCAGTAATTTGTGCGAGTGCTGGTAGGGGAATGATTGCCAATAATAAACCTAAAAATAAATGTTTTTTCATATCACCAATCTATCGGTTTATATTCAACAGCTTCACCACCTATTTGTCTGCAAACTGGCATTTTAGAATCGCTGGTGGTGGGGAATGATGAAGTGGTGTATTCAGACCCTTTAAAAGTAAACTTAGTAGGTAAAGGAATGAGGGTAGATTCGACTATTGCATTATAGCGATACTCCTTCGGAGTCACTCCGTGAACGCGTTTTAATTTTCGTTGCTCTCCCAATACTCCAAACCCGCAAGCATTGAAGCTGATTACTCTACGTTCCTGGGTTAAAATTTCGACAGGTTGACTAGTTTCTTGGTTCACAATCACTACATATCTACCAGACCTATCTGTAGCGAACTGCAAACATAAACGCTTCAAACTGCAAACAAGCCAATTTTGAAACCACATTAACTGCAAATAAGGAGGGTCTCAAAACCACATTAAGTGCAAATGAAACCAGATTATTTGCAACCAAACCACATTAAGTGCAAACAAACCAGATTATTTGCAAATAAGCCCAAACCCTTATAAATAAGCATTTTCCGAAAAACAGCCCTAAAACTGTCCAGAAAATAGGAACTTTTTTGCTGGACAAATATGTCCATTTATCTATATATAAACTGGACAAAAATAAAACACAAAAAAACTGGACGAGGTATTCTTCATTTTTAACGAGTATTAGAACGGATATATTGAGTCAAATTGCATCACTATGCAAAGGAATTCCAATTTTCAACATCTGGTCTCTCAAATCTTCAGTCCGACCAGGAGGTAATTGGGAGTGCAAAAAAGAATTAACTTCACTTACTCGTATATTTAATAACTCGGCTAGCACCTTCGCATTATACCCATGCCGAATTAAGCGAGGCTCTAAATCATTAAGCCCGGTAGCCAAAACCTCTTCGAGTATATCAACGGTAACAGGCTTGGTAGCAGTTTCATAAGCCTTCTGAAAGCATAAACGTAAGTAATGTTCGATTTGTAACGGGGTCGTCAATCGTTTTGCTAAAGATGAAACTGCCTCATCCGTAATTAAATCTTCGGGTATGTAATCAGAGTGAATACACTCGCTCAATAGCCATTTTATATACTCAGTTTGATGACCTCGAATGCCTTCAAAACTAAATACGTTTGTCCTAGCACCAATTTCTTCCAAAGATGGTCTCAGTAAATCATTTTTGAGTTTAGGATGTCCGATGAGAACTACGGATAAAGTACAACCATTCTGCCGTACCAATTCAATCAAACGCTTAATTTTGACCAACGTACTATTATTAAGGTCATGGGCTTCATCCACGAACAGTACTACGGTTTTACGGCATTTTTGAATCAACGCCAATAATTTTCGTTCCCTTTGTTCTGGTTGGGTTGGTGGTTTTCCATCCCTCTCCGTACTCAAATCGCAGAACAAAGCAGTCATTAAAACCCCTAAATTGACTTTATCTTTATCAACTGCGAGGCTGCGGGAAGTAATAATGTCTTTCTCGGAGGCTAATTCTGATTGCAACCGTTGCAAAGTGGTGGTTTTACCGCAACCAACAATACCCGTTACTGCAATCAAACGGCTTTGCCGAATTTGCAGTTTCAACTCTTTGAATAAATTCGTTTGGTCTTCAGTTTCAAAATACCCTACATGGTCTAAGGTACGTTTGAGACCAAAATAATTCATCACTTCACTCAGCATTGTTTGTACCAGGTAAGGGGTGGAAAAAATCTCGCACCTGCTTCATCACCTCCTGTTTATTGAGGGTGCTGGTACAAATCGCGTCAATATAAGCCACCTGTTCGGGGGTAAGTTTAGCCAACGGACGTGCTAAATATTCGGCGATCGCCGTGCTAAATGTCAGTTCTTGGAATGGGTGGGAGTCCACAAAAGGCTTGACTTTGAGTTCTTTTGTTGTATCACCTAAGAGTGCTATTTCTCCACGACCAATGGCGGAATTCGGTAAGGAAAGCTGTTTGGCTAAAGATTCAATTCGGGTGGCCGCCGAGATACGTGCAAAATGGGACACGTTGTAAAGTTTTGTAAATAAATCAGGTTGAAAGCATTGATTTTAGGTTCAGTCGAGCCAGAAATTTTGGAAGCGATCGCTCGATAATTCTGTGTAGCGAATAGTATGTTGAATATTTTTGTGTCCCAGATAAGCCTGAATAGCTCTAGTGTCATGACCATGAGATGCCAAATAAAACCCGCAGGCATGACGTAACATATGCGGATGTACCGATAAAGCTAAACCAGCAAGAGTGCCAGCACGACTAATAATATTAAAAGCGGTGGCAGCAGCCATCGGAGTACTACGCTCAGAAACAAACAAGTAAGGGGAGTTAGGATATTCTCGTTGTAGTTGTCGTAGCCACCTTAACTCCCTGGCACGTAAAGGATGGGTTGAACTGATACCATGCTTGAGTCGATTGATATGAATTGTGCCACTAGAAAAATCTACCTGCTCCCATCGCAGTGCTACTAATTCTGATACACGTAGCCCGTGACGATAAGCCAGTAAAATTAAAGTCGAATCTCTGTGACCATGCCGCCCTGTTGATGAAGCGGCTTTAATCATGGCTTCAACTTCATTGGGTAGCAGATATTCTCGTGTTCGCTTCTCTAGATTTGTAACTTTTTTGGGTGGAGCAGTATGAGTCATAAAAACCAACTTGCCCATAAAAGGTAATTGGGTACTTTAACATTGGGTACGACACAATCAACTCCCCACACATTCCATGTTAAAAACTTGCCCATAAACAGTTCTTTTTGGTAATGTTTCTCTACATAAAATCCAACGCTTGTGGCTGATTGGTGATATATACCTTTTGAAGTGTTAAATCGCACAAACACATACTGATGGTGACATCGATAGAACGTACCGCTTACCCTCGATTTAAGCGTCAATTAACCGCCAAAGAACTCACCGAGATTTACACACCCAACAAGAGTGAAATTGCTTTTGCTTACGCAACAACTAAAGGTGAAAGTAATATTCTTAACTTAGTATGTCTATTAAAATCATTTCAGCGACTAGGTTACTTCCCTTCTCTAGTAGATATTCCTCTCAAAATCGTTAATCATATTCGCAGCAATTTAAAATTCTCAGTTGATACTGTTTTGGGTTATGAAAATCGTAAAACCATGTATCGCCACCGGACTGCTATTCGCGAATATCTCCAGGTAAATCAGTTTAATCAAACTGGGCTACATCTAGCTATAAAAGCAGTGAATGAATCGGCGAATATTATGGATAATCCTGCTGATTTAATGAATGTAGCCATTGCTGAATTAGTTAAAAATAGATATGAATTACCAGGATTCAACACATTAAATAGATTAGTCCGTCGAGTGAGAAATGTAGTAAACCAAAGATTATTTTCCCTCGTACTGAGTCGCATCTCGTCAGATTACCAAGAACGCTTGCTGGACTTATTAGAGCGTCATCCACTTGAGTATCAAACCTCATTCAACAGCCTGAAGCAACTACCTAAAAGCCCTACTCGTAACAATATCAATGACTTTATTGTACATTTAATCTGGCTGGATTCTTTGGGTAATGTTAAGCCAATACTCTTGGAAATTTTATAAAAATCACCGTCGGACATTTTTCCGCTTAGTAAAAGCGTTAGAGTTTAAATCAACTACTAACGAACAAAGTGTGAAGGAAGCATTACAATTTGTCCTAGATAATTCGCATCGTCGAGGGGAATTTCTCAAAGCAAGTATTGAACTAGATTTTATTTCAGAACAGTGGCGAAAATTAGTTGTAGTCAAGCAAGGAGAGAAAACAAAATTCGTTCGTCGGCACTTCGAGGCTTGTATTTTTTACTACCTAGCAGCCGAATTAAGGTCAGGAGATATCTGCGTTGTTGGTAGTGAAGATTACGCCGACTACCGAGAACAATTATTGTCTTGGTCAGAGTGTTTGCCGTTGGTTGACCAATACTGTGAGAATTTAGGCTTTCCTAATACCGCTTCTGAGTTTACCTTGACACTAAAATCTTGGTTGACGGACACGGCGGCGGCGGTGGATGCAGGTTATCCCAATAACCACCAATTTATTATTAATGATGAAGGCGAACCCATCCTCAAAAAGTATCAGCGTAACGAGTTGAGTGTTGCTGCCAAAGCTTTAATAGAAAAAATCGAAGAATGTTTTCCAGAAAGAAATTTAATCGATATCCTCAGAAATGTTGACTACTGGACAAATTTTACCCGTCACTTTGGCCCACTGTCTGGTAGTGATCCTAAAATTGAACGTGCGACGGAACGTTATCTTTTGACGACGTTTACTTATGGTTGCAATTTGGGGCCGACTCAAGCGGCGAGACATATGCGAGGTATCGTCACCGCGAAGGAATTGGCATTTGTCAACCGTCGCCATGTGACTGTGGATAAGCTCAATGCAGCATTAGTGGATATTATTAACCGCTACAATGCTTTAAATCTGCCTTCAGTTTGGGGTGATGGTAAAAGTGCGGCGGCAGATGGAACGAAGTATGAACTCTACGAAGAGAATTTACTGTCTGAGTATCATATTCGCTATGGGGGCTACGGAGGAATAGCTTACCACCATGTCTCTGATACCTATGTGGCTTTATTTAGCCAGTTTATTTCTTGTGGCACTTGGGAAGCTGTTCATATCATCGAGGGGTTGTTAAAAAACTCTTCCGATATTCAACCCGATACAATTCATGCTGATACCCACGGTCAATCAACACCTGTGTTTGCATTGGCACATATGCTGGGAATTAAGTTAATGCCTCGGATTCGTAATTGGAAAGATTTAAATTTTTATCGTCCTGACAAAGATACTGCTTATCAACATATTGATTCTTTGTTCTCTGAAACTATTGATTGGAAGCGGATAGAAACTCATTGGCAAGATATTTTACAGGTGGTTCTATCAATCCAAACAGGTAAGGTATCAAGCGCAATTTTATTGCGTAAATTGGGAAATTATAGCCGTAAAAATAGGTTATATCAAGCTTTTCAGGAATTAGGACAAGTAGTGAGAACTGTTTTCTTGCTGCAATACATATCGGATATGCAGATGATAAAAGAAATTACTGCTGTGACGAATATTGTGGAGGCTTATCATAAATTCTCAAAGTGGTTTTTCTTTGGCGGCTTTGGGGTTGTCATGAAGAATGACCCAATTGAACAGGAGAAGGTGATTAAGTATAAAGATTTGGTAGCAAATGCTGTTTTGTTCCAAAATGTTGTAGATTTAACTGATATATTGCGGGATTTACAGAAGCAAGGCTATTTGATTAGCCGTGAGGATGTGGCGGTTGTGAGTCCTTATATTACGGCTCATGTTAAGCGGTTTGGTGATTACCTGATTGATATGGAGAGTGTGCCACCGTCGTTGGATGAGGTTCAAAGTTTAGTGCTTGCTTAAGCGCCTGGAATCCTTGTAAATCACAGGTTTTTTGTTTACTTCTTAACAAAACTTTACAACGTGTCCCATTTTGCACGTATCTCGGCGGCCACCCAATTATTTCGGGTATTTTTTTCAAGATATCCTTTCTCTTACTAAGTATTTGCTGTTTGACAGTTGGCAGCATTTGATTGACTTCATGCTCTCGGATTCAGTGTTTTCTCTAACCACTGACTCCTCCTAGATTTTTGAATTTGGAATTGCTGATGCCTAAATGCTAATTCATCAGGCGGGAGGTACTATGCATAAATTTTTATTTCCCCTTATAAGTAGTAGTGCACAATTAATCATACATTCCGAACATCCCAAACCCTTGCAAATACTACACTCTGTCAATAATGGCGCTATATCATTAATTTTGCCTAAGCACTTAGTAGCTGCTGTTGTAGCTTGCCAGCCAAAAATCCCTGAAGTTACAACACCTGTAGCAATATCATCTAATATCTATCTTCAAAACCTGGCATGATAGTTAATAAAATCACTAAAATCATTTATGAGTGAAGAACTCAAGCAACTAGTGCTGCGAATTTTGATTGTTGAAGATGACCCAATGATGCAGATTGGGTTAAAACATACACTCTCCACTTATCCTCACCTCGAAATTGTTGGTGTAGCAGAGGATGGATATTCAAGTGTAGAGACGGCAACTACACTCCAGCCTGATGTGGTAGTGATGGATGTAGGAATGCCACACATGGACGGAATTGCAGCTACACAGGAAATTAAGAAGGTTTTATCTCATGTCAAAATTGTTATGCTCACTTCCCATACCTCGCAAACGGAGGTAGTGGCTGCGCTTTCCAGTGGTGCTGATGGCTACTGTGTCAAAGGAACCAGTGCAGAACAATTGGTGAAAGCAATTGATGTAGTTCATCAAGGAGCTACTTATTTGGATGCTCAAGTAGCAAAAACTGTAATTGATCAACTTAAACCCGTTGCACCTGGTGGTAAAACGACTCAGTCTATTCCTCCTGGAACTTTGTCAGAGCGGGAATTAGAGGTGCTGCATTTTATCGTTGAAGGTTACAGCAATCCAGAAATTGCGAAAGCGTTATATCTAAGTGAGAATACAATCAAAACCCATGTTCGCGGAATAATGAATAAGTTGCTAGTGAATGACCGAGTACAAGCAGCTGTATTAGCATTGCGATCTGGCTTGATGTCGTGATTAAACTGAAAAATGCTATATAGGTAGAGTAAACCAGAAGGTAGCTCCATTACCTGGACTACTGATCACCCCAATCTTGCCGCCATGAGCCGTGATAATTTGCCGACAGATGTATAGTCCTAAGCCTAAACCGAGTGATTGACGATTATTAGGACCACGGGTGTAGAGTTCAAATAAGCGATCGCACTGCTGTTGTGTCATCCCTACACCATCATCTTGAACAGTGCAACGGATTTGGTTGTTGAGATGTTCTCCTACAACAGCATCCAAGGTCAACGTTACCCCCGGTCGATTATAACGCAGTGCATTTAAAAGTAAATTTTCATACACTCGCCGCAGATGTAGCGCATCGGCATTCACAGCGAGTAAATCAGTGGGAATCGAGTGGATTACCGTGGCGTTTGCTTGCTGGATAAACGGTTGTAAGTCGGTAATGACAGATTGCGCTAAATCATGAAGTTGCACATGTTGGTGATGTAGTACAATTCCATGTACTTCGGTTTCGTGTGCCTCTAACAGTGAGTTAATTAAAGCAACCTGTCTATCGCCACTTGCAATTATTTGTTGGAGTAATTCTTGGGGAATCTGTGCAGTGTGTTGTTCAGGATGCCAAAAAGTTTTTAAAGTCATCACCATACCGATTACAGGATTGCGTAAATCATGAGATACCGCATGGAGAAAAACCCGTAGTTGTTGACGTAATTCAAATTCCCGTTGTAGCGATCGCTCATACAAAAATACACCAACATCGGCGACCAAACAAATCAATATTGTATAAAATATGCCCAAGACATAGCTAGCAGGGACAATCACATTTGGATCACGCCAACCAAAGAGTAGGGCGATCGCAAAATAGCCAATCACAGTTACTTGTGAGATGAGATGTGATCGCCAATTTACAGGAATTAAAATGGCTTGAATCGCATAAAACAAAATCCACGTACCTCCATCAAAACTAGCTTGTCCTCGCACAGTAGCGATGATTTGAGACGGCATCAGCACCAATCCACTCAACAACAGAAACATTCTTTCTGGAGACTGGGAGAAGACGCGAGATTTAGCTAATAACAAGCCCATACCAACACTTAAAATTTGAGTAACAGCAACTTCCAAATACTGGCGTATCCGGACTGTATCAAATGCTAGTTTGGGATCGCCTGAAGCATTCAAGCTAGGAATTATCAGGATGACATTCAAAGTTGTCGCCATTACCGAAATAATGAGAACAACCCAAGCAAGTAAACGAATTCGACTAGAAAGAAATTGCTGTCGCCACCCCAAAAATTCTGACGAAACAATTGCATGATTAGGTTTAACTTTGCTTCTGAGCCGATTAATAAATCGAATTACAAATATTTTTATTGGTAACAATGTAAGGATACTTTTCATTATGCAGTTGAATGTAACTGGAGCTATTTATACCAAGTTGCAGTCAAAGATAGTAACTTGGGCTGGGAGTAGGGAGTGGTGAGACAGCGCTGCGGGAGGGTTTCCCTCCGCAGGCGAACGCAGTCGCCCTTGGCGTGCCGGAGGTATACCCGGAGGGGGACTAGGAATATTTTGAGCGCAACTTAGTATTAAAATTCTGAAAATTAATTTAATACACTATTACAAGATGTTTTTAGATTGTTTTTTCTAACAGATATAACAAACTTGATTGTATAAATTACAAAGCCTTATTCGCTCCACCCAAATGGACTAACAGGTTAACTCACCCAACCGATTCATCCAATCGGGTGAGTTAACCGAGTGAATCAATCGTGGGAAGTTTTAATTAGATGCCTGACTTTATAATTCGGTCATGATATTTAAACAGGCGTTGAGAGCTTTATGAACATTCTATTTATTCATCGCCCATTCAAGCTAGACCTTTCTTGGCTGAAGCAGAATACTGTTCCTAGATTGGATGACAATAATCTTCATCAGCATGAGATTAGGGTTGAACGAAATCAATTTATTGAGTATTTGCGTCAGGTTGAAGCTAATTATTTTCTGGAACGTAAAACTTTTTGGTAAGGGATGAACAAACATCGCTTGGGTTTAGGACATTGGTTGGCACTGGATAATCCCTAAAAAAATAAAATCCCCCGGAGGTATAGGAAGTGCGCCAGCAAACTAAGGCTCGCAAATTACTGAAATTAACTGGTTGGTTGGCGATCGCAGGTTTAACTTTATATATATGTGCCAAGTTCGTTATACCATCACTGTTCCCATACTGGGGCGTTGGACTTGTGGGTGTACTGGGTGCTTGGGCGGCAACCAGTACGTGGGTGCTACTCGCTAATAGGCCGAGGACGATCCGCCTGTTGGTAGTGATTGTATTCATCACAGCGAGTCTAGTAGGTGAGATTCTTCCTTGGGGTGGTTTAGCTGGGTTTGTGCTGATCCTCATGGCATTCTTAGTTCTTGTTGGCAGTTTCAAAAATCAACCTGTAATACGTAATTTTACTGTTTGATCAACACCCAATTAGAGTCAGTAGGTGTAGGAGTTTATCAGGCTGTTAAAAGGTAATTCTAGACAAGATAAGAAATGAACTTTAACTAGGAGAAAAATTATGCAAGTAAACCGCAGACATTATAGTTATATATCTATGCTTGTTTTAGCTGTAGTGGGAAGTGCTGGAGCTTCAATGCAGTTATCACAACCTGCAATAGCTAGCGAAACAGTACGACAATGTATGCAAGACCTCATAGATGATGGTATTTCTGAAGCTAATGCAGCGATCGCTTGTCGTGGTCGGCGAAACCGTGATTGGGGTAACTATAGAAACAGAAATAGATACTTAGAGCTACGGGCGAGGTCTGGGCCAACACCAGAAGGACGTTGGCGTTATTCAGCCCCTGGTGTACCTTACGATGCCATGCGCCGGGCTGGTTGTGAAAATGTCAGAGGTGATGATTGGCGTTGCCCAACCCCTAGATTACGAGTTTATGTTCAAAATCATCATGGCTCGTATATGCAGTTCCCTCAACCTCCACAACCCCCAGCAATATTTCCGTTTTAGACCAAGTTACAGCTAGTTGGCACTAACATAAGTTTGTATTTTGTTGTTACTGGTAGTTCAAAATTTATGACTCAAATGAAGTGGTACAACGAACCTTCCACCTGGAATAAACAAGCAAAAATTATTTCTGTAACCGCAGGTGCGAAAACAGATTTTTGGCAAAAGACTCACTATAATTTCATGCGTGATAATGGCAACTTTTACTATCAGGAAGTAAAGGGTAATTTTACATCTGAGGTCAAAATTATAGGACAGTATCAGGCTTTATATGACCAAGCTGGATTGATGATTCGGGAGAACGAGAATACCTGGCTCAAATGCGGAATTGAGTATGTTGAAGGCGTGCAGAACGTTAGTGCTGTAGTGACAAGAGATTATTCAGATTGGTCTGTAGTTCCCTTATCACAACCACCAGTTGCCCTATGGCTGCGCGTACAGCGTCGCGCAGAAACTTTAGAGGTGCAATATTCTTTAGATGGTGAGAATTATCAAATGCTGCGACTAGCATATCTTACCCATACTGAAACGATACAAGTGGGGCTAATGTGTGCTTCACCGCAGGGGGAAGGTTTTTCAGTTGCATTTGAAGATTTCAAGATTACTCAACCATAACCCTGTTTTGTCACTCTCGGAAAACAATAATCTCAGGCTGATTCTGAGACTTTGATTTCATCAAGGTTTGAGGCTTTATTTTCTAACAGAAACTAAAATTTATAGACAAAACGTGGAAATTAAAGCCCTGTAACTGTTTGGGCGATTAGATTCTCCCAATCTGACAAAAGAAGGATAAGTAGTTAGGCAAAATTAAATATATACTGCGTACCACTCCGTGGAAGCAAGCTACGCGTAGCGTGTCCGCTACCCTACCTTCGGAACCCTCTACCCTTCGGGAAGCGCAAGGCGCAACGAGGGAACGAGAACGCTTCCAGCGAACGGACTTATGCTTTTTCCCTCGCAATGACGAGGGTTTGAGATTTTCGGAATGTATGATTAATTTCGCACTACCACTTAGCCGCGTTAGTAAGTAACTCTTGTTATATACCTAGCAAATATCTGTAATCCAAGGCTGAGAAATCTATGATTAGAGCTTATCAAGATACAGATTTGGATGATGTAATCAACATTTGGTATGAAGCAGCTAAAATTGCCCACAGCTTTATCTCTGAAGCAAGTTTAGCTGCACAAAAAGAAGTTATATTTAATACTTACATACCAATAGCAAAAATCTGGGTAGCTGAGGAAAATAAACATACTGTCGGTTTTATTGCTTTGTTAAATAATTTAATTGGTGGTTTATTTGTATCCCCAAAAAGCCAAGGTAAAGGGTACGGAACTCAGCTAATCGAATATGCTAAATCAACAATCAAAGATACTTTGTTGGTAGAGGTTTATCAAGAGAATTACAAGGCTCAAAAATTTTACCAAAAATGCGGATTTATTTGGACGGGAGAACGTTTAGATGAAAACACTAATTTTCTCTTGTTAAGACTGACTTGGAATAAAAATGATAACTTTTGATTGTCAGAAAATCTAGTATATAACTCAAGTAAATTAGCTTCATTACGTTAATTTTATACTGTCTATTATTGCTTTGTTTGTAGACATAAATTCATGATTCACCCAATTGGGTGAATCAAATGGAGGAAGCCCCAATAGTTTAGTATCTTTTAATTTCATATTATTCCTAAAAACTTCATTGGTGCAATGAAACTCTCTAATATGCTGAGATCAAGACAAAATTTATTATGTCCGATAGTCATCACTCTTAATCAGAATCAATCGTTTCGCATACCACAATTAGTAAATGAATTACAAGTATTATCAGGTTGTGCTTGGATAACTGTTGCAGGTCAAGATATTATCCTCACACATCAACAAATGGCATCAATACCACATAGTAGGGATGGAGCAATAATTTCCTCTATTAGCCAAGAACCATTAGTATTCGAGTTGCGACATAAGCCTCATTCAGTAATTTTTGGAAAAATTACATTATTTAGTCCCCAAAAGATTAAGGAGGAAAACAAATGAATCTCAATTTAGGTAATGAAAACTTACAAATTGAATGGGAATGGTATGAGCAATTATTGGCAGTCAATTTCAGTAAAATTTTTGTAATTCCTCTCAATCATATCGCAGGAGTTTCGACTGCTCAACCAGAAAGTAGTTGGACAGAAATTCGTACCCCTGGTCTTGTTATTCCAGGAATAATTAAAGCAGGAATTTACTACAGTAGCAGAGGTAAAGAATTTTGGTACGTCACAAAAGACCAAAATTATTTAACTTTAGAACTCAAAGATGAATCTTTACAACGAATTATTCTCACAATTGAAGAAAACCAAACTTGGCTAGAGCGCATTAATCAGTATATGCAAAGCAATTAATTAAATATTAAAGTGTGGGGGAAGAAATAGAGAAGTTATAAACTCTATCAATTACTGATTTCAAATGGGCATTAGAGTCAAAGGTATTTGACCTCAAAAAAATTATATGAACAACCATATATGGTATCGAAATATGACACAGAATTACAAGTTTAAACCATTGCAGGTATTGAGTATTTGCAGGCAGTTGTCAGGGGGGAAGCTTCCCAGGCAATGGCAGCGATTAAGTTTTGCCCCCAATGTTGGAATCCTGGTGGTGCTGTGAATTCAATGTGGGGTAATGTTAGCCCGCATTTCTCACAAGTATTGCGATCGCCTATCTCGTAATCCTTAGCCAGAGGGTGTTTCGAGCCTTTTTGATGGGTCATAATTTTGTTGCAGTGCGAAACGCATAAATCTAGGTTTTATAAGGCTTTGAGAGATGTGGTGAGAAATCCGGGTTAGGGCTAGGTTTTGTTATCTATGCGGTACGCAGTTGCGGTCTAGTTGTACCAACTGTGGTGAGTTGGTGGTGTCGTTGAGGTATAAGTTTTGTCCTCTGTGTGGTCAACCTTATAAAGATGGGGTGGAAATTGATGAACGCTAGGTGCAGTAGGCATTTCCAGACCTGGAATGCAGGGTTTTACTCTCTTGGCTATGAATAAGGCTCTCACTACATCGCCAACCAAGATTGCTTGCATAATTGTAAGTTTCAGTATACTAAATAGTTAGCGTGCAGGAGAGTTTATGGAGTATCTAGTCGGCTTATTTCTTGCTCTTGCCGTTTCTGTATCGGCTACCCTCGTCGGCTTTGACAGAGACCGTGCGTTCTATCCAACAGTAATGGTTGTCATCGCCTCCTATTACGGTCTCTTTGCAGTTATGGGTGGCTCGGTTCAAGTTTTGCTACTTGAGTCCATTGCAATAGCAGCATTTTCGGGCGTGTCCGTCCTCGGCTTCAAGCGCAATCTGTGGCTGGTTGTGGGTGCGCTAGTTGCACATGGCATTTTTGACTTCTTTCATAGCCACATCGTGACAAATCCAGGTGTACCAATTTGGTGGCCGATGTTCTGCCTTACCTACGACATCATGGCGGCGGCTTACCTTGCTTGGCTTTTGAAACGGCAACATTGCCTAAAATAGCCCAAAGCACCAAAAATATACAAGTACGTTTCCAACCTTTGCTAGTAAAGAGCTTCATCAATTAGTTTCGATAGATACTGTGTTTGATCGCCAAGAATTACCCTGTACAGAGCTAAAAGCATTTAATATCGTTTGCCTGACTTTTTCTGACCTCTTCGCTTAAAGCTTATTGTCCTTCAATTTATTGGGTTGCCTAACACGATTTTTACCAGCAACACGCAGAAGACGTAGAAATTTTGGACATTCAAAATGGTTAGGCGCAGTGCAGGCTGCTGCGTGCCGAAGTCCATCGCGCATCGCGGTCAGTTCTTTAATTTTGTTGTCCAACTCATCTGCCTTCGCTAAGAGCAGCGTTCTATTGATTTCAGGTCCTTTAGGCGTAAACATTTCACGAATCTCATCCAGCGAGAAACCGGCGCTACGCCCCAAGGAAATCAAAGCGAGTCGTTCTAGGACGTTGGCATCAAAAAGCCTCCGTAAACCATTTCTGCCATTCGACTGGATCAGTCCTTTTTCCTCATAAAATCGTAGTGTTGAGGTGGGCAACCCACAAGCCTTTGAGACCTCAGTGATATCCATTATTTTTTTTGGTGCAACAACTGCTTGACTTCAAGTTGACTTGAAGTTGTATCGTATCTTCAAACACAACTTAAGGCAAGACTGACGTTATTAAGTTTGTGGCAGGTAATGGATATCTTGAGCAGTGAAGGTGTTGATATGGAAGCAAGTTTTTGGCATCAAAAATGGGAAAAAGGAGATATCGGTTTTCACCGAAGTGAGACAAACGCATTCCTCATCGAACATTTTGAAAAATTAAATCTGGCGAAGGGCGCTCGTGTATTTCTACCGTTGTGTGGCAAGACGCGTGATTTTGCATGGTTGCTTGCTTCTGGTTATCGAGTGGTTGGTGCAGAATTGAGCGAACTCGCGATTAACGAACTGTTTAACGATCTTGGAGTAGAGCCAAAAATCTCTAGAGTTGGTGAATTAACTCACTACTGCGCCAAGGATATCGACATTTTTGTTGGTGATATTTTTGATGTGTCTGCTAAAGTTCTTGGGCTGGTTGACGCGGTATATGACCGAGCAGCGTTGGTTGCATTGCCTGAAAACGTGCGTCATCAATATACGTCACACCTGATGAAAATCACCCACGCGGCCCCGCAGTTACTGATTTGTTACGAATACAATCAACAACTCATAGATGGCCCCCCGTTCTCAGTCAGTGCAGCAGAAGTAAAACACCATTATGCGTCTGCTTATCAATTGAACTGTGTTGAAAGTAAGGAAGTCGCAGGCGGATTAAAGGGGAAAGTTGCGTCAATTGAGACGGTTTGGTTGCTCCAAAAAATTTAAAGGATTAAGTTTATATGCTGAGTATTGAATGGATGTTGTTATACATCCTGTTGGGTTTTTTTGTCGGTTTTATGGCAGGCTTACTGGGTGTTGGTGGCGGTGGAATCCTCGTTCCCTTGCTGGTATCCATTTTCAGTAACCAAGGTGTCAATGCAGATAACGTCGTTCATTTGGCGTTAGGAACGACAATGGCTTGCATGATCATTTCGTCGATCGCAACTATTCGCGCCCATGCTGCTCAAGGAACTGTAGTGTGGAAAGTGGTTTACGGGATGACACCCGGCATTATGGTGGGTACTCTTCTGATTACCCGCATCGCCGCCAATGTCAACTCAGCCTACATCGCCATATTTTTTGCGCTGTTTATGGCTCTGGTTGCGGGTCAGATGTTTCTGAATTGGCGACCGAAAGCTCGCCAAAAGCCAGCTAAATTTCGTGGCTTATTTCTAGCGGGGACGGGCATTGGATCGGTATCTGCTCTGGCTGCGGTTGGTGGTGGTTTTTTAACAGTCACTTACCTCAGCTATCAGAATGTGGAGATGAAAAAGGCGATTGGTACTTCATCTGCAATTGGATTTCCCATTGCGATCGCAGGTACTGTTGGGTACATGATCAGTGGTTGGTCTCAAACATTGAGCGTTCCCTATACGCTTGGATTCATTTATGTGCCAGCATTTTTGCTAATTGCGATCGCGAGTTCTATTGCAGCTCCCTATGGTGCTCGCTGCTCTCATCGTTTACCTGAGACTTATTTGAAAAAGATATTCGCGGTTCTCTCACTGGTTTTGAGTATAAAGATGCTTTTCTCAGTTGTTTAATGTTGACCATTCGAGTCTGTGTTACTTGGAAGTGTGTAGTTAGGTATTTACAGAAAAACACATAACGAGCCCATTCCACACCGACCCTATTTAGGTGGTTGATTGAGGGGCGCAACGCGATTTTGTGATGTCAGACTTTAAACGAGCGATGGGCAAAGCCTAGGCTGTTGACTTTGTTGAAAATTAGGCGATTTTTGGTACTTTTGTTCGTAGCATTCAATCCCTCGTTAAAACCCAAGCAAAATAAAGGTTTCAGCCATTGTGACTATCCACGTTTTTTGCATGAACGAAATCCCAAAAAGGACACAGAGTCAACAGCCTAGGCAAAGCCCCACCGTAGGTGATCGCGCTCATCCCGTTTTTACGTGTATAAAAAATTGAATTTTATGTCTAGACTGCTGTATATGATTGCGGTCTAACGTTCGCGCTCACCGGACGCAGACAACCGGGAGCAACTCAACCATATTATAACGTTCCGGTGCAGCAGGTGTTAGGTTTTGTTATTGTGTTCCACAGTGATGACTACACTTCCCTTCTTGTGTCCTTGTTCAACATACCTGTGAGCCTCGGCAGCCTGTTCCAAACGATAAAGCCTATCGATCACAGATTTCATCTTTCCTTCCTCAATTAGCTCTTTGAGGAAAATTAGGTCTTCTTTACCGCCGACTGCTACCCCACCGATGACTTTCTTGCTGCTTGTCATGGAAACCCATAGCCCTCGAAGGATCGAGGACAGATCCATATGAACAGCCCTGAGATAGATTCCGTTTGGCTTTAGCGATTCAAGACAACCTGAAAACGGACTTTTACCGACTGTATCAAACACAATATCGTAGGTCATACTGAGTTTGGTAAAGTCATCTTTAGTATAATCAACTACTTTATCGGCTCCCAGAGATTTCACCAAGTCCAAATTCACTGTACTACAGACTCCGGTAACTTTTGCCCCAAAGGACTTGGCAAGTTGCACGGCTGCCGTGCCTAACGCTCCAGAAGCCCCATAGATCAGAACGTTTTGTCCACTCTGAATCTTTCCTTTGTCTTTGAGGAAAATCAATGAGGTTGCCCCAAAAGGAATCGTGACAGCTTCTTCATAGGTCATATTGGAAGGCTTGATGGCAACCGCTCCTTCTTCAGGTAGACAGATGTATTCGGCATTAGTGCCGAGACTGGTTCCTGTTCCGGCAAACACCTGGTCACCTGCTTTGAATTGTTTTACGTTTTTACCGACTGCCTCAATTTCTCCGGCTAGATCAGCCCCTAGTATTGTGTTGTTTTTGGGTCTTATGAAACCATAGAAAAATCTTATGGGGAAGGGGTCAGCCTTTCGTATGCGTATGTCTCCTGAGGTTATTGTTGTTGCATATACCCTAATCAGGACTTCGTTTTCCTTGGGAGTAGGTTTCTCTACTTCCTTTAGCTGCATAACCTCAGGTGATCCGTACTCTGTACATACGATCGCTTTCATGAATGCTCCTCAAAGATAGCTTTAAATGTGTCTAAAAATACGCTTTGTTAGTATGTCTCTTAATCTTTTAGCCTGAAAATCATTCATAGCAATACTTTCAGGCTATCTTGCCCCTGGTGACTTCGGTATATTTATGCCATATAGTAACTTTCTGCTCAATTGCTCATTTGACCCCTTGACTCTCCACTCAGGTGGAGATTGTAAGTTGTCATTAACATCAATATTTCAACTCTAGGAGTTATATTATGACCACTCAATCAATCGGCTGTAACTGTTCTCCATGTAATTGTTCTCCATGCACCTGTTCTCCATGTAACTGTTCTCCATGCACCTGCACAGTTTGCCTGTGCGGTACAGCAAAACAGAATGAATGCTGCGGCGCTAGCAAGAACACAACTGCTAATGCTTAGTTTTTAAGTTGTACAGATGTAGTTTAACTGTAAAGGTGCTGCCTCTGTGCAACTGGCTTTTGACTGATACTACGCCACCATAGTTGTATCAGGAGGCGATCGTTAAAGGTTTCAGTATTATCTTGCAGATTTTTACGTTTATCCTGTATCAACCCCATAACTACATGGATCGATCTCTAATATTACGGTGGACAAAGCGATTTTTGCTGGGCATAGGATGTTTTATCGTACTCGCAGTTCTCGCTGGAGCCGGATTTGAGACCTTTATGCGATGGCAGGCAAGCCGCCAGTATCCAGTTTCAGGGAAGCTGGTGGACATTGGTGGACGGAAGATTCAGATCGACTGCCGAGGAAAGGGATCTCCCACCGTTGTACTGGAATCTGGGCTTGATGCTTTCGGCTCACTCAGTTGGGCGACCGTACATGATGAAATAGCGCAGATTACTCGTGTGTGTGCATATAGTCGGGCTGGTATCTTATGGAGCGACCCAACCACGGATACTTTTGATAGCAAAAATGTGGCTCAGGACTTGCATAGCGCGCTCACCAAAGGTGGTGAAACCGCTCCCTGGGTTATGGTTGGTCATTCATTAGGCGGCCCATACATTATGATGTTTACGAGCCTCTACCAATCCGAGGTTGCCGGACTTGTCTTTGTTGATGCCTCCCATCCCGATCAACTTGCGCCCCTACGAAAAATAATAGGTAAGTCCCTAAATACCGTACCATCTAGCCGCATTCTCCTGGCAGAAGCATTGGCGAAAATTGGTTTAGTGCGACTGGGGTCTATGGCTAACACACCCCCGAATGTGCCACCCTTAGTCAATCAAGTGGAGCAAGCCTATTTTGCTCAGAACATTGGCTCGCTTTTGAAGGAAGTTCAGTCCAGTGGTGCGGCGATCGCTGCTGCCGGACACTTCCGCCAACTGGGCGATCGCCCTTTAGTCGTATTGACCGCTATGAAAAAACTCTCGTCCGATGAACTCCAGAAGATGGGTATAAGCCAGGAACAAGAAATGCAGATCCAAGCCCTCTGGAAACAACTCCAAGCAGATCAAGCCACTTGGTCAACGCGCAGTCGGCACGAGATCGTTCCCGACGCATCCCACTATATCCAATTTGATCGCCCAGACGTTGTCATCAAAGCGGTGCGTGAAGTGGTTATTAATGTGCGAAAGACTAAGGCGAAGAGTCAGTAAGGGGTACAGCCGGGATCATAAATCCTTGAAACGTAGATATAGCAGTGCTTTCCAGACCATCTTGCAGGTTTTTACACGTATCTCGGCTAAATACCTAAAAGATTAGTGGAATACGAAGCACCATTATTATCTAAATATGCTTCTTGTGTGGGAACAGCTAGCATGAATAGGCGCGCTATTACATACAATCTTAAACCTCTTTTGTCAGAATGGGAGAATCCAATCGCCCAAACGGTTACTGGGCTTTAGTTCCCACTTTTTGTCTACGAATTTGAGTTTCTGTTAGAAAATAAAGCCTCAAACCTGGATTAAATCAAAGTCTCAAACTTTGGCTTCGATTATTGTTTTCCGAGAGTGATAAAACAGGGTTAAGATTTACTATCAGAGATGACTTTTATCGGTTTATATAGCCTATATTCGACTATATGCAATGTCTTTCCGCCCAAATTGGTTTTGTCATACTCTCCTACAATGATCCCTCCCAATGATTCAGGAATTTTTTGACTAGGGATATTGCGCTTGTCTACTGGATAGCGCAAGTATTCATAATCTAAGTTGTTCTCTGCCCATGCTTTGAGAGCAGATATTGCTTCTCTGCCATAATGATTACCATGAGCAGATTTCTTTGTCCAAATTCCAAGTTCTGGCGTATTTGTATTGAGATAATGTAAACCAATACAACCAATAAATTCTTTAGTTTCTTTTAGCAAAATCACTAATTCTAAATTAGTGCCATCTTTTAGTCCTTGGATTGATTGCTGAATAAAAACATCAGTTTTGGCAATATCTGGATCGGGAACGACATGGGTATAATCAGTTATTTCTTCTGTAAATTCTTGAAATACACTTTCTCTATATATATGTGAAATTGGTACTAATAGTAAACGTTGGCTGTCAATTTGAATATTAGCAATATTATTCACGAGTTTTGCCTGATGTTAATGTGATATCACGATGGGTTACATATTTAAACAATAAGACAGTATCATATTTAATTGATTACCGCAGTCGATTCACCTGATTGGATGAATAATACTTTGTTAGGCAAAGCCAAGCATTATATATTGAATGATGAGCCAAATATTTAAGTTTGGCAGAACCACTTGAACTCCCTGAATAAAGTCATTGGTGACGGTTGCAATATCAACCGTGATATCAAACAGCTAGTTTTAGACCAGTTTGAAAAATTGACTGTTGAGCAGTTCTATGCACCCAAACTACCAAAAATAGGTGGTTATTTATACAAAGGTATTGCCACTAAATGTGAGCGATCGCTTCACTCAATCAATGAAGATGCAGAGATGATGGGGAGCAGAGGAGAAACCCCATAGATAAATTATATTTTTGTTTTTCTTTCTAGTTCAACCATATTTATCCTGATATTATGTAAACCAATATACCGATAAATTCAGCTACCAAATAACTGTGCAGTTACAACAAATCATCAAAAATTTTAGTCAAGAAAGTGATTTTGTTGCCGCAATTCTTGATACGATTGCGGCTTTAATTATAGTCCTTGATAAACAAGGGCGAATTGTCTGTTTTAATAGGGCTTGCGAGGAAATAACTCAATATTCATTTGCCGAAGTAGAAAATAAATTGTTCTGGGATATATTTTCACTTCCAAAAGAAATAGGGTGGCCGCCGAGATACGTGCAAAATGGGACACGTTGTAAAGTTTTGTAAAGATGTCAACAAAAAACCTCGATGTACAAAGATTCCAGCAGCTTAAGCAAGCACTAAACTTTCGACCTCATCCAATGAGGGTGGCACAGTCTAGGCTGTTGACTCTGTGCCTTTTGACATGGTAAAAGTTCATGCACTTTTAATGTCGTCACAATCCCCTGAAAACAACGTTTTTCGTTTTGATAGTGTGGATTGACCAAAAACTTCAGATAGCCATGCTTCAACGTCTGAAAAACTAATTGTTTCAAGTGCGTTTTTAATCAAAGCTGTCGTCAGATTCATAGTAGATAAACAGATGGTTAGCAGCATCTGACCCATTTCTTTAAATGGACAGCGCGCGGAAAATTGCTTATATTTTCCAAACAATGACTCAATCACATCAGAAGTAGCTAAAAAAGTAGATTGGTTTTTAATTTTTCGGCATTGAACAGACAAATAACCCAAAATACTTTGTTGAAGTTTCTGGAGAGAATTATCATCAAATATAACTTTATTTTGTTCAAAAAAATCGAGAGTTTTATGACTAATTCCTGATTGTTTGAGTTGAGTTTCAACACCTCGTGTGAGTGACACCATTTGGTTCCATTGAATTAGGTCTGATTCGTAGTCAACTAACCATCCCAATTTATCTACTATTTTCTGAGTAATCAGCGAAGGGTCAGAATCTGGCATTAATTTAATTAAAGTGTCTGGAGAAGAATTTAGTAATTTAATCCCCCAATTTGTCAACCTTTCTACATTAAAAAAACGACATTGAGAACGTTGTGTTGGAGGAGATAAAAATGATAAATCTGTTTGTTGTAATTTTTGTCTGCTGATATTACATTTTTGAATAAATGACTGATATCTCTCATCCGAATCTAGCTGGTATTTTAAAAGTAAAGCCATTGCATGAGTCACATCATGGGTATAGATAATATCTGGGTGATTTTGCTGGTATAGCTTGATTCCACGAGCTAGGTCGCTACCATTGTCCGCTACTATTTGTACTGGTACGCCGACTTTTTGACTGATTTTTTCTAGTTTTGATTCTATAATCTCTCCTTTCGTAGAATCCATAATTTCTAATCCGAAAATTTTCACGTCTTCATGCGCCAACCCTCTTTTCTGCTTCATCACATTTTCTTCAATATGCTGCTGTGAAACGCCTAAAATTACCAACGCTTTTTGTTTCCCTAATTCTAATGTCAAATCGACAATAAATATCCAATCATCACGATATTCTTTCTCTTTTGTCAATTCATATATTCCAATCCGAGCCAACCACTTTCTCACACAACTGAAACTTGGAGTTGCCTGCTCTTCATAATTATTAAACAACTCAAATACTTTTTCTACTCCTCTAAAACTGATACCACATTCAATTAAAAGTAAGAGTGCTTGCTGAATTATTTTGGCATCATAATGATGACCCTTCACATTTAATTCCATAGCTTCTATGATTTCTGCTTCGACTTGAATTTCCTCTTTTTTTCGTCTAAATCTCCTTCAATGTTTAACTCTTTTAGTTTTGACTCTGCCATCAACGCGCGATTTTTCCATTCTTCTCTTGAATCTAATAGATCTCTAACCTTGATTTCTAAGGCTCTAATCTTTTTTTGTTTTAATAGTGCTTTTTCTTTCCAGTTATCTCGACCTTTCTGAAACAAACGTGCTAATCTACTAACTGGGCTTTTAAACTCCTGCATGGGCTTTGAATGTGCTAAGTATTAACGACACTATTATTGTATGAAGCAATGGTGCCTTAAAACCAACAAAGTCAACAGCCTAGGCACAGTCTCCATATCAATTAGGTAATCACCAAACCGCTTAACATGAGCCGTAATATAAGGACTCACAACCGCCACATCCTCACGACTAATCAAATATCCCTGCTTCTGTAAATCCCGCAATATATCAGTTAAATCTACAACATTTTGGAACAAAACAGCATTTGCTACCAAATCTTTATACTTAATCACCTTCTCCTGTTCAATTGGGTCATTCTTCATGACAACCCCAAAGCCGCCAAAGAAAAACCACTTTGAGAATTTATGATAAGCCTCCACAATATTCGTCACAGCAGTAATTTCTTTTATCATCTGCATATCCGATATGTATTGCAGCAAGAAAACAGTTCTCACTACTTGTCCTAATTCCTGAAAAGCTTGATATAACCTATTTTTACGGCTATAATTTCCCAATTTACGCAATAAAATTGCGCTTGATACCTTACCTGTTTGGATTGATAGAACCACCTGTAAAATATCTTGCCAATGAGTTTCTATCCGCTTCCAATCAATAGTTTCAGAGAACAAAGAATCAATATGTTGATAAGCAGTATCTTTGTCAGGACGATAAAAATTTAAATCTTTCCAATTACGAATCCGAGGCATTAACTTAATTCCCAGCATATGTGCCAATGCAAACACAGGTGTTGATTGACCGTGGGTATCAGCATGAATTGTATCGGGTTGAATATCGGAAGAGTTTTTTAACAACCCCTCGATGATATGAACAGCTTCCCAAGTGCCACAAGAAATAAACTGGCTAAATAAAGCCACATAGGTATCAGAGACATGGTGGTAAGCTATTCCTCCGTAGCCCCCATAGCGAATATGATACTCAGACAGTAAATTCTCTTCGTAGAGTTCATACTTCGTTCCATCTGCCGCCGCACTTTTACCATCACCCCAAACTGAAGGCAGATTTAAAGCATTGTAGCGGTTAATAATATCCACTAATGCTGCATTGAGCTTATCCACAGTCACATGGCGACGGTTGACAAATGCCAATTCCTTCGCGGTGACGATACCTCGCATATGTCTCGCCGCTTGAGTCGGCCCCAAATTGCAACCATAAGTAAACGTCGTCAAAAGATAACGTTCCGTCGCACGTTCAATTTTAGGATCACTACCAGACAGTGGGCCAAAGTGACGGGTAAAATTTGTCCAGTAGTCAACATTTCTGAGGATATCGATTAAATTTCTTTCTGGAAAACATTCTTCGATTTTTTCTATTAAAGCTTTGGCAGCAACACTCAACTCGTTACGCTGATACTTTTTGAGGATGGGTTCGCCTTCATCATTAATAATAAATTGGTGGTTATTGGGATAACCTGCATCCACCGCCGCCGCCGTGTCCGTCAACCAAGATTTTAGTGTCAAGGTAAACTCAGAAGCGGTATTAGGAAAGCCTAAATTCTCACAGTATTGGTCAACCAACGGCAAACACTCTGACCAAGACAATAATTGTTCTCGGTAGTCGGCGTAATCTTCACTACCAACAACGCAGATATCTCCTGACCTTAATTCGGCTGCCAGGTAGTAAAAAATACAAGCCTCGAAGTGCCGACGAACGAATTTGGTTTTCTCTCCTTGCTTGACTACAACTAATTTTCGCCACTGTTCTGAAATAAAATTTAGTTCAATACTTGCTTTGAGAAATTCTCCTCGGCGATGAGAATTATCTAGGACAAATTGTAATGCTTCCTTCACACTTTGTTCGTTAGTAGTTGATTTAAACTCTAATGCTTTTACTAAGCGGAAAAATGTCCGACGGTGATTTTTATAAAATTTCCAAATTAGAGGAAGATGATTATTACCCCTATAAGCATTCATTGCTTCACATTCGTCAAGTAGTTGCTCTGCTCCTCCATCTTGAACAAATACATTATTTAGTTTATGAAACAGAGATATTCCCTGATTTGTTGTTAACTCGGTAGAGAGATTTAATTCGGGTATCTGAAGAGGAGAATTAGATGAATAATTATCGGCTGCTTCAATTTCTGGGTGAGAGGATACTGGTTCATGAAGAGATTGATTTTCCTCCATAAACACATGGATGACATTAGTCAACACACCTACTAATTTCTCTTGTGTTTCTTGAATTCTCTTTTTGATAAGTTCTAATTCTTTAGTAGCGTCGTTATTAATTGAGCGCATTTGTTTTAAAAACATCTCAACCAAACTATCTCGTGCTGTCACTTGCGCCGCATAAATTAAGCATAAAATCAAAGTAATCCGTTTGGATAGACTAAAATCCTTAATTTCATGGGCATCTAACACCCGTGCTTCGGCAGCAAAATGGTGAATTTTGGCAGTGGTAATATCCTTGAGGATTGGCTTAATATCACCCAAAGAATCCAGCCAGATTAAATGTACAATAAAGTCATTAATATTGTTACGTGTAGGGCTTTTAGGTAGTTGTTTCAGGCTATTAAAGGAGGTTTGATACTCAAGCGGATGACGCTCTAACAAGTCCAGCAAGCGTTCTTGGTAATCTGACGAGATGCGACTCACTACCAGGGAAAATAATCTTTGATTTACGACATTTCTCACTCGACGGACTAATCTATTTAATGTGTTAAATCCTGGTAATTCATATCTATTTTTAACTAATTCAGCAATGGCTACATTCATTAAATCAGCAGGGTTATCCATGACAGTTGCCGATTCATTCACTGCTTTTATAGCTAGATGTAGCCCAGTTTGATTAAACTGATTTACCTGGAGATATTCACGGATGGCAGTCCGGTGTCGATACATGGTTTTGCGATTTTCATAACCCAAAACAGTATCAACTGAGAATTTTAAATTGCTGCGAATATGATTAACTATTTTCAGAGGAATTTCTGTTACCGAAGGAAAGTAACCTAGTCGCTGGAATGATTTTAATAGACATACTAAGTTAAGAATATTACTTTCACCTTTAGTTGTTGCGTAAGCAAAAGCAATTTCACTCTTGTTGGGTGTGTAAATCTCGGTGAGTTCTTTGGCGGTTAATTGACGCTTAAATCGAGGGTAAGCGGTACGTTCTATCGATGTCACCATCAGTATGTGTTTGTGCGATTTAACACTTCAAAAGGTATATATCACCAATCAGCCACAAGCGTTGGATTTTATGTAGAGAAACATTACCAAAAAGAACTGTTTATGGGCAAGTTTTTAACATGGAATGTGTGGGGAGTTGATTGTGTCGTACCCAATGTTAAAGTACCCAATTACCTTTTATGGGCAAGTTGGTTTTTATGACTCATACTGCTCCACCCAAAAAAGTTACAAATCTAGAGAAGCGAACACGAGAATATCTGCTACCCAATGAAGTTGAAGCCATGATTAAAGCCGCTTCATCAACAGGGCGGCATGGTCACAGAGATTCGACTTTAATTTTACTGGCTTATCGTCACGGGCTACGTGTATCAGAATTAGTAGCACTGCGATGGGAGCAGGTAGATTTTTCTAGTGGCACAATTCATATCAATCGACTCAAGCATGGTATCAGTTCAACCCATCCTTTACGTGCCAGGGAGTTAAGGTGGCTACGACAACTACAACGAGAATATCCTAACTCCCCTTACTTGTTTGTTTCTGAGCGTAGTACTCCGATGGCTGCTGCCACCGCTTTTAATATTATTAGTCGTGCTGGCACTCTTGCTGGTTTAGCTTTATCGGTACATCCGCATATGTTACGTCATGCCTGCGGGTTTTATTTGGCATCTCATGGTCATGACACTAGAGCTATTCAGGCTTATCTGGGACACAAAAATATTCAACATACTATTCGCTACACAGAATTATCGAGCGATCGCTTCCAAAATTTCTGGCTCGACTGAACCTAAAATCAATGCTTTCAACCTGATTTATTTACAAAACTTTACAACGTGTCCCATTTTGCACGTATCTCGGCGGCCACCCATAATGGCGTGGGGATGAAAGAGGAGCAATGCTTAGAAATATTTGAACGCTATTCTAGGGGCGATCGCTCTCGTTCTACTGGTATTGGTTTAGGATTATACCTCTGTCGCCAAATTATCACAGCACATGGTGGACAAATTGGAGTCCATAGTAGTCCGGGTAAAGGTGCAACTTTCTGGTTTACCTTACCTATCGCCTAAACGTGGATATGCACGTAAACCATAGTTCAAAAATGTAATCTTGCCTGTTTTATCCCGCAGGAAAGCAGCATTTCCTATCTGTGTGTTCCCTAAAAATACCCCAAAGGTGTCTGGGCGGAGCGATCGCAATTCGAGATCCGGTTGTCCGGCAAATTTAGTCTTAAGCTTGCCTTGTTCTAGAACAATTGCCAGAGTACCTAGCTTCCCTGTAATTCCAGAAACAGCATAGTTTCCGGTATAGGCTTTGAGTGCGGTATTATCTAACTTAATTGGAGGTGCAGGATTCGGTTTTGGTAGTTTCAACAAAGATTGTGTAGCTGCTTCCAGAATTGGGGTAGAGTTAAAACCTACTTTATTTGCCAAAATTACAATACCAAATTTCTGGGATGGGATGGTCTGTAGTGCAGCACTATAACCATTAATTGAGCCGTCATGCCCAATATTTGTAATGTTGTCATTTTTCGGCTCGACAATTAACCCTAAGCCATAGCCCACATTCAATGAGGCAATTTTCAACACAGGCGTTTTCATTGCTTGCATAGAACTTGCACTCAATACGGTTTTGCCATCGAGTTTGCCATCTTGTAGGAGAAATAATACCAAGCGGCTGAGGTCTTCCACCGATGAAAAGACAAACCCTGCGGGGTATTCAGCGACGTTATCAGGATTAGGGCGCACAGTTTCTAGTCCGGCTTTGCCTGGTTGATAACCCACTGCTAGGGGATAGGTCAAAGCAACATTCGGTAATAAAGTGGTACGCGCCATTCCCAAAGCTGGAAAGACAGTTTTGTCCATGTAATCAGCATAATTCATCCCGCTTACCTGTTCGATTAAGCGTCCGGCGACCGAGAAAGCCGGATTGGAGTAACTTAATACTGTTTGTGGAGGTGCAAACGCGCTTTTTGGTGTCAGGCTGGTAACGTAATCTTTGAGCGCAGCCGCATCGATACGTCCGTAAGGCTCGCCCCCATCAGCCAGTCCTGAGCTATGGGAAATAATTTGTCGTACTGTAATTTTGGGATTTACTTTAAACTCTGGCACATAGTTAACAACTGGTTCATCAAGCTCGACTTTGCCAGCTTCTACTAATTGCATTACACCGATTACTGTTAATGGCTTGGTGGTTGAGCCAATCCGAAATAAAGTTGCAGGTGTAACTGGATCTTTCGTTTCAGTGTTGCGAACACCGAAGCCTCTTTGAAAAGTCACCTTGCCATTTTGCACTATCACTATAGCTAATCCAGGGACATCTTGCGCTTTCATCTGCGCTTCAATGGCTGTGACTACGGGTTGAAATTTTAGATCAGTGGTCGGTTGAGCAATTTTAGAGGCGGAGATTGTCATTGTATGAACATTGAATAATGGCAAAATGGGAGCGAAAGCTAGCAATACGCCGACAGGATGACAAATAGTTAAAAATCGCATTAAATTTTTCTTCATAGCGCAGCGAATAGTAAGTAAATCAATTACTGATTTCATAATCGCTGTTTTAGTTGATGCTGCACTTCACCTGGTTGTGCCAACTTGCGTCTCTGGTTGATTCACCGGATCGGATGATGCATATCAAACCAAATCTGCCAAAATATCGGTCATCGCCTTCTGTAACTTCTGCCGATTATCATCATATTTCATTACCGTATCAGGCTTGGCATGACGACTAAATCTCTGCGTTGCCCGATAATTCCCATTATTTTTATCCAACACCGTCGTAATCGAACTATGTCTAATTCGGTGCGGTGACATTTGTTTAGTAATCCCCACTTCCTTGCACAATCCCGACACCAACCGCCGAATCGCTTCCCCACTCAAACGCTTACCATTACCGTTATATGCGATCGCAATAAACAAAGCCTGCCTAGTTTTACTCGACCTTTTACTAGCAATTATCCAATCTGCTAGAGCCTCTACAGTCTTGCGACTCAAATCCACCACAGTTTTTTGCGTCCCCTTCCCCTTACCTAATATTGATAGGGTGCAAGCTTGGGCATCAAAATCACCCACATTCAGGTTACAGACTTCGCTCCGTCGCAGGGCATTGTCCCACAGCAACCGCAAAATTGCATAATCCCGTTTACCTTTGAGTGTGGTTTTATCAACTAAATTCAATACCTTAGCAAAATCTGCGGGTGCAATTCCTGTAGTATCGCGGTACGATTCCACCTTTTCACCTTTAATATCTTCGAGGGTATAGTTACAGACCCCTAATTTGCGCCCCATTGCTGTTAAAGACTTAATCGCGCTCAACCGTCGATTCACCGTTGCTTCTGCTAATTTCTGCTTATTTACCAAATGAGCCTTATATTTCAACACCACCGCGACAGCGTGACGCTGTTCTAAGTGTAAAAACTCCAACACCAAATCTTGAGTGGGCAACCTACCAGAAATAAACAGAAAAAAGTCCTTTAAATCCTTCTCATATGCCCGCTTCGTATTCGGAGATCGCGTGTCTGAGAGCAACTGTTCAATAACATCAGGGTCGCCATCGATACAAAAATCATCACCAATTGTTAGCGTGTAGGCATTTTCGAGAACTGTAACGCTTAAAGGTAGATAGTCAGACATAGCAATTTTAATAGTTTGATAATAGCCCTTTCCGCACTATTATATTTACGCACATATTGACCCCATCCGCGATCGCAAGTAATCCCCGTTATTTCACTGGATGGTATTTGCCATCTTTGTTGTTATATCGCCACTTGCGTTTAATCGGATCGCGATCGCAACACCAGCTTTCAAATTGTTCTTGGCTCCAGGTTGCACGATTTTCTTGTACTGTAGGGACGTTACTACCCAGCCTAAGAGCAAATGTTTCCTCATCAAGTGGTTCGATTTGTGGTGGTGGAGCATGATAATTTGCAGTGTAACTCGAACGATTCCGGGATTTTGATGCGTTAGCGTTAATACTACTTTGCATCTGCATCAATGCACCCTCAAACCTGGCAAGTTTATTTGTTAAGGCTTCCAGTTTGGCTTCAACACTCGTTAATCTGGTTTCCTGTTGGGGATTTGGATTATCTTCGTTGATGCTTTCTTTAAAACGGAAAAATTCTTCTTCAAGTTGGTATAGACGAATTTCTACACTATTTTCTACACCGGGAACATCACCTAAAACGTGGTGCAGTCCTTGAATAACTAAATCTGTGGCGGTGGTGTTGAGTTCGACTGCTTTGGCTCGAAGTGCATCTGCTAAGGGTTTAGGCAGTTTGAAGTTAATAGATTCCCGCTCGACTTTTGCCATGTCTACACCCGGTTATATACGCTCGTGTAGATAGTGTACAACTAACTTGTTTGTAATCCACCAGGGAGGTAATGCTCCTCCTATGACTGTGTTATCAGCACAGCGCCTCAATGAGTCGGCTTCAGGTGGTGGCGGAAGATGGAGGAGTCGTAGCTTGCTTCCCGCAGGGTACCCCTGAGTGTTACCCCACCCCGGTTTTCAAGACCGGTTGCCGACCATTTAGCGGCATCTTCCTTGAAGGGGTGTCTGAGGAGGCTTGTAGCTTGCTTCTGCGGAGCAGTACTCCCTAATGACTGGTTCCACAAACCAGCGCCGCGACCGCTTTGGCTTCAGACACCATCAGTGGATACTGAAGGGACTTGTAGCTTGCTTCCCGAAGGGTACCCTTATCTCCCTATTTGCAAGATAGGTGCTTTCCCAGTTAAGCTACAGACCCATAAGCAGGAGCGGTAGGACTTGAACCTTCACTTTTCAGTTTCGTAGACTGACGTGTTCTCCGTTACACCACGTCCTCAAAGGCGGAGAGAGAGGGAATTGAACCCACAGTGAGATGATGAATCTCACGACTGTGAGTGCAAACAGCTTGCCTTGCCAATAGCAATCTCTCCATAATGGGTCGAGCTGGATTTGTAGCTTGCTTCCCGAAGGGTACCAGCAACGCGGAACGCGGCTGTTTTACAGACAGTTACCCACGCTCTTTTGGTGAGCCGACCCATGTTAATTGTAGCGAACTGCAAACATCGGGAGATGAAACTGCAAACAAGCCAATTTTGAAACCACATTAACTGCAAATAAGAGGGGTCTCAAAACCACATTATTTGCAAATGAAACCACATTATTTGCAACCAAACCACATTATTTGCAACCAAACCACATTAACTGCAAACAAACCATATTCGTTGCAGATAGGCACTAATTTACTGCAAATAGCCTGAAATCCATAGCCATAGCTATTTTGAGCTTTTTGGTTATAATTATCCTGAAAGTGTCCAAATTAAAGATTTTTTGACCGTCCCACACGCTCAATGTTTTTTTGTTTTAAGAGTGTCTGCCTGTTTAAGAAATAAGTTAGTATGACCGGAACGAAAAAAACCTTATTGATAATTTAATCGGACGGATATTGTCCAGATTAAACCACATTATCCGGGCATAAGTGTTTGGTGAATTGGTTCCTATTTTCTGGACAGTTTTAGGGCTGTTTTTCGGAAAATGCTTATTTATAAGGGTTTGGGCTTATTTGCAAATAATCTGGTTTCATTTGCACTTAATGTGGTTTTGAGACCCTCCTTATTTGCAGTTAATGTGGTTTCAAAATTGGCTTGTTTGCAGTTTGAAGCGTTTATGTTTGCAGTTCGCTACAACTAGGGAGTTGAAGATAGTAGAAATCCAAATCCAACCTTCTGTAAGACCATTGCCCGCTCCGTGGGTACCGGGACGACCAGCACCAAAACCAGCACCTTTTACAATTAACAAGACTGTTGAAAAAATAACTGCTTTACTGATGTCTTAGTTCTACCAATAATCCGATAAAAATTAGGATAATATCTTCAAGCGATCGCGGTTAAATATTTAATTAAGGTTAATACTTGGTATTTATCTTGTGGCGCACATAGATTTGACGAGCCGAGCGCTCATGGAGAAATACCTTTTTCAGCAGCAGTTATACTGCCTCGGCAAGCTCTACAGAGTCTTTTTCTTTACGGGTATTGTTTGCAAATATGTTAGCAAGCAAACATAAGGCATCTGCCTGCTCCTCTGGAGGGGCTTTGAAAATTTGCGATCGCAGGCTTGTATTTGGGCTAACACCCAATAGCTCGGATACATACCAGATTCTTGCTTCGGGGGGCAAAACAAGAAGCAGTGCGATAAGTTTCGATGCTCCTAAATCAGCTTTTCCATGACGGAAGCGAGAAAGAACAACTCTTGAGATTCCTGCCGCTTTAGCTGTGTCCGTCACGCTCAAATTAAAGCGGGTCATCATCTCGTCGAATAACCGCCAATGCAAATCAAACTCTTCTTGCGATACAAAATTTTGCATTTTAATTTATTATCTGGGCGTTAATACATCGTATACTAAGCGATACAAAGATAAACAGCAATGTATGGATAACTCAATCGTACCAAACCACTAATAGAAATGTCCTTGTCCAGAAGAATTATCTGGATGATAAAAGCAAAACTTCACATAGTTGATTGTTGATGACCCATTACCGAGTCATGAGAACTTGTGATGCGAGCTTTTAATTACAAAGAAAAGTACAAAATAACGTGCCCGTGTTGAAGTGACAAGAGCACGTTGAATTAAAAAAATAGTTAGGTGCATTATGACGCAAAACAGTACCAAAATTCAAGGGAAATTTTACCCACTGCAACATGAAGAATGGTTAAGGACTTGTCGGGAACTCAAACCGGCAGAATTAGAGCTAATTCATTTATTTGGTCATAGAGATTTGGCTAAATTGACTTTTGCTCAAAGTACTGACTTGAAATTTGGCATCAACATGAATTTTGAGGAGGTGCAATAGCTATGACAACTAAAACACGCACCGTTCGCCGTCCGCAACAAATTGAGGAATCGAAGATGCAAGGCTATTTCATGATTTCCAGACGGGATGCATCTGTTGCGATCGCCAACAAGTTAACTGGTTCTCAATGTCGTCTGTGGTTGTACTTGATGTTAATCGATCCATTTGCAGACCGAACAGCAGATGGGGAAATCAAATACCACGATTTACCTACCATTCCAGAAATTGCGATTACGGTGGGTAGTTCACCTGATACGGTCGAAAAAGATTTAAGGAAACTGCGGAAATTAGGACTTTACGAATATCGCACTGTAAGTATACAAGGCTACAACAGCACAGCTGCCAAAGCTAGGGTAGAGGCTGAATCTTTGAAATCTAAACCAGCAAAGTCCAATTCTTCTCGCACAGAAGCCGCACGTAGCACATCTAAAAGTAAAAACCGTCGTGAAGTTCAAAACACTACACACAAGCCAGCTACATCGGTTGACTCAGATGAAAGCACACAACAGCAAATCGAACTCAAACTCAGTCAGGACAATGAGTCCGCTTATTTAAGCCCCGATAGCGCTTATTTAAGCCCCGATAGCGCTTATTTAAGCCCCGATAGCGCTTATTTAAGCCCCGATAGCGCTTATTTAAGCCCCGATAGCGCTTATTTAAGCGGAAATCAAGAGCTAAAACCCTTGTCAAATAAGGATTTCAACGCTCCCTCAGATCATTCAGATCAATCAAATCTATTCAGATCTCTCTCAGAAGAAGAGAGAGAGAGATTTTTAGAGTTTGCTAATAAAAAGGCATCCGAATTACCAGTTCCCCCAACCTTGCCAGGGAAATGGATTGAAGCTCATTTTGAAGAATTACATGTTCTTTGGAAAAAACGTGAATCTTCTATTGAGGTTACACATTGCGGGGAGCGTGATAGTACAAATGTTTTAAATTTCGAGAATTGGGATGCGATTAACCACGAGGGGCAATATATTACGCTGATGGGTATCGGTTTGGCAAAGTTTTGTGAGAACAAGATTTCCAAAGCTTGGTACGAATGGGCGGTTATTAAGTATCCCCATAAATTTGTCAATGTTCCGGAATGAGGATGTTGCAACAAAGATGTGTCTCTAACTTGGGTTTGTTTCTAGCGAACTGAAAGAACTGGAGGCGGAAGGATTGAGGGAGAAATTTAGACCGAAAAATTATGTACGCCAAACAAGAACATAGAAACGTAATTGACTTTGCTTCTGCCATTGGTAATTTGCCACCGCAGTGTATCGAAGCGGAAGAGGCAATATTGGGAGGAATTTTATTTGACCCCAATGCAATCATAAGGGTGCGCGATCACTTGAAGCCTTACCATTTTTATCTCAATGCCCACCAGGATATTTACTTTTCGGCTATTAGGCTTGCGGCGACTGAACAGCCAACGGATTTGATAGTAGTTGCCAACTGGCTTGAGGCGAACGATTTATTATTTCGGGTTGGGGGTAGAAGTAAACTAGTCTCCCTGGTTGAAAGGTGCGTTAGTGCCGTGAATATCGATGCTTTGGCTGATTTGGTAATCAGGAAGTGGAAGCGTCGAGAATTGGGGCGGTTGGGCGCTCTGGCAATGGAATTACAACATAAATCGGATGATGACGTAACCCTAGAAAAAGCTTTTGAGCAGTTGCAAACCCAGATTGACAATTTGCAGCAAGGGGAAAACACATCGAGTACGAGCCATATTTCTGGTGTGATGACCGATACTTACCAAATTGTTGAGGAACGTAACAAAGGCTTGGCTCCATTAGGTGTCCCCACGGGATTTTATGACCTAGATGCGATGGTTAATGGTGGGTTTAATCGCGGTGATTTGGTAATTATTGCGGGTCGTCCAGCAATGGGAAAGAGTGCGATCGCTGCTCAAATTGGGTTTAATGTGGCGCAGTTGCAAAATCTGCCTGTGGTTTTATTCAGTTTGGAGATGAGTAAAACCCAAATTGCCATGCGAATGCTGGCAGGCGAAGCCCAGGTTGAAAGTACCTACCTCAAAAGTGGCAAGATTAGCGATCGCCAATGGGAGCCAATTACCACAGCTGTAAGAGAGATATCAGAATTACCGATATATTTGAATGATTGCGTTACCCCATCTTTAAGTTATTTTGAGGCTGAATGCCGTCGCATTATGACCATAGAACGGCGGCAATTGGGATTGGTGGTAATTGATTATTTGCAGTTAATGGGAGAGGGTGATGGCAACCGTAACAACGAAATTGCATCGATTACCCGTGGCTTGAAACGACTAGCAATGAAACTGCAAGTACCCGTGATTTGTTTGTCCCAGCTTTCTCGTGCCGTGGAGAGCCGACAGAATAAACGTCCAATTATGTCAGATTTGAGAGATTCGGGCGGGATTGAGCAGGATGGGGACAAGGTGATCATGTTGTACCGCGATGACTATTACCATTCTGATTCGCCGGAGCGGGGAATCTGCGAAATGATTATCGCCAAACATCGCGATGGGGCAACGGGAACAGTGAAACTGTTGTTTGATGGACAGTTTACACAATTTAAAAACTTGGCTCGTAATGGTTGGTGAGCAATATCGATGCTAACTCATGCGGATTTTTTTGCTGGATTAGGTGTATTTAGCTTTGCTGCACGGAAATTATATTGGCAGCTCATGTCAATTAGGAGTGTATAGAAAATGCTCCAACAAATCGACCTATGCAGTGGTGTTGGGGCTGGTTTTCCCTTTGCTGCCACTGTTATTTACGGGTTTAAGTTACGCGGACTGTGCGAACAAGACGAATTTTGCTGCGAGCGACTCCGCGATCGCTTCCCCGGAATCCCAATTTATCCCGATGTGAAAGAACTTTGGCTCGAACCAAGTTATGCAGACCTCATCACAGCTTCGCCACCATGCCAACCTTTTACCCTTGAAGGAAAAAGATTGGGAAGTAAAGACCCTAGAGACTGTATCCCCGCAGTTTTACGAATTGTCAGAAGAAGTCAACCCAAGTTTTTCTGTCTCGAAAACGTGCCTGGATTGTTATCAGCCCCTATTAATCCCGGAAACGAACCCGGCTCATATTTCCAACAGATGCTCCAAGAGCTTTGGTCAAGTGGGTATGATGCGGAATGGGTTGTTGTCGGAACGCAACAGTTTGCAACTCCCTGGAGAGGTGAGAGGCTCTTACTCGTTGCCACGTCCCGGTGCGTTGTCGAAAAGTTCCGAATCGAGCCAACCACCTGGGAATACCAAATCCGAGGCGCAATCGAAGAAACTGGGCATTCTCCAAAAAAACGAAGTGTTCAATCCAGAGTGGCTGGAACAACAGTTCGGACTCCCGATAGGTTGGACATCTCCCCAGGAACTAAGAGCGGCAACCGAATTAATCGTGCCCGTCGCGCCGCCCTCGGAAATATCCTCGACCCCAGAATTGCTCAACTTGCACTCCAGCGAGTCTTGTATCTCAATTCCCTTTGTGAATACTGATGAAACTTCTGAAGCTAAGTTAATCTCTAATCGAAGTAAAATTGTATCACTAAACCCCTCACGGGTGGCTGTTTGCACCAGCCATAGCCCTAGGGGTGGTACGTTATCGACACTAACGCACATGAATATAATACTTCACGAAGCTAATGGCTTGCAGGTTGGACAACGCCGTGAGGATGGTTATATCAACCTGACAAAAATGGCTCAAGCATCTGGGAAAAAGATTAATGACTATTTAAGACTAGATACAACAAAAGCCTTCATTGATGAGCTTTCTATGGATACGGGAATTCCCGCATCTAAGTTAATTGAAATTCGTAGAGGTAAGCCAGCTTATTTACAAGGTACATGGGGACATCCTCAAGTAGCGGTAAATTGCGGTCAATGGTGTAGTGCTGTATTTGCTGTTTTGGTAAGCAAATGGGTAATTGATTGGTTGGTAATTGCATCGAACCCAATCGAATTAGCACAAACAAAGCTAGTTCAAGCTTACATTGAAAGTTCTCAGGCTCTAAATCGCCTTGTACATACGGCAATTCATCAACAAACAAATTCACTGCGAGAAGCCCTACAAGCCTGTAAAACTGAAAATGAGTCGGTCATACACCCTACAATAACTGTTCCCCAGTTTCCACCAGAAGAAGCAAGTGTTGACGATCAAAACATTAATCCAAAGTCTCCAAAATCTAAATCCAGTGACTGTTGGTACACTCCTGAACTGATAGTTAAGCTGATTCTCCTAATATTGGGCACTATCGACCTTGACCCCTGCGCGGATGATGGTAAACATATTCCGGCGGCATTGCACTACACCGCGACGGATGACGGGTTAAACCGGGACTGGCACGGGCGCGTGTTTATGAATCCTCCCTACAGTTGCCCTGGTGTGTGGATGGCAAAACTACAGGCTGAAGTGGAATCGGGACGGGTGAAGGAGGCGATCGCTCTCGTACCATCTGCAACAGATACTAATTGGTTATCCCCGGTGTTGAAGCAGCAACCCGTTTGTTTTTGGAAAGGACGCATCAAGTTTTTGGATGTGAATTACCAACCCAAGTTACCTGCAAGGCAGTCACATGTATTGGTGTATTGGGGGGAGAATTGGGAACGGTTTCAAGAGGTGTTTGATGGGTACGGGTTTATCTCCGTGCCAGCATCATCGATTCAGCTATTACTAGGGGATGCGAAAAATAGCTCTAGTAATAGCCCTAGTAAAGTTAATTTGTCCCCTAGTAAAAGACAGCGAGGTTTGGGTAACGGCTGCATTTATTGGCGCACCATTACTAAAAACGGTAAAGATTACCCCCAGGCTTATTACCACTGGAAGGAAAACGGTAAAAAGCGAACCAAGTATATTCCCAAACAATTATTAGGGGTGGTGGAAGATGCCGAAAAACAGAAGCGTCCGGTTATAGAAATATTGGAATTGTTGGGCGTTGGGGTAAGCCCTAGTAATAACTCATGGGATGAGAAAAACAGCCCTAGTAATGATGAGGGTTTACTAGGGGATAAGCAGGCAAATACTGCTGAAAGTATTGACATTACTAGATTTTTAGATAGCCCTAGTAATGAGATATCCCCTAGTAAACGGCGTAAAGGTGACGGTAGCGGTAGTATTCACTGGCGAACTATTACTAGGGGTGGTAAAGATTACCCGCAGGCTTACTATCATTATGAGTTTTGGAACGGGGGCGACAGGCTTGTTAAATCATCGCGTTATATCCCCAAAAAGTTACTTGCCCAGGTGCAAAAAATGGAGATGGAAAAAGTACCAGTAAGGGAAATATTGGGGTTATTGGGGGTGGTGGTATGAAAAAAAATCAACCAGATTAATTCTTACTTTGTAGTGATTAGAGATTGTTACAGCTTTTCAGCTTTCACTACTTATGCAATGAATCATTTTGGATCAAACCTTCTGTCGTCTGAAGTCTAGATTCCGCAGGGTTTTGCTGAATTTGTTGTGTTGGAGGTGTTTTAGGCTGACGTGGGGGCAAATCATAACCTTCACCACATGCTTTGGGTTTTTTATCACAAATAGTTTCATATGGACCAGTTTTGATAGTGCCTCCATCACCATTATTTCCCGGTTGTTTCTTTTCTGCAAATGCAGCATGACCTAACCCGCTAGTCAGTAGGGTTGCTATCAATATCACCAAAAATTTAGTTTTCATTAGAAATCCTCATTCGTTTATTTCTAGGGCTCTTCGGCAAGTTTTATGGAGCTTGAGGTTTTTTTGCAGTAAAACCCTTACAAAACAATGATTACAAGCAACTATGATACTTTTTGAGGCTAAATTCCTATGTAATAAGGCTTTCAAGGATTTTTAGCTAAGTTTTCCATAAAAAGAACTGAAGAGCCATTTCTAGAAATTTAATCTTGATTACATTCCTAGATTTAAATACATTTGCCCAATCGGGTTTATGCAAAATATTGCTGAAAATGAAATAAAACTTTACTCATGAGACTTTTTTTAGATTGTTTGTCTATTTAGGTAGTCAGTTTCTACTATTTTTATAGTGCAAAATACTACTTTATAACATTTAAAAAGGAATATATTTCTCAACATTTGAATCCATAGAACGGACAAAAACGCGACTCAAATCTAAATCTGGGAAAGGACTTTCAAAAATATCTCTAGCATGGAAACCTGATGTATTTTTGATAAAAATAATTCTTCGCTCTTTTTGAGGCACAATCACTTTCTCTTCAGACTCTTGAATTTTGTTTTTTAGATAATTAAAAAATTGTACTGTTGATTCAGAGTTTTTATCTGCATTCACAGAACCATTCAGAAATAAACGTAGCTCTCCATATTCATTTTTGCCAATTAACGAAGTTTTAATAGTGTCAATTCCGTATTTCTCAAAAGAGCCATCTGTATGTTTGAATACACTGGGAGTAAGTTGCACAACTGCTGATTTTTGCTCGGCTTCAGAAAATAGTTCAGCAAAACTATCAAGAGAAATACTTGACGATTTTACCCAGTAAAAATTTCCAGGATTTTCATATCCTATAAAGAGGTTTACTAATCCAATATATTTGGGTATTGAAACTGTATTTTCCTTAATTAGACCATCGTTGTGGAAACCTAATTTGGCATCAGGTCTAATTTCTCCAAATCCTGCATTATCTAATTTTTCACTATCACTGTGTGCCGCTTCATGTAAAGTAAATGGCATTAAATCAATTGGATTAATATTGGGATTCGCAAATTCCTTAAATAATCCCAAAAATAGCCCAACAACAAGCAATGCATCATCAGCAGCATCTAATTCATTTATTTCTGGTACATCAATTACTGCTATACCTTCATGATTCAGTTCAGCCTCAATTAGGAGCATATCAGATTGAAAAAAATCGCTGACAGATTTGGTAACGCTATGCTGTATATCTTGTGAGCGATAAGCATCGAGGGTTTTATAATCATCTAGTAGAGTTACTAATTTTTCTCTAAACGATACTGTATTTTCTCTAGATAGAGAGATGATGTTTGGTGTTGTAGACATTTGAGTATAGTTTGATGTGGAAGAATTTAGATAGGAAGGGGGCAGTAATATGTTTACCCCCTTACAAAACAAGTGAAAGTTTTAAACAATAGTTTTCTGGCTTAGAATCGAATCTCTTTCAATCCCTTTTAGCGTGGCAGTTTGTGTACACTACATTCGGGACTAGAACCATTTCTAGTCACCGTACCAAAAGAGCGCAAAAGTGAATCTGCTTGAATTTGCTTAACCGTAGGAGTTTTGTTTACCGTTGCTGCTTCGGTGACTACAGGAGTTTTATTTACAGTTGTAGCTTCGTTTACTACAGTATTTACAGTTTCAGCTTTGTTTACATCTTGGGAAGCTACAGCCACACCCGGTATAATGCTAGTTGCAGCAACAGCAATTACAGTTCCCAAAACTGATACTTTTTTGTTTGTAGACATTGATTTTATTTCCAAAGTTTGAACGTACAAGAATTAAGGGGATTTCGTTTACCCAATATTCAGTAGGTCTGCTGTATTTCATTTATGCAGTTAGTTCTGCTGAAGTAGATAAAATTTAGCTGCACAGGTAGGGAGTAAGTAGTGTGCCAATGCAATGTACGCCCGCAAGCGATAAGCCTTCGGCATAACTTCGCTTAGCTCTGGAATCCTACAGAAATTTGCTAAACTCACATCTTGCACCTGGAAATATGAATGTCAAAACCATGACTACGTGCAAGGGGAGTTAGCCGTTGAATATCAAGTAAAAGAAGATACACAATTATATGTGGAAAAATAGATTCAAGGGCAGATTGTGCAGCCTGACCCCAATCAGGTGGCGATGCGCCCTGAAAATGGAGATAAGTCCAATGGGCAATGAGGTAAGCAGTCAGTGAAAGGATAAGCCAGCGATACATACCCAGCAGAGTCCCTTGCCCAAAACGGTGTAAGCCAAAACGATGCTTTGCAGTTTTAAACCACCCCTCAATCTGCCACCGACGCTTGCCCCACCACTTAAGAGTAGAAGCTTTAATTGGACGAGTAGACAAAACAAAGCGTTTTTCTAGTTTGCCATTATCGCGTTTTAAGTAATACCAAGAAACGGTAACGGGGAAATTTAAACCAAATAAATAAACCTGTTGACCCTGTTGATGTAAACGTCTTAAAAATCTGCCATCAGCCAACTTACGACTACTAGATACACCTGTAACAGCATGATATTTAAGCCGACGTACACCCTCAAGGAATTCTACACTGCCAAAGGCTGTGTCAGCTAAAATAATTGTTTGAAAATGTTGAGTTAAAGAAAGAGGTAAACGTTTAACCAGTTTGAGCCCAAGCATTGCAGGGGAAGGAGTTCCCTTACCTCGCCAAACACGAAAACTCCAAGGAATGCGCCATTGTCCTATTACCAAATAAACTACGACTAGATGGAGACCACGCTTACCATTATAGACTTTGATTAAATCACTAAATTCTGGGAATTTGCCACGTTTTTCTAAAGTCGTCAGGTCAATAATTACTTGTAAAAATGGTCTGCGCCCTTTGCCTGATGACGATAATGAATTGATAACTTTTTGTAATACTGAAGAGCGAATTATCCGAATCATTTCCCTTGTTGACCAAGGATTGATATTTAAAAATCGACTGATTGCGCTTGGGGATTTTGTCTGACTATGTTCAGGTAATGGGTGTCCTTGTGCCTCTAAGAATAACGCCAACATCGCTTCTAGGTTATCTTTTTGGTACTGCGTCGGCATCAGTTCTTTGAGGGTGTACACTAAATCTTGGGCGTGAGCAAGCATTTTCTTAGTGCTTTGTTTAATCAGATATTTCACGCCTTTTCTCTCATGTTTTCGGTTGCCAATGCAAATCTGACAATTTCATGGCGGTCATCCCCTTTGAAACGTACAGCATCTTAGCATCTGTTATTTTGGCATCCGAACCCGTAGTATTAGTTAGCTTGTAGTATTATTAATTACCTTTTTTTTGCTTTCGACAAGCCTTTGCTTCCTGTAAGATTTTGCATCATTATATTCGCTTTTACGTGTTTACACAGCTAGGTGCAAGATATGAG
>AP018276.1 GCA_004296455.1 Calothrix sp. NIES-4101
GGTACTCCGATGGCTGCTGCCACCGCTTTTAATATTATTAGTCGTGCTGGCACTCTTGCTGGTTTAGCTTTATCGGTACATCCGCATATGTTACGTCATGCCTGCGGGTTTTATTTGGCATCTCATGGTCATGACACTAGAGCTATTCAGGCTTATCTGGGACACAAGAATATTCAACATACTATTCGCTACACAGAATTATCGAGCGATCGCTTCCAAAATTTCTGGCTCGACTGAACCTAAAATCAATGGTTTCAACCTGATTTCTTAACAAAACTTTACAACGTGTCCCATTTTGCACGTATCTCGGCGGCCACCCTACTCAACCAATATATTGGTTACTCTACTAAAGCCTGGAATCCCCCCATCAACTGGGTTTCTCCAGAACGAATCGCACTTGCACATATCTCGGCGGATACCCTAGTTAGCGATCGCGGTGAAATTTTAAATGCTATCGTGACTCCTGGTAATATTGATGACCGCAAACCCATTCCTGATTTACTGAGCAAGCTTTTTGGAAAATTTTTTGCTGACCGAGGTTATGTCTCAAAAGAACTGGCTGACAAGCTTTTCAAAGAATTCGGGATTGAATTTTTTGCCAAGCCCCGTCGTAATATGAAAAATCATCTGATGCGCCTTCATGACAAGCTTTTGTCACGTAAGCGTTCAATTATCGAGACAATTAACGACCAACTCAAAAATATTTCTCAAATCGAACATTCCAGACATCGAAGCCCTGTTAATTTCTGCGTTAATGTTCTGTGTGGATTAATCGCTTATTGCCACCAACCGAAGAAGCCTAGCCTTCAGATGGACTGAGTTTTATCCAATCTGCTTAACCCGAACTCAGCTTAATAATGATAATCGAACAAAGAGGGAAGGAGGCGAGCTACGCTCGCCTCCTTCCCTCACTCCTACATGCGATTATCATTATTGTTAAATTATTTTGAGTATTTTAACTGATTGACAAAATGCGCTTTATCTTAACCTATCACGGATGCCGTAACAGTAGAGCGAGAGATAGGCAACACCAGTGTCAGTCCTTTTTGTTTCAGCCAGCCGCTGGTCAATGACGGTGTTTGTGGATTCAAGAAACTGACCGTGTATTGCACTTCGTAATTGTCCGCGACTGCCACGTCCCAATTGGCATTAAAGGAATACGGCGCGGTCGAAGTGAAGATGTGCGGTGTTCCCACATTCACACCGTTGTAGCGCACCGTCACTGTCACGCGCGACACGGTCTTAACGAAATCGGCATCTACGCAAACGTTCACCTGAAACTTCCGTTGCGCCGTTAATTGTGTATAGAAGCGTGAATCCGCGAAGGGATTCTGATAGCCAAGCGACACCAGCGACGGTAACTCGGACTTTGGCGTGGCGAACCAGTTGATGTTCTCTTGCAGGTAGTAAGTCTCATCCAGGTTTTGTACGACGTTGACCTGGAAGTTGCCGATGTTTTCTGGAGGCGTTTGTTGAAGCTGTTTGACGATGGCCTGCATGACCATGAATTGCCCTGTTTGCTCGGCCCAGGCATACGCCGCATCCAGCATGGCTTGCGTAATGCCTGCACCAGGTTGTGACGGTGTGAGCGTAATCGTGAGGCTCTGTGAATCTATTAACGATTCCGACACTGCCACAACGACGAGTTTCTCGTTGGCCCAGACGCTACTCAACATGTTGTATACGTCTTCCAGCACTTTCGCGAGGTCTTCCACGCCGGTGATTAAGCCTTCCGAAACCCATTCCAGCCAATTTTCCGCTAACCGCAAGAATTCCCAAATCAAGTTCTTCACTTCGTCATAGATGATGCCTGGCAGATCGGTCAGTCGTTGTGTCGTCACGTCAAGATCGAAGCCGAGAATTGTGAAATGCGTACTGCCAATCGTAAAGCTCGTATCCGCGATCTTGAAGAATAAGCCGTTCGCGTTGGCACCAAAGGTCAAGCCAGCGCTGATGTCGAGATTGATGGATAAAGTGCCTAGATCGGTGTGAAAAAGCTCGAACTTGGGATTGTTGATGTGTACGTCAGCCGCGATCTCGAAGCTGAATTCGGTAGTCTGGTTCAGCGCCGTGTTGACCGACATATCTGCACCGAGTGAAGCGTCGCCGATGCTCGCTTTGAAATCGATTAGCACTCCAGCGGACGAGACATTGACGGTTGTCGCCACTGTGAGGCCGAGCAGGATGATTTTGCCATCAAGATAAAAATGCGGTGGCAACGTTACTAATATACCTGTCTGCAGATCGGTACGCTGCACAGTGTATGTAGACATACTGAATTGCGGACCACGGGTCATGTCTTTGTTGCCGATAATTTCCAGGTAATCCTTGATGAGGATGATCGGATCAACCAGTAATAAATCCGCCGCGAAACCTTTGTTGGGAATGATGTCTAACTCGGCTCTCAAATGCACCATGAAGAAATCGAACTGACCGACGAGCTTGACGCCTGCGTTGAAAGTCAGTCCGGCATCTTTCGGCCCCAACGTCACGCTGCCGCCATCGGGCGGCATGCAGTAATAAAATTGTGGTTCGAGCGAGACGTTGATGCTGCTGTCGGTTTGCGTCTTTAGTTCGTAATGCACAATTACGCCGTTGCCCGCTCCGTTGCTGCCGGACAAATCGGTGAGATACCAAACGCCGGGATGGTCGAGATCGGTCTTGCCTACGATCAGCAAAGCGCTTTGCTGCGTGAAGTTATAGGAACTGTTTGGTACGGCTTGATTGAAAGCTGAAGTAATAGCGCTGAAATCGCTGTCGTCGAGTGAGGTCGCCACCGAAGCTGGCAGAGGGAATGAACCTGTGCCTTGCACACCAACCTGCGCCAGTAGATCATCCAACCATTGCGGAGGCTGATCGCCGTCGGTGACTTCGCCGACGATGGTGTCGGCGATCTTCTTGAGCGTGATGTCGCTGATCGAACCGGCAAACAGGCTCTTCGACGAATTGCCCGAATCAAAGAAGAAGGCGATGGAACTATCAAAGGTCGTGTGGTAAAGGCTTAAATCAATTTGCGCCGCAAAGCCGAGGCTGGGAATACCTTCAAAATCTGTCCCGACAACGAGCACGAGGTTTGACAACGTGATTGGTCCGAAAGTCACCTTTCCTTTCATCAAAGCCGACAGGAAAGCCGCATTCTCTGTCAGTTCAAATTGGATGCCCCCTTGTAGGAGAGAACGCTTCCCACTGCCATCGGTGATTTGAGTTGAGATGCTACCTTCGAGATAGAAGCTCGGTTCGCCTGCTTCCATCTTCGCGCCAAGGAATCCTTGGATCGTTGTCGTGTCGTTGATCTTGCCTTTCACACTCGCTTGCACGTAGGCATCTTTTGTTGGGTCGAGTCCGATGAATACCAACAATTGAAACATCAGATCGGCGTCAAGGTTGAACATTTTGGGCACAAGCGCGAGATTGGGCTGCGACTCGATGTTCAATTTCATGCTGCCGTAAAAATAAAAGCCGCCCTTCACCTGTCCCGACCACGTCGGCAACGCAATGTTATTGCCCGAACCACCCTGGAAGTCTATCTTCGGCGGAAATTGAAAGCCGTTGTTTAACGTGGCCGAAGTGAACACAAACAACAATTCGTTCACTTTGAACATAGTGTCCATGCCGTCGAGCATTTTCAGGCTGTCAAAAGCGGCGATCTTCGGCGAATGCAGTGCGAGGGCTCCGGCAAAAACCCAACCGCTTTCCTGTTTTAGCACTTGCACGATGACATCGCCGAACGAAGGCTGTGCGAGTAGGGCGAACGTATATGTTGCCGACGCAGCCGTGCCTTGCCGCTCGATGAAGAGACTGGTTTGTGGGAATTGGATGACGGGCATCCAACTTGGCAACTGCCATTGGGTGTCGAGCAAGCCGTCGGCAATTTGGGCGATGTCTATGTCGAATTCGGGAATGACGGCGGTGATCTTGAAATTGCCCGGTGTTTGATAGACAAAATCAGTTTGGATGGAAAAGATGCGAATGCCGCCGACCAAGCCGCCGCCAGGATTGCCGTTGTTGCTATCGTTCTCGACGTGCAAGTTTGCATAAAACACTTCAAAGACTGTCTTGCCACCAAACTGAAAAGTCAGCGGATGGCTCTTATCCAGACCTGCATAAAAAGCGTAATGGTTTTTCGGCTGCTGGAATCTGAAATCCACGCCAAGTTGGCTGAACGTCATGTCAGGCAGGCTGTTACCAGCGAGCAAGTATTTGTTGACAAGGTCGCCAACGGGAATCGTCAAGATCGAACCTGGCGCAAGTCCGGCTTGCAGTGCATATATGCCAGATTGGTTGACAGTAAAGGTCGCGGAGCCTCTGAGCACCAGGTCAATCGTCTGGCTGGCCGTAGGAAAGGCCAATTGCCCACCGACCGAGACAAAAATAGATCGCGTGTTCTTTTCAAAGGGGTTCTGTACACTGGCAAAAAACGCCACTTCTGAAACCGTGGCAAAATCACCCAGAGACCATCTCGGACTGCCCGCTGGCATACCGATTTCAAGCGACACGATGGCCGGCTTCAATGTGCTCACGCCAATGCCGAGCGTGATTCTTTTCAGATACAAATTGCTGCTGTTTTGGTATTGGTTGGGCAGCGAACTGTAAAGGTCGTTTCCTCCGATGAGCTTCTGGAAGTCGGCGGCAAATTGTGTGGGCGTTGGCAATGCGACGTTTTTGAATTCGCCGGTCAGGGTCAAGATGCCCAGCGGTTCGGGTGTCAGCACGGTGTAAAGATTTAGCCCTTGATTCGTGCCGAAATTAAATTTGGTTTCCAGTAGCAATCCGACTTCATTGGTCGTTTCGTCCAGGCGGCAAACCAGTTGAATTCTGAGGTAATTTGAGAGGATAGGGAAATACTGATCGAGCTTGTTTTGCAGTCCGAGCGCCAAGGTCATATAGGGCACACCTTCGTAAAGGTTCAGTGAGCCAACCAACGTAGTGTTAACAAATTTGCCAATAACCTGCATCAGATGTCCAAAGGTTTGGCTGGTTGGAGAGGGCGCTACGATGCCATAAAAATTCATGCCCGTGGCGAACGTACCATTTTCGAGGGTGCGATCAGTAAAGACGGATGAAGCAAACACGTATTTCGGTACTGTGCCTGAAACAATGGCTACATCGTCAAAGATCGTTCCCTGCAACATATCAAAAGCCGTGGTGAACTTCCAACCCCCAGGCAAATCGAGCTTGATGAGTAATTGCGCATTCCCGCTGGTATCCAGAAAGAAGACCATCATTAGCGGCGCATTCGTTTGTTGAAAGAAGCTGGCGCAAGTGCCTGAAACCGTGATGGTCTGATGCTGGCTATCAAGTTGCGGCGGAGCGGCGACTCCGGTCAGGTTCCAACTTTGCGTGGCAATGACGTTGGCGAGCAGATCATTGATCGCCGTCGAGTTATAAAAGACGGGATCGAAACTGAAGGTTTGCATTACCGCGTTGAACTGGTTAGTGACGGTGGTTTGCAGTATTGCGATGTCCATCTGTCGCTCCTGTTAAAATAATCCGTAAGTCCTGATAGTGAAGAAAGCCATTGAAGCCAGTGTTTAGTAATTGATGGTAATTGCGACAGGCAGATAACCACTCACGCAATAACGGTAAACGAGGAAAGCATCGCCTAGCAACACATAACTGCCGTCTGGATCCGCACTGACGCTATTCTGACCAAACACGTGCGCTTCGATGGCTGCCAGCGCCGCACCGAGAGGGGCCTTTGTCCAACGCTCCGTCTCATCAATTGCGCCTAAGGTATTTAGAAAGACATTCACTAACCTGGCATCGGTGTAAATAATGCCGTTGATCGTACCGTTGCGTCTGAAGAAGATGTTATCGGCGGTTTGGGCAAGCGCATTCTCCATGGCAAGCCCGACGGCAGAACCGGAGGCGAGTTGATTGGGCTGATTGTTCATGGTTTGAGTGTATTTCCCGTTCGCACCAGCAAGCGTGGCAAAAGCCTTCGCGCCATTCGAGCCATTGACTGTAACATTGTCGTTGGCAGGTACATTGAACGTCCCCATCAATAGACAACCATGCCCTTGGTCAAAGGCCGCAACCTCCGCGAGGCTTTTACAGGCAAGTTCGACAGCTATGCCTTCGGCAAGCGCCCAGTCAGGCGCATGAAAGACCGCTATCGGCAAAAATTTTTGCGTTCCCACGAGTTGAAAGTAGCCTAGATAGGGTGGCAAATCCGCTGCCGCAGTTCGCAGACGTGGAAAGCCGTAAAATTTGCCTAGACCGTCTGGTAACGGATAATCGTATTGGAATCTATCTGTCAGGTGGGTCGTTGCCGGTTGAAACTTGAGGCTGTTCCAGACAAAGCAATATTGCTCATTCCAACCCAGTCCCAAAGCCGGGCTGGTTTGGTCTTGCCACTTGTTGTCAGTCTTCTCGCGATTGTTCAACTCATAGGAAAGTATGCCGGCCAAACTCTCGCCGCGCCCAGCGAAGATGCCTGATAGTCCAATCAGATCAATCCTATACAGTTGCATTACCGAAGCAATGAATTGAATCAGCCTAACACCAACTGTCGAAGCACGGTCTTCATTCAGCTTTTCCAGGTTCCAAGCCATGACGTTTGCCTGCGGCATGTTCAACTCCTTTTTGTAGCGTGTGGCGGTTTAGATGATTTGCAGCATCGTGGCGGCGTGATCGGACATTAAACCTGCATTGCCTGCCGCCACTGCACCGGGCCCCGAATCGAGAGTCAAGGAACTGGCAGTGGGTAAGGGAACGATATATCCACCAGCCGGAACAGCGCCAGCGTTAACGCTGGAGTACCAGTAATCGTACATACTGCCGCTATAGGTGGTGCCTACGCCTGCTGCGCCTGGTGGGTAGCCTGGTGGACCGGCCAAATATCCTGTAAAACCGCCCCGAGGGCTGATCGGAGCCACATTGAAATCACCACCTATATATCGAGCTACAATGCCTCCGACTCCGGCTAATCCACTGGCAGGTTGGCCCATCATATTCATCATGTTGCCGAGTTGTGCCGCCACCGTTATACGTTGCGCTATAAAATTGTATAAGTTGTGGAGAAACCCCACCGCGATGTTGCCAATTCCGCCTGGTACAGTAACCACGACGTAAACCAGACCACGATAGTCCGCTGACATTCCCATGGGATAGCCCAAACCATTGAGAGCGGCAGCCGTCGCCGCGCGTTGATGGAAAAGAACAACTCCACCATGTCCCGCGCCGAACAAGATGCGTCCGACCGTAAGCAACCCATAACCGGCAGACCGTCCGATAAAAATGAACTCAGACCCATGTGCCAAAGCCGTTATTCCACAGGCGACATTTCCCACAGCAACAATTCCCAAGCGAGTGCAAGAGTTGACTAAAGTCCCTTGTGACACACCGTTATTGGTGATCTCAGTAAAGCCCGCCACTGCTACCGGACCAACCCCAACACCCAGACCGTTCGCAATATTGGCAAAGGCTCCTCCGTTGACCAGCGTTTGGTTATAGGCATTTCTTCGCAGGGTGGCGACAGGACCAGCTCCACCGCCAAAGTGCCGCATGTTTTGATGAAATAAGATAGGCATACACACTCGCTCCGAAATCAGAAACTGATAATGAATCCTACCAACTGAAGTTCACGAACGCACCCATTTGTAAGTGCGCTGATAGTTAAATGCTGCTTGCGAATCGAACTGCACACGCGCCGTGATCGTACCCAGCCGCGCCAACGCAGTGAGTTGGTAAGAGACCTGAACGCTGCCCGCATTTGTCGCACCGCTGAAGTAGGCTTTGAAAAAATTCACTTCGCTTTGAGTCAGGCTGCTCAGGTTGAAGGCGGCGGTTTGATTGCCGCTTAACGACGGCGTAGTCGCCACGGTACGGCTGAACATACCGCCTGCGTCGGCGTAATTGAGAAAGGCCTGATTGGGATCAACACCATCTTTCGTAATGTCGAGAAAATTTATCGCCTGGTAATTTGGCTCGGCGACGCCCTTTTGTTGCAGCGCGCTGCCGACAGCCTGAATCACCGCGTCCGGCACAGTGAGCATCGTCGCCAATTGGCATTGCGCGGAAAGGAATTCGCCGTTGCCGTCTACCCATTCCGTCAGATGGAATTGCGCCACGCCGTTTTGCGGTATCGAGAAAACCGGTCGCGGCACGATGTAATAAACACTTGGGGCGTCATTGTCTTGAAAATACGTCCACAACACGCCTGTGTTGTCGGTGTAAGTGGCCTGCATAGCTAGGTTGATCGTTCCTACCATATTTGATCCTCTCAATTCGCTTGATGGCGTAAGCGCCGCGCCAGCGTGATCACTTCCGCTGTCCACACGATGTTTCCCACCGCGTCAGAGCACAGCGGGACGGTTGAAAACAGGGATTCCTGCACCTGCTGCAAGCTGCCAATTGCTTCGCGCGCAGGTAGCAACTCGCACGCTCCAACCTGCACGGCGTGGTCGAGCGCGTAAAACCATTCGACGGGATGCGGGTAATAAGGGGTGAAGGCGCGTAACCGCGAGGGTTGTGCGACGGTCATTTGTGCCGCCGCATTGATCATCACGCAGGCCGCCGTGTAGCTTTCGTGCGCAGCCAAACCAGCCACTGCCAACAAAGCAACTACGTTCGTATTCACACAGCAATCAATCGGATTTTCGCGGCAAGCAGTGCTAAACCAAGTCAGAAAGACACCTTCGGGCTGCCATACCGCCTTACGGTGGTGGCGCAAATCGCCGATCGCGCGGTAGCGAAACAGATATTGTTCGATGATGCGTGTGAGGACTTCGGCAGGCCAATGCCCGGCGCGGACTAACTCCAATGCGATGACCGAGGTATCATCTGCGTCGGCATAAAGCGCCTGCTGCATCCAAAACGGATGTGACCGCAGTGGATAAAACGCAAACGAATAGGGATGGCTCGGATATTGGCTGCGCAGCAGAAACGCGCTGGCCTTGCGCCGTAACTCTTTCAACGTCGGGCATTCAGGCAACGTGGCGGTTTCGCGCAACACTAGGCCGGTGACAAAACAATTGCGGTCTTCGACTTCGCCGATCGGCAGACGCACGGAGGAAAGAAAGGCTCCGCCGGGCGAAAGCTTTTTGCCGATGGCGGCTACGGCTTCATGCATACGTCACCTCACTGGTGGAGGTCGTAAGCCGATGTGCGAGATCAATGGTTGTGCCGTGCTCGCTGTCACGCCGAACAGTCCGTGATAGGTACGTCCTTTGGGCGCGGCGGCCAACGGCTCGCTCATCTCTTCGTAATAGGCCATTTCGACTCCGAGCCGATCAAAATAGCGCACCAGCTTGCGTCGCGCGCCTGCATCATCACCAAACATGTTTTCGGTAAAGGTGTAGAGCGAGAACGCGCGTTGCCTCGAAGCGTCAGACAGCGCGTAACTAAACCCGCAGATTTCCCCCGGCATACGTTGGGTGAAGTGGCGGCCATAAGCCGTCTCGAAAGCATCGAGAAGCTCACGGCCGCGGTCTTCGAGACCTAAAGGTTGCAGCAATGCGATGATCTCCCACGGCCGCAGCCCCATGATCTGAAAGTAAAATTCGAGCATGCCTGTCGCCGGATACCAGCCGATCATTTGCGGCGCGATCGCGCGGTCATTGATACCCAGCGGACGCCGCAACCGCGCGTTCAGAAATTGCAGTGCTGCTTCCGCGCCTTGCGCCGGGACTTCCGCATACACTTTGTAAGCATCGCTCTCTGACTGATAACGTACACCAAGCCACGCACCAAATCGCAGGACACAACCCGTTTGCGCTGATTGCAGGAAGGCGAACCCCTCTTCATCGCGGAGGGCATAGCCGAGTTCTTCGAGCAACTGGCGCGTTTGCGCCAAACGCCGCAGCGGAGCTTCGCGTGGCAGAGCGATTTCCATCGTGCAGCGAATGCCGTCATTCAACGTGCTGAATGTGTATTCAAATGGATAACCGCCGTCAGTCAGCAAACTCAGATGCCAGCACGTCGGATCGTCAGGCTTTTCCAGCAATGGTTTCATCAAACGCGGCAAGCTCTCGGCCAGCCGCGCGGCGGCTACGGGAAAATGCCGTTGTGAAATGGACAAGCTACGCACAAGATCAGCAGGTAAGGCATACTCAATCGCGTTCATGATGTCGTCGGTGCAATAAGTTTTGGTTTGTTGCGAGGGCTAAGAGCGCTTCAGGTATCGCAGTATAGCCCTTACGCTTTTGCCGCTAGAGTGATGGCTTTTTGGGAGGACTGGCCTCGGAAGCGGTCTGGGGCAAAGAGACCGACGTGCCCTGTTCTGTCCCGTGTGCATAAAGCGTACCTGTGGGGTAGATGTATTCTGCATACCAATCAAATTCCAAATCAGAGAATCCGCCTTGTATATTCGGAACGTAAAAATGTAAGCTGTTGGCTTGCTTTTTGATCGGATCTACCGTAATGGTTTGCACCGGCACGTTTTCGCCCGTCTTGACATTTTTTGTTCCGCTCTCAAGAGAGACGGTGTAGCGCACTTGCGTGATATGCACCGTGATCTTGTTCAACTTTTTGGTCTCCCAATCCACGATGGAAGGGTCTACACTGACAAAGACGAACTGATGCGTAGAACTGATGCTCAACGCTGCCAGCGATTGCGGCGCAAAATCATACGGACCGATTTGCGTAACGCTGCCATCGGTGGCGATCAGCGTGGCATCCACAGTGATGGGCGACATTTTCGTATTGGCGAAAAGCTGGATCAACTGCATTTGTAGTCCGGACTTGTTACCCTCTAAGGGAAAATTTAATTGAATGGGACTGCTCTGTGTTGGGCTGGGCAACGCCTTGCTCCCCGGTATATCTGGGAAATAAGGCGTGTCGTTATAATAGAAATTGACTGTTGCTGACTCCACTGAAAACGTCGTACCGTCGCCCATCTGTGCAACAACATTGAACGCTTGCTGAAAATCAGGCTGTTCGAGACGCACCCATTGGCCGTTTTGCTGTTTAGCATCTGACGTATAAGGGTAGGCAGTGACGCCACTCGCAAAGTTATAAGTCACTGTGTAAATGTAATCGGTCGCCAACGGCGCGGGGAAAACGCTGGAAAACGTTGCCTGTTGGCTCGCGCCGGCATTCAAAGTGAGGGAGCCATTCAAAGTGGCAGATTCCAGATAAGGGGGTTGCTGCGGAATGTTGAAGACGAAATCCACTGTGACTTCTTCTACAACCTTTGACTTTTTCGTAAAGAACCGTGACGCATCGAATGTCACGTTCAACGTGCCAATCGCTTGTAGATCGAGCGTATAAGTCGCTGCCTGGAGATTATCCAACGTGCCTAAGATCTGTGTGCCGTCGGCATAAACGGCGACATAACTCAGCGAATAAACACCGCCTGCTTTGTCGTCCCAATCGGCCTGCCAGGTGTAAGGCGTATTGTCTTTGAATGTATGCGTACGGCTCTCGCTGGCTTTCAGCGTTGGATAGCTGATGGTCACGTCCACATGGTCAAGGGCTTTCACGTCCGTCATAAAGGGCGAATCGCCCGCCTTGATGACGGCATTCGGCGTTTGCAAGTTGCTGCTCTTGAACTTGCATTGCGGTGTGACTTGCGCCACAAATTGCCGTTTATCCACGGTCGTTTCCAGCGAATCCATTTGCGCTGGCGTTAACTCCATGTCGGCAAAACTCGGCAGCGTCGCCAGTGGTTGCAAACGCCACAGCACCACTTCTTTTTCCTGGTAGGTTTCTTTGAACGATGCCACCTGACTGATGCTAAACGGTTGCGTACCACTGGCGTCTTGTTGTAGCGCCAGGGCTGCCGCAACTTCTTTGGCGATGTTGTTGCTAATAACGGTTTGCCCCCAGGTTCTGATGTGGTTTACGTCGTCATCAGACATATTCGGATCTGTCTTGGTGACAGTGATTGTCGAAGCGTTAGATTCCGCCAACTTTTCACTGATGTCGTAAGTGTAAGTGGATGAACTCGCCCAATGCGTATGCTCATGCGACGTGACTTCATAGTTGAGGGCAATCGCCGAGTCGAATGCGAGTTCGCACGTCACAGCAGGCATTTCAGCCGGTACGGTAATGGTGTATTGAATCTCGAAAGGGCTACCGCCCTTCTGTCTCAAGGTCGACTTGAGCGTTTTCATCTGATCAGCGGTCAAGGGAAGCTGAAAAATCGCTGTATTGTTGGCGAAATCAGTGCCGCTGACCTGTATCCCCGTCGTACCGCCTTCCCCATCAGGATAGGTCAGGCTGACTACTGTGCCTGTTTGAAACTGCACAGTCAAAAATTGCGGCGCACTCACTGTAAACCGTTGCGCGATGTCGGCTTTGACTGCGTCGATGGCTTCATCGGGTACGCCTAATTGCACCTGCAATGTGCAATAGCCACTGCCATTTTTGCTGTCACCCGTTTTATACTCTACGAGTTGTGTCTTTGGTAAGTTGTTGACTGTAGACCAAACAGGTTGCGGCGTAATATAAAAAATTGTCTGGTCTTTATCATCACCGTGGTATTCCCAAGTACGACTGCCAACCTGTACGGTTCCGCGTTTCATTATATCGAGCATAGTAGGTTTTCCTCGCGTCTTACCAGACAGACACACAATGAATAATTCAGTGGTTATAGTTGAAAATTTTGCTTTTTGATGTAATTAATACTAAGATTAAATTTTGAGGAACTTGTGAGTAAATAAATGTATCTACTCTCGTTTATGCTTCAATCTTTATAAATTTCATCCATTAATTTTCATTACTTTTTGCTTTCTCCATAAAATATCCGGAAGAAGCATAAATATTTTTTCATAAAAATAAATTTATCTTTATTAACCAACAGCAGAATATTAATTACTGTTTTCCATTCAAACGACCTGTTTGATAAAACTCAAGCAGGTTAGGAAAAGCTTTTTGTAGCAACCAGTTCCGCCCAATTTATGATTCGGGAATATTTGAAGCAGCCATGTAATAACCACTTCTGTAAGCAGCTACACCTAAACAAGCTTGTAGGCTGGATATAGCCCGTGAAGAAGGGGTAAAAGTAGCCAAGACACATTTTACCGCCACGTAAAGCTTGAAAAGCTTGCTATGAAGGAGTTACAGAAATAAAATTGCTCTTTTCATCAAAAAACGGAGAAAAAGCTGGTTTTGACTGTACCAATAAAAGTCTCTGGATTTTATAGGTCTCAAACCCTTACTGCACCGTTTATATTTACTGTACCAAAAAATTTATACTTTAATCAGACCCGTGGTAAGTGCATCGCACTACTATCCCCCGGTCGAATATGGATGTATTGCGTCGTAGTCGCCAAATCAGCATGTCCCATAGTTTGCTGAATTAGTGGCACAGGCGTTCCCCTCTCGGCATTATGCGTCGCGTGACTATGCCGCAACCAATGGCAAGACACCTTTTCACTCAACCCTGCACGCTCGGCTGCATCCTTAATAATCGGGTCAACATTTTGACGATTAAGCGGTTTATTTTTCCCATTGCGACTAGGAAAAACATAATCACACTCGCCTGCATCGCCCCTATATTCCATCATCTCCACCCATAAATATTCGGGCAGTAAAATGTGGCGCGTCTTATTCCCCTTCCCCACCACCGTCACTTGCCCAGTGCGATCGCGTGGTGTAAAGTCCTTCCATCGCAATCCAACTAACTCAGAAATCCGCATCCCCGCCACATACAGCAGCTTCAATATCAACACATCTCTAACTTTTAGAGCTTTATACCGATATTCCGTCCGTTCGGTCAGCCTTATCATCAACGCAATATCGGTTTCATTTAATACCTTCTCATGCAAACGCTGGTCGAGCTTCTTCAACTTAATCGCCGCCCCTGGATTAAATTGGATGTACCCAGTCTTGTAAGCAAACGACAGCAAACTTCTAACCGCAGCCATATAAGTATTGATGGTAGGTTCTTTTAAATTGCGCTGGTACAAAACCTCAGAAAACTCCACCAAATCTTCTACCGTCGTCTGCGAAATCGTCTTACCCACCCCACCCAGATGTGCTGTAAACGCTGTTGCAAAACGAGTGTATCGCTCCCTAGTACTAGCTGGCTTATCGTGCAACCATAATTGCACCAACCGTTGCTGGGCATCGATGGGCGCTAAATGCTTGAGTTGTTTTCTGCGTTTGCTGACAACAGCGACTACGGGTGACATATTATTCTATATCCACAGACAGATAAAACAGTAATTTTGTCTGTTTGATGTATATATAACAATACGCGATTGTCAAGACTTTTGGACACAAGATATTTACGATTTTCCAACTTAATGGGGCATACAAGCAGAATTTAGCTGAAAAATACCCATTGTGTGTATTTATACTTGGACTTAGTGGTATTTTTGGTTTCAATTATTTTGAAAACAGTTGAAAGCAAAACATGTTGTTACTACTGCCCGATGGGATGGTAAAGTCCATCCGAGCGATATTCCCAGCCGAAAGAACGCGGGTCACGGTTGCGGGTGTAGCTAATTGTAGGGAACTGCAAACATCGGGAGATGAAACTGCAAACAAGCCAATTTTGAAACCACATTAACTGCAAATAAGGGGGGTCTCAAAACCACATTAAGTGCAAATGAAACCAGATTATTTGCAACCAAACCACATTAACTGCAAACAAACCATATTCGTTGCAAATAAGCACTAATTTACTGCAAATAGCCTGAAATCCATAGCCATAGCTATTTTGAGCTTTTTGGTTATAATTATCCTGAAAGTGTCCAAATTAAAGATTTTTTGACCGTCCCACACTGTCAAGTTTTTTTGTTTTAAGAGTGTCTGCCTGTTTAAGAAATAAGTTAGTATGACCGGAACGAAAAAAATCTTATTGATAATTTAATCGGACGGATATTGTCCAGATTAAACCACATTATCCGGGCATAAGTGTTTGGTGAATTGGTTCCTATTTTCTGGACAGTTTTAGGGCTGTTTTTCGGAAAATGCTTATTTATAAGGGTTTGGGCTTATTTGCAAATAATCTGGTTTGTTTGCACTTAAGTGGTTTGGTTGCAAATAATCTGGTTTCATTTGCACTTAATGTGGTTTTGAGACCCTCCTTATTTGCAGTTAATGTGGTTTCAAAATTGGCTTGTTTGCAGTTTGAAGCGTTTATGTTTGCAGTTCGCTACAAATAGTTCGTGCATCTGCCCCAAGAATATCAGGAACAGTTATAGTCACAGGTTGCAAGGTAACTACCTCTAAAAATAATTATTACTAAACACAATACCTTCGCCAAATTTATGAACTGGTAGAACAAGGATCAGCAGGGTAGATACGCCCTAAATTGGTAACTCTGTGAAAAATATTTGCAAGTAAAACTGGGTCTGGTTTTTCCGGAAGCAGTTTTATAGTTTCCTCAACATATTTATAGCCTCGGAACATTGCCTTAAGGTCTGTAATACTAAAATCAGGGTTAAGTTTACGGAAGTGAGAAAGCAAAACTTGGGAAACATTAACCATGAAAAATGACAGATTTGCAGCATTTGTTACTGCATTTTTTCCAACATTCATAAAGTCTTCGAGTCCCCAAAACTGTTTAGCATCGCGAAAATTAAATTCGATTTGAAATCTCAAACTATAATAATCAATTACATGCACGTAACTTAAATTCAAGTCAGTTGAAAATAAGACAGCATGGGTGGGAATTGAGATGCCTGCTTTATCTTCGTTCTGGCAACTTTACTGCCGTCGATTTGCAATCGACCATTTCAAAGGATAAGCGTGCAGCTTTACGTCAAAGGGGTATTCGACCTCAAATTCCAAAACGAGTTTGGAAAACAAAGAAAAATAGAGGTAGACCCATTAAAATCTCTGCTCCAAGATTTCAGCAAGAACATTGAATTGAGAACTTTATAAGGTTTAAAAAAATTAAAATCAATGTCACGATAAAGCCAAATTAATTGATATTATTTAGATTGCAATAATCCTTCCATACCCCCAAATATTCTCCTAAGACCACGCGCTCCGGCTACTCCAAAAGCGATTTCGGGCAACTTCGTTATAATCGAAGTGAACTCACTTCACTTCCACGCCCCTTCGGGGTGCCTGCGGCATCACTCACTTCGTTCGTAACGTGAAAGTACGTTCGCCCTGCGGGGCATATTTCCAGATTATTTGTGGGGGGTTTTTCAATGACCGCAAAAGCAATTATGCGCGTTGGGAAATTAAAAAGTTTGGGTAGTGTGGGCGGCAGCGAAAAACATACTGCCCGTCTTCAAGATACACCAAATGCTGACCCCCATAAAGAAAATATTCGCATTCTGGGAAATAACGATGACCCATCTTTGGAAGAAATAGTTTTAGCCAAAATTTCTGACAATACTAAACATAAGCCCCGTAAAGATGCAGTACTGTGCAGCGAAATATTTCTCTCGGCATCCCCAGAATATTTTCGTCCCCATGACCCATCAGAAGCTGGGAAATGGGATGATTCTTTGATGTGGAATTTTGCGAATGCTTCTAAAAAATGGTTGCAAGATAATTTTGGTGATAAATGCGTTCGTGCTGAATTACATTTGGATGAATCTACTCCCCACATTCATGCTTATATAGTTCCCCTCAACGATAAAACCAAACAATTAAGCCACAAAGCGATGTTTGGGGGTGATGGACGGCAAGCCAGTATTAAATTATCTAAGTTTCAAGATTCTTATGCTAAGGCACTCGCACCTTTGGGAATTGAACGTGGGGTAAAAGGCAGTCAAGCTACCCACACTAAAGTTAAGGAATATTATGAGGCAGTAAATAAGGAACCTTTAACACTGGAATTAGATAGATTGGCTCCAAAACAGGGGGAGACTGCACAGCAATTATTTGAACGCATTAAATCTGACTCCGCAATTCAATCCGTCAATCACCAGCTAGCAGATAGAAACAGGATGATTGGGTTAGAAAAACGAGCATCGAGGAGTGCGATCGCTTCTGAAAAATTACGGCAGCAGTTAGAAAACCGTGTTGAGGAATTGGAGTCTGAGAACTTTTACTGGAAACAGGAAGCTGATCAATTAAGGGATTTGCCTTTAGAAGATGTGGCTTGGCATTTGGGGTTAGATAAAGCTGATAAAGGAGAGAACCGTTGGAAGGGGTTAGGGCAGGTTATCAATATTAATGGTTCTAAATGGTACGACTTTTCGGCAGAAAAAGGTGGTGGTGGGGCGATTGATTTGGTGATGCACGTCACGGGGTGTAATTTTCGCCAATCTTTAGCTTGGTTGTGCGATCGCTTTGGAGAAGAAGGAATATTACGTGCTTCTAGGGCAAAGGTGGAAGCACAAGCGACTAAAATTGTGGCGACGGAACCTGCACCGCAGTTTGTATTGCCTGTGGAGGATAGGTCGAAGTGGTTGGGTGCGAAGAATTATTTGACTGAGAAAAGGGGACTGCCAGAAAATTTTGTCGATGGGCTTCATTCCAAGGGATGGATTTATGCTGACGAGCAGCAAAACGCCGTTTTTACAATGCGGGAACTTCCCACGGGTGCGGCGCAAACTGCTAGTAGGGGTGTAACGCGATCGCCTAACGTGGATATAGAATCATCTACGACTGGGGCAATATCGCTAGGTGACGAAGCTACGACTGGGGCATTTTTGCGGGGGACGCGGGGTGAGGATAATACTTTTATGGGATATGCGTCGGGAAGTAAGCGAACCGAGGGGTGGTTTTATTTCCACTTTGGGGGTAAGGCTACGGATGAAATTGAAAAAGTTATCATTTGTAAATCCCCCATCGATGCTATTTCCTGTTGTGCTTTATCTTTGGCGGTAAGTTCGGGTGTGCCTGAAATACGGATGATGTTTTTGGCGGTGGATAGTCTCAAGAGTTTGCCGTTGAATTTTCTCAAGGATATGCCTGCTATTACTGTTGCCTACGGTAACGATGATGGGGGACGTAATCGGGCGAAGGCTATTAAAGAATTACTGCCGCAAACAGTTATCAAGCAATCAAAAGCGGCTGATTGGAATACGGAATTGTTGGAGTACGAACGGCAGAATTTGGTAAAAACTCACCAAGGGGAAAAGAAAAAAAGTCGGGGATTGGAGCGTTAGTACATTACTCTATAGTAGACGCAATGCTAGGCTCAAACACTAGTTAAGTAAGCAGCAAGCTCTTCAGAGATAACAAACCGAGGGACATCGTTATAAGTTATGTCATAAATCAGAGCATGATTTTCTAATATTCTTAGTTTGCTTCTTAACCAAGAATAATCTTCAAGGTAATACTCAAGGATTAAATTATTAGGGTCTCCGTTATAAATTGCACCTTTAGGTATAATAATAAACTCGCGTGCAAATGGATATTCACATAAATCCTTTCTCATAGCTGCTAAAATTTCGGGAATCTGCTTCTCGATAGTTATAAATGTATCCTCCGATGGCTTAGATAAGCTAAAGCTGGGCTTAACAGCATTTTCTCTGTAAGTATTTCTGTAATTAGTAAGGCTTTGCACAACCTTACTAATCGATTCAAGTGCTTTGACCGTTTGAGCAGGATAGTCATTGCCAATAGAAATTGGTGGAACTGAACCTGTTACTTCAACTTTCTGTTTATACTGATAACAATTTCCAGCGAGGTCATAATACTCTACCTCAACATATACATCCTCTCCAAAATTTTCTTTTGCTTTAAAGTAAGTTACTACATCAAAAAAGAATGGATTGTTTCGATCGATAACAGATGACTGAAGAGGAAGAAGACTCTCGCAATTTTGCATCATTTTGGGCAAAGGCACAATATTAATCTTGACATCGATTGCTGGTGCGTCTGTAAGAGCAAGAATTCCAAGTTGTATAGCTTGCGCTTTATCTGGTTTTAGTCTAAATAAATGTGTCAACCGTGGCTTTGAGAAATGCCTCTTAGCCCAAATAGCATCAACAATAAAATGTTTCGCTTTAACTGTATGAGCGCCCGCTCGAATGTAATAGTGATTATCTGGAGCCATATGCGGTCCAGCATGACTTTCATGAACAATGACTAGTAAAACTGCTGAATCTGGATGGATAGTACCCCGTCCCATTGAATCGTGTATTAGCTTGATATCATATTTAGGAGTTGGTTCTACTTGATTGACGATTTGATCGATCCAATCACGCAAATCCTGCTTCCCGATTTTTAAAGGAAAGCCACCATCCGCCTCCCCATTGCCATCAACACCAGCAATAAAGCATCCACCTCCAGAATTTGCAAAACCTGATACGGCACAGCCTAATTTCTTTTTAAGATCGTTATGTGAAGTAACACTTGATTTGAATTCAAAGTCATCATCTTCCGCGCTTGGAAGTTGTGTTAGGTCGAAAGTATTTAGATTAATTTTTGACATAAGCTTGGAAATGTATCAGGAATCTCAAAGCAATACCCAATAAATGATAATAGCGTAACGCAACTGGAAAACGCTTCGCTAAATCGGGCGGGGATTGGCACTGCATCAAAAATCCCTCGTAGAGCAAAACATTTAATCGTAGCAGCGCCAATCCCTCCGCTTTGCCGCCCGATTTTTCCCAGTTACTAGGTTGACTGTAGGGCTAATATATATTGTCGGTAGGCTTTGTCCCAACATAAGCGCTCGCAAATATTGAAACAGGTTCATTCAAGGTTTTTACGATCAACTTCGCTGCGCTTCATGCGATCGCATTTCCCCATGTTGCCGAATATGTTCGACTAACCGCTTGGTTTCGCCACCTGCCAATTCTAGTTCCCTGAGATTGCCCACCAAAACAAACAATTCTCTTGCCCTACTAACGGCGGTATTTAGGAGATTAGGCTTGCGGTTAAGGAACCAAAAACTATGGTCTTTGTGGCACTGGTAAGCGGAAAAAATAATGGCTGTTTTCTCTCCACCTTGGAAAGTGTGAACCGTGCCAATATCGTCCCAGGAAAAGTTACGCCAACGGTTTGTAATTCGATACCTGAGTGCGTTGGCTTGCTGTGCAAATGGGGACATCACCCCAATTGTTTTTCCCCCATAGCAAGGCTCAAGGTTATAGCCTTGTTGAATTAAAGATGCGATCGCCTTCTCTACAGCATCGATTTCTTCAGGGTTGGTATGGTTGAGATGGCTCCCTTCAATGTGGTAAGCCAGCAAATGTTTTTCCGTCGCGGTTTCATCGCCATTGGAAAGGATTTGCAAACCACCGGGATAGTTGGGGCTGCAAAATTGGATAATGGGTGGGGTGCAACGGTAGTGATTTCTGAGGATAATGCCGTTACCTAAGTCCCCTTCTGTACCGCTAGCACCAGCAGCACGATGGTAAGCGGTGGCTGTGTATTTGGCGGTGGGGGCATAGCGATAGTAGTCTTCATTCCCCATGCCCATATCCAGAAAGGCGGTTTTCAAATATTGTTTGATGCTATCGTCGCAAAGGTTGACAATTGGCTCAATTTGTTGAGGGTCGCCTGCCACTACTACCTTTTGGGAGCGTACCAGTAAAGGAAATAGTTGATGTACGAGTGTTGTACCTGCTTCATCCACCAGTGCCAGTTTCACGCTATTGAGTTGGAGGATTGGCAGCATGTTACGTATTGATTGCAGACTGGAGCTAATGACGGGGAAAATTAAGCTTAAGTCGCGGTAGATGGCATCTCCCTCTGTTTCCAGTTTGAGCAATGCATCCCCGTCCCCCGTCAAGACGCTGCCATAGGTTTCTAATGCTCGAATAACGCTATCTTTGCGTCGAAGAACTTCTTGCTGTAAAAATGCCCAAGCTTTTTGAGATAATGATAGTTGCAGTGGGTGATAGTCGCGGTAAAAGCTACTGTAGAAATCCCCTTGGGAGTAATTATCGAGTTTATTTTGGATTTGTTGGTAATCTGCTTGCTGGGATTCTAATCGCTGGGTTAATCCCGTTAGTTGAGTTTGCAGATTGGTTAGTTTTTGATGGAGATTTTGCCATTGTTGGAAGAAATCCAGTTTTTGGGAAACTTCCATCTGGGCTGTGGTTAAACTCAAGCTGTCGAGGGGTATTTGAAAGGGATGGGCTGTTGCCAAGGTGTTGAGAACGGCAGCATTTATCCGGTTTGACAGACGCTTAAAAACTAACTTGTCGGTGGTCACGTTAATCCAATCTAAGGCACGTTTGGCAATAGAATCAGATTGTTTTGGTAGTTCTCGTTCTGCCTGGGATAAAGCTTCCTGGATTTGTTGATAAGCGGAGATGGGGAAATTTATATAATCCCCTAAACTCGCTCCTTCCTCTGCGAGTGCTTGTAGTTCGGAATTCTTTGCTGTAATATCATTATTCAAGGATTGGATTTGGAGTTCGAGTTGCGATCGCGTTTCTATATCGATATTTTTTTGGCTGTTATTAAGGCGATTTTGCTCGATTAATTGTTGAATCTGGTTTTCTGCTGCGATAAGTTCGAGTTTGGCTTGTTGCCATATATCGAGGTTAAATTCGGTATTTCGCAACCAGTCTTGGCTTGATTGTAATTTAGGCAGGGTTTCCCGACGGATAATGCTTTGGTTTCCACCAGGGAGATAAATTTGTTGGCGATCGAGTTCAAGCTGATTTTCTGTTTTGTGCTTTGCTATGGAAGCTTCTGTAGAATTTTCCGCCAAAGCTTCTGTATAAACCTCTTGAGAAAGCTTTTTAGAAGCCTCTCTATCGCTTTTTGCAGAAACCTGTGTTAAACCCTCTTGAGAATTTTCTGGAAAAAAATCACCGAAATTTCTAATAGCAGATTCGCTAGAAAAGTCACCATTCAAACGAGAAAGAAATTTTTGGATTGCACTATTGTTGGTACTGGCAAAGAGAATTAAGTTATTTCCATCTTCCTCACCACGAACAATTCGTAATGCCCTTGCCACAATTTGCTGGGCTACGAGGTGCAAAAACACTTCTGTCTTCCCTGTCCCCGGTGGACCACAAACAGCAGTTAGTAAATTCTCTTGAGTGTGTTTGAGGACAGAGGCTTGATACTCGTCGGGACTGTGGGAAGGGAATGCTCCCAAAAACATTATTTCCTGCTGGGGTGATGGTGGTTTACCGCAAAGATATTGGATTGCAGGGTGAGTCTGCGTTAACCAATCACAAAGCTGGGGTGCTTCTTGTAGTTGCTGTAGAATTGTTTGCAAGTCGAGTTTAAGCAGGGCATTATAAGGAGTAAAATCACAGCGCAGTAAATATGGTTGCCGAAATGTTTTATATCTCCCATCTGGTAAATCCACCAAATCGAGAAAATCCCGCAGGGTTGCAAATCGCCCTTTAAAAGTGTCCTCTAAAAATTTCAATATTCCCGACGCAACAACCAAGGATTCGGCTTGCTCCTCCTCCAATCCATACAACCGCATCAAATTAACAACAACTGGCTGAAACTCGTATTCGGTCAAGTCCCAGCCAGTTTTACGATAATTGCCTTTAAAAATTGGCGAAATATCAACCGTGAAGAGAGGTAGATATTTTAGCTTTTGTTCCTTCCCCTTCCCTTGAATTAGATAGATTTGCGGGAAAGTAACAGCCATTTGAAAATCATTCGGTCTTCCCCTCTTGGCTGCGGCTTGTTGCTGTTGCTGGATTTGTTTAAATACCTCGCCATCCAACATTAGCTTATTACCAACAAGCTGCACTCCCTTATCTACGACTTTTGGGTATAAATCCGACCCGCGATCAACTTCCGCTTGAGTCAATTCTTCGAGCCTGATATAAGCTAACCAGGCTTGTACTATCCGGGTAAGTTTTTCCAACTCTAGCATGGGATACTCGCGGGAACTATGTACTAACTGGTACTTTCTCCTAACTTAGTACTCTTTCTAGGTTTTCGACAATATCCCAGAGTTATAAACCGTTTTCCACAACTTTTTTAACATTTATATATAGTTAGCAAAAGTGCTAAACGTTAGTTGATTTTTTCATCCGCCTTTCTCAGCAACTATCGGGTAAACCTGCTCCCGTGCTAACCATGCAGCATACATCAATGATTATTGGATATCTTCCGGTTCCAAATACGGGTAATCTTCTATAATTTCAGCCACAGTTTTGCCATTTGCAACCAAATTCAAAATCAATGAAACTGGAACTCGCATTCCTCGAACACAAGCTTGTCCAGCCATAATACGTGGGTCGAAGGTAATACGGTCAAAATCTAACATAATTTACTTATCCTTTCTCATAGATTGAATATAGGCGATCGCCAAGTAAAACTCGTCTCTTTATTACCATCATTACAAAACTTCCCAATCTTCTAAAGCCACGGGTTCTGTTGGTTCATCATAACGGAATACCTTTCCTTGCAGGGCATAACGGTTTACTTCTGGTTGTTTAGAACTTGATTTTTTACAAATCTTCTCCCGCAGTCGCTCGACAACCACTTCCCCGTCAATACCTTCTCCTCGTTGCAGTTGTTCGGCAGCGATTTCAACTTTTTGGCGGGTTTCCTCTACCCAATCCTCATAGCCTTTTTCCCATTCCTCTAATAATTTCAATGCTTTGCTAATAACTTCGGACGCATTTATGTATTTTCCTGTCGCAATTAGTGTTTGAATGATTTGTTCTTGTTCGGGCTTGAGTTGGATGTTCATTATTTTCTTTTCCCGTAAATTTCCTCACTTGTACCAATTCTCTAAAATTAGGCAACAGATGACTCCCCACAGACTTGTATAACGGGACTTTTCCCTGAGTCCCCTCCCCAGAAGTAGCGGCAGATATAAGCCGGGTGGAGTTTCCACATCCATTTATCGCATTCTTTTTCAAATTGGTATAACTTGATTCTCTCACCCGTTTATATTTCAAGCTTCGTTTGTCAATGCCTCCAATTGCATAAGTAACTTTTCTATTTTTTTAAGCTTCTTAGGGTCAGACCAAATAGGCGATTTTCTCAGCTTATTAGTCGCCGCAGTAAAACGTTCTTTATAATCGTGAGACTCGGTTTTTGGGGTGGAATTTGGGGTTTTATTCTCGCTGATATATTGCTTGATTTCGCTTAATGACCAGTTTTTATTAATGGCTTCCTCTAAAAATGTAATGCGTTCATCCTTATCTTGGATGGTTGCGATCGCTCTAGCCTTGGTATATTCAATAGAACCTTTTCGTAGTGCCTCAAGGATGTCTTCAGGGAGGTTTAACAAGGGCAAGCGGTTATTAGCAAAGGATTCCCAGGTCATTAAGCCCAAGCCTTCAAACACTTCTTCAACTATTTTCATGTCTGGATTTACTACGTTTGAGCCATCCTGCTTGTTCTTTTGGTCTTTGATAATAACGTTATTGTCAGCCGATAAATTATCACTTCCATCTTTTCCAATAACGTTATTGGAAGACTTGCTTGCTGCTTTGCGGTCGTGTTGCAAGCGGCGCAGTAATGGCGGAATTTCGTTAATGCTGCGATTGAGTTTGAGAGCTAATAATTGCAAAATTCCCTCAGTTTCATCGACTGGGTTAAGGTCTTCTCGCAATAGGTTTTCTATTAGTGCCAGTTGAAAAGCGGCGTTGTCATCTAATTCTCTGATGACGACGGGGACTTCTTTTAATCCAATTTCCTTAGCAGCACGATAGCGGCGCTCTCCTGCTACTAATTCGTGTTTTTCTCCATCGATGAGGCGTACCAACAATGGTTGGAGGATGCCATGTTGTTTAATGGATTCGGTTAACTGCTTTAATGCCTCTGAGTCAAAATAACGACGAGGTTGGGTTGGTGGCAGATGAATCTGGTCTAATGGGATGGTCTGGGAAGAATCGGCATTTTTGATGCCTGTGGTGTCCCAAGGAACTTCAATTTTGCTTTTGAGGGGTTGGCTGGCTTTAGTACGTCTCATGGTAAGGATTCTAGGCTAACGGCTATTTTTTTAAGGATTTCAACGGATGGATGCTTGGGTTCGTACACTGCTAGGGGCATTCGTTCTTCTGATGCATCAACAAACGCTGTGGAGCGGGGAATGGGGGCAAAGACTGTTCCGGCGCTGGCTAGTTGTTCGGTGATGGCTGCAAGTGTGCGAGTGTCCTGGGAGTTACGGGCATCGTATTTTGTCGGCACAAACCCGGCTATTTGCAATTTGCGGTTGGGTTTGTTGCGGACTGTAGCCACGGTTTTTAATAGTTCGCTCGTGCCCTCAAAGGCTTTGAAATGGGTTTCCAATGGCACGAGAACGTGGGTGGCGGCTACAAGGGAGATGTAAGAAAGCAGTCCCAAGCTGGGAGGGCAATCTATCAAGATAAAATCGTAATCTGATTCGATTGGTTCGATGGCTTCTTTGAGGCGGAAATCCCGCATGGAAGCACTAACCAATTGCATTTCTGCCGTGCTGAGGGAAATATTGGCTGGGGCTAAATCCATACCATGAATTCCCTCATGAATTGGCAGGGGTTGTTCCTCCACAATGGCATTGTGGACGGTTTGCTCTAAATCTCTCGGAACCAAGCCCATAAATATAGTTAAGCTAGCTTGGGGGTCGATGTCGATGAGCAGAACGCGATGACCTAGTTGTGCTAGGTGGTAGCCCAGATTTTGGGTGAGTGTGGTTTTGGCAACACCTCCCGCCTGGTTAAAGACTGCGATGATTCGGCTCATAAGTTTGTTTGCCTGCCCCGTTACCATTAAAGATAACTGGGGATGGGAAAATTGGTGCTGTTTATTTTACTGACTTGCCACATCCCGTGAAAAGTCAGATTTATTTTAGGGATGGAGCTATTGTTTTAACTAAAATCTTGATGACGATATAGGTTAGCACATTGTGGAGAAAGCTGAACGAATTATCATCAAAAAAGTGATACTTACCACTCCTGGCGAAGAGTGTCTAATTGAGCAAGAATTACTTCTTTTTTATCCTTTAAAATTCCTTTGGCTTTAGTAATTTTTTCATAGTCCCTTTTCCAATGTAACAGCATTGACTCTGGTACATCTACTGTAATTGAATCTTCATCCTGAGATACAAGATAATATCTTGGTATTTTGATTAACGGCACTTTTTTATCCTAATATTCCTAATCATATGGGCATAAAACAGAAATGCTTGCGACAAGAAAAGGGTTTCGCACTCTCATCTCATTCCTTAGCTGTTTATGCTATTGGGGTGAATAATAGTAATTCCTTCGACTGTAACAAAGTCTTTTGGGTTTAAAGTCAAAATATGGCTGATATTATGGGCAAGCACTACTGCCTGTATGCGTAAATCATGGGTACGTTTCCCGGAAATCCTGTGAGTTGTAGCGAGACTAAACCAAAGGCGAAATATATCTGGTGTTTCTTCCAGCCACTCAAACTGATTTATGAGCATTTGCACTGCTCGTTCGGTTTCTTCTGGTGTCCATCCCAATCCATTTACAGCAACGGGACGAGTGGCTACAACCCAAAATTCAATTAAAACTTGAGATGTAATAAAGCAGCGATGGTTGTTAGATATTAGATACCTGATTGTGCGATCGACAAGATTGTAATCGGGTGAAGCTATATCCCTGGAGCGCAACAGGATATTAGTATCTAATAGATAATTGCTCATACTTCATCATCGTAGATATTTTCTCGCCGCAGAGCTTCATCAGAAAGGTTGGCATAGCTTTTTGGTGCTGTATCTATCCACTGCTGCCAAAGTAATAATCTCTCTGATGATGTTTGAGGTTTACTGGTTCGTAACGTTAAATGCTTATTACTAAGCTTTTCTTGAAAGAGTTTTTGCTCTTCGGGGGAGAGGTTTAGTACCACTTCTACCAAGGAGTTTACAAGTTGTACATTCATGATTGTGTATACGATTTTCCACAAAAAGCTATGCGATAGACTTTCGCTCGCCCTTCTGTCGCTCTATTATAATATCGCACTACAATAATATCCGGGATTAAACAGAAAAATGAGGTTGGTTTTGCCTCAAACCAACCTTATGTCTTAGAAATGATAGTAGTAATCCCGCATTTCTCACCATGTTTCTCAAAGACTTATAAAACCTAGATTTATGCTTTACTACTTGGTGAAATTAAATTTTTATTACTAAGCTTTAAGCAACGTGATATTTATTTTTTGTTGTCATGCGCCCCAAAAAACGCACCAATTCTCCAACTACCAGCACTATCGAAGTTCCAAAAGTGATAACAAGCCAGTCAATCAAAGATAAAGGTACAGTTCTAAATGCAGAACCACCAAACTGAATAATTAGTATTTGCCCAATAACAATGCTGACAGCGATTAAAACAAATGCTTTATTTTTGGACAAACCAGTAAAAGCTGATTGTTTCAACCCCAAACAACGAGCGTTGAACAAATTCCAAAATTGTAACATTACAAATACAGCAAAAAACACCGACAGTTCATAGGTATCGATTTTCCCATCTCGACGCATGTAACGTAAAAAGCCCAGTAGAAAAATCAAAAATGCAATTCCAGTGGTTAAAATATTTTTTGCCATTACTGGTGTGACAATAAAAGCTTTAGCTTTGCGCGGTTTTTGCTGCATGACGCTAGTATGAGGTGGTTCGGTTGCTAAAGCTAACGCAGCAAAAGTGTCCATAATTAGGTTTACCCACAACATTTGGGTTACAGTCAGAGGCAAAGCCACACCAATAAATGGACCTAATAATGCAATACCTAACGCCACTACATTAATTGTGAGTTGGAAAAGTATAAACTTCTGAATATTACTGTAGAGCGATCGCCCCCACATTACAGCACTAACGATACTACCAAAAGAGTTATCCAACAAGATAATATCGCTCGCTTCTTTGGCAATCGCCGTACCACCACCCATCGCTAAACCGACTTGAGCTTGTTTGAGTGCTGCTGCATCGTTAGTACCGTCACCTGTTACCCCTACTATAGCTCCACTTTCCTGTAGTAGTTTTACTAACCTGAGTTTATCAAGCGGACGTGCCCGGGAGAGTACCTTTAACTCTGATACAGCAATTTGCGCTTCTTCATCACTCATCTCGGCAAATTGTTGTCCCGTCAGATGAAAGTAGCCATTATTTATATCATCTTGTTCGTTCCACAAGCCAATTTGACGGGCGATTTCCTTAGCAGTTTCTGAGTTATCACCTGTAACTATTTTTACTTGCATTCCCGCAGCCAAACAAGTTGCGATCGCATTGGGAACATCTTCGCGCAGAGGGTCTAAAATTGCGGTAAATCCCAACCAAGTCATCTCGTTAGCCATCTCGTCAATGTCTGTATTTCCAAGACCATCAACAACGCGATAAGCCAACCCTAGCGTCCTCATTCCGCGCATTTGATATTCTTTGATCTCAGCAGCAATCAAACTCTCTTGTGTGAGTGGTTCTTTTCCTGTGACTGTCAAGATAGTATTGCAGCGTTCCAGAACTATTTCGGGCGCACCCTTGATATAAAGTACGTTTTCACCAGTGACAGCAGAAGTCCCCCAAGTCCCCATATACTTGTTCTCGGTTGAAAACGGTTGGCGGGTTTTGATGTTAAAGTTAGACCGATAAGCGATGTAATCAAGTTTCCGCTCGTCAAGCCATAACAGCAAAGCCCCTTCAGTGGGATTTCCGATTGGACGTGCATCTTCTAGAGGCTTAATTTCCAAATCGGCAGTGCTGTTTGCAGCTATAGCCTCCGCAATTATCCTGGCTCCATCTTGATAATTCAAGCAAGGAAAATCAACTTCATGTACCCGCATTTGATTTTGGGTGAGAGTACCAGTTTTATCGGAACAAATTACTGTAACCGAACCGATAGTTTCGCAAGCGTGCATCCTTCGTACTAAGTTATTAGTAGCAGCCATCTTTCTCATACTATAAGCAAGCGAGAGAGTTACACTCATTGCTAATCCTTCGGGTACAGCAACAACAATAATCGTTACAGCCACCATAAAGTAATGAAGTAATGCTTTGACCACATTACCAGGCAACCAATTATTTACAGCACCCGGAACAAATCCCAAGGGATAACCTAAACCAACCCCAAGCACAAAAATTGCAACAGCAATACCACAAGTTTTCAACCAACTAGTTAAACTGTCGTTTTCTAGCCATCCAGGTGCTTCAATCTTCATCCCCATAAGGGCACAGCCATCGTAAACTACAGGTAGCCAAACACGACTAAGTGCTACCAATATGCTGCTAATTAGTAAAGAGACAATATACCATTGTTGTCCAGCTAACTTTAACTCACCGCTAGCAAATCCACTCACCAGTAGCGCTATAAAAGTTAAACCCGCAAATCCAAGTCCAACTACACCAATCAGTTGACTAAGTTTTTCGAGTTGCTGATTGAGTGGAGTGTCTTCAGAAGCTTCTACAGTTGCCACTGCGATCGCTAGTTTACCAATTTCTGTATTGTCACCAACCGCAGTCACTCGAAAAAAACCGTTACCCTGAGCGACAAGAGTACTGCGGTAAATTTGATACGCGGGGTAAGTTCCTTCATCAATACCCAAAGCCACCGCTTGTATTTGAGTATATTTCTTAATAGGTTCGGCTTCACCTGTAATTTTAGATTGGTCAATTTCTAGCGCGACTTCTTCTAAAATTTCTCCATCTGTCGGAACTTCTTCACCTTGTTCGAGATAAACGACATCACCTACGACTAAATCTTTACGCGGAATTATTGTAAAACTGTCGTCACGAATTACTTTGATGCTAACTTCATCATAAACTGAATTGAGAATATCAAACTCTTGGGAAGCTTTATATTCATTCACAAAAGCTAAAGTTGTCGCTAATAAAATTGCAACAATAATTCCCAAACCTTCTGCATATTCACCTTCAATAATCCCAACAGTAATAGCAACTACTGCTGCTATCATCAAAATCCGAATTATAGGGTCTTCAAATTTTTCTAAAAATAGTTTCCACCAAGGTTCTCTTTTCGGTGGAGTCAAAATATTAATACCGTATTTTTGCCGATTTATTTTAACTTCTTCCGAAGAGAGTCCTTGAAATGGCAAAGATGTGCCATCTTTGGCTTTATTATTATTAATCATCAGTAATTATTTATTTATTTGATTGTTGTTTATGTCTGTGAATAGCCTTATTCATCAAAATTATTTGCTCGGCATGAAATGAAGGCGGCATTAAGCTGTGAATTCGATGGTCAAGTCCATCATGCATTACATCTGTGGGTAATTCGGAATGGTCTAAACCCAATGTATGACCTATTTCATGGGCAATAGTATTAGCTAGTAAGTTAGATAATTGACTCAAATTTAAATTTGCCTGATAAGATACACTTAATATTTTGTCAATACGAACAGCAGCACGGTCTGTAACACTGTTATGATTGAAACTAGCAATTCCTAGATAATCTACAGCATCCTGTTCTGCAAAAATATAAACATGAGTAAAGTCTTGCCCCCACTCTTTTGAATCAGGAGCATCTGAAGTCAAAAAGACATTTATACTTCTAAATGCACTAAAAACTTTTGCCAGTGAATCTGTTAATATCTCTAGCAGCGTTTTATTGTCTTGGGTATTCAGATTCATGCCATAAATATCCACCCATATACAATGACGAGTCTGCTGAAGGGTAGCAATTAGGCATCCACAAAATGGACAAATTTGCCAATCGTGTTGAATCTGGGAACGACAACTTTGACAGCGATCGCAACTCCAACGAGAAATAGTTGCTTTTACCGCTTCCACACCCCCAACAATGGCATCCCTCAACATTTGCAGGCTGGTTTGAATTGGGGTGCTGTCCCCATCGTGAGGTTCCAAATCTCCACCTATTTCATATATAGATGGGGAATTATCGCTTGTGTTTGAGGAATTATTCCCTTTAGAAGAATCTATCCGACTATTTTTGGTAGAATCCACCCCATTATTCTTGGTAGTATTTACCCCTCCCAGTGGGGGTTTCCCTATAGCATTAGGGGGGGGGGTCGATACGGGGTCAGGAGGTGGGTCAATCCCGTACTGGTTATACTTTCCAGCCTGATGACGGGCAGCTTCCTCGGCAGCTTGACGGGTACGCTCTTCTTTCAAGGCACGTTTGTTTTGCCGATGCTTAATTACCTGGTTGGCAAATTCCCATTCTTCTTCTGCCAGGGAGAAATGTAAAACCTGTTTGCCCCTAGCACCCTCTTTGCTACTGCTAACTTTCAACCCCAGTTGTTCCAGCAATGTCGATAACAACCACTTTGGTCCACCGCATTTTTCGTGAATGGTAAACCCTAAAATTGACTTGATTTGGCTGGCACATTTGAGGGAAATTTCATACATTCGTACTAATTCCGGGTCGGCTGCGGTCAATTTCTCCCCATCCACCAATCGTCGTAGGATGGAGGTTAAGCCAATCGTGTATCTCGCCAACCAAGTAACCGAATGGTTTTTCCAATCGAAACATAGGGGTAAGCGCGATCGCTCCTGGTGGTCTCGTTCTGTGACGATACTTGGTGGCACTGGGTACTGTTTCCCCGTCAAAGGTTCCACAATTGTCCCCTCCGAATCGGCAAGTAAACCTTCGAGAGCTGCGATCGCTTTAATCAATACCCCGTTATTATCTTTCTTGACCAATTCGGGGGTAACTTCCTTAACTCCGTAGGCATCTTTAATGCGGAATTTTTCGCATTGGAAAACCTGTTGGGGTTGGAGATAATCCCTGGCTTTGAGGGTGCGATATTGCTGTAAGGTAATATCCTCAGCCTCAGCAACCGCAGTATAGTGTGCTTCATCTAATTTCCTACCAGCTTCGATGAGTTTCTTCATTTCCTCAATCGAGTCTTCCTCACCAACTGGGATAATTTTGTTACCCATATCGGTCAGCAAATCTCGCAAATCAGCCCGCAGATTATTTAGGGATTGGTTACGGGCAGCCTGTAGCTGACAGTAGGCATCGAATGCCCATTCTTTTTCCACACCCCGCTTACCTGTCTCGCGATCGATTTTCATCAGGAATGCAGACAAAGAATTTTTTTCGAGTAAGTCTTCGCGAATTTTCGTGGGGTTGGTTTCTTTGTAACCAAAGGGTGGTCGTGGTGCTACCCAAACGTGGATGGGTACGTTGGGACGATAGCGGTATAGTTGCTGACAGCATTCGGTTGCGGTTTGAGATGCACCGAGGAATACTCCAAACACTTCATCGAAGTGGTATTCGGGAATATCCACACCCGTTCCCAAACTGGGGGATGCCAGGAGAACATCGACATTTTTGACTTCGTTGGTGATGTCTTTAATAAAAGCAATGTTTTCTTTACTACCAGAATTATCCGAGTGTATTGACCAAACACGTAGATTGGCTGGCAATTCGCTATTTTCTGAAGTTAATTCTGAAGTTAATTCTGAATTTAATGGCGAATTATTTTCTGTCTTTTCTATCGATTTATCTTTAGATAGATTATTGCCTATACTTTCCGTCAACTTATCATGATTATTTTGATGGGTATCGAGATTTCTTGTTTTGGCAGTGTTTTCGTTGGGTAATAGATTATTGTTTATTTCTCCTGTCGATTTATCGTAATTTATTTGATGAATTAGATTTTCTTTGTTGAGATTTTCTGTGTTTAGAGTATTTTGATTTGGTAATAGATTATTGTTTATCTCACCTTTAGAATTGCCATGATGATTTTGATAGTTGTCAAAATTGGTTGTGGAAGAATTTTCCTTCAGTAATAGATTATTGTCTATTTGTCCTTCGAAATTGCCATGATGATTTTGATAGTTGTCAAAATTGGTCGCGGAAGGATTTTGATTTGGTAATAGATTATTCTCTATTTCACCTTTGGAATTGCCATGATTACTTTGATGGTTGTCAAAATTGGTCGCGGAGGGATTTTGATTTGGTAATAGATTATTTTCTATTTCGCCTTTGGAATCGCCATGATTATTTTGATGATTGAGATTTTTCGTTTTAGTATCTTGATCGCAATTTAATTTCTGGCTGTCCTGTACTTTTGTCGTGGCAGAATTTTCATTCTTGACTACCTCACTAAGAGAAATTCCCTGTTTGTTAAAGAGTTTTTCGCATTTTTTAACAAAACTCTTGGAATCAGAAACCACCATAATTTTCTTCCCAGCCATTATTGCAGCCGAGATTTTGGCAACGATCGCAGAAGGATTATTCCCCTCATACCAATAAACATTGCGATCGCCATTTTTCCAATTGTTTTTGACGATAAAAGGTACTTCCCCCTCTGGACGCATTGCCCGGAAAAAGTCCAAGGTAATGTCATCCATGTGGGCATCGGCGATAACTACCAGTTTGGCATTATACAGGACATATTCCAGTACATATAAAATGTCTCTCCGGTATTCTTTACAGGTTGAACTGAATAGGAGGTGGGTTAGGTATTGGCAAGCCTCGTCAATAAATACACAACCATAAGTTAAGTATTGGGTGTTGAGCTTGTGGAGACTGTCGATCGTAATACTCAAGGCTATCACCTTCGCCAATTCTCCCTGTTTGAGTTCGGAATAAATAGCTGTTTGCAGACGATTGGCAAGGTTTTTGAGTAAATTGACCCTGTGCCCGTTATTGAGGAATTTGACATCAGGATTTTGGAGTCGCCACTGTCGCATAAATTCGGTTTTTGCGGTGCCCATATCGCTCCACAAGGCTACCAAACCCGATTGGGGGATTAGTAACTTGTTTTTTGAACGCAACGTACCGTTTTGACGATTCTCTGGGGCAGTTTCGCCAGGTTTATGTCTCCTTCGATGTTTGTCTTGATGCCTGCGACTGTGGGGTTCATGGTTGGGAGTATCGGGAGTATTTTTTCCCCTTGGATACTGCGAGTTAGGAGAATCGGGAGCATTTTTGTCCCTTGGATACTGCGAGTTAGGAGAATCGGGAGCATTTTTGTCCCTTGGATACTGCGGGAATTGTCCCGACTTGCCTTCCCATGCCTCTTCAAAATCGACAAATTCTAGGAATTCCTCATCAAGATTTTCAAAACCAAGAACTTGGGTCAAATACTTGACATTTACCGTAATATTTGCGTTGTATTTACGCGATAATCCTCGCTGCTTTTGGAAAAATGAATTGCGGTAATCAGTCAAATTTTTGGCATCGTCGATGATGGCGGTCAGGAGGGTATTCCCATCCTCCACCTTCCCAGGAGCGTCGAGCCAATAGCGATCGCTATCTTTTTTCTGAGCTTGAGATTTCTGGGCTTGAGAAATGTCGGCTCTATAAGCCTCATTACGGGCAACAACGAAGTCATCCACCCCTTTCTCTGTTCCAGGAAGTTGAGCCACCTTGCAGCCGCTTCCAGCCGCCTCTATTGCCCTTCCCGTGCGTAGGGTGGCTTGGAACACATTCCACCGGGTTTTGGTTTTTTCTTCGTAGTCGAACAGGATGATAAATTCCCGTCCCGGTTGTGCCATAGGCAGCAAATCCGGGTGCAGCCGTTCATCGAAGTCCTTTTTACCCACCCGTCCGTTCCAAATTCCAGGTAAGGCGATCGCCACAAATCCCAAACTCAACAAACAGGCTGCTTTTTTCTCCCCTTCGCACAGGATTATGGGGATTTCCGGGTGTTTTTGTACCCATTCCCAGAAGACGAGGAGGGAGAGAGAAGGAGGAAGAGGTGGAATTCCCCCCACTCCCCTTGTCTCCCACTCCCCTTGTCCCCGACTCTCAATGGGATATCTGTCTTGCAACCGCAGCGCTAGGGATGAATGGTAGCGCTTGATGTTGTACCGAGAAGCGACTAAATCCCAAATGCAATCCGGAATATCGAAGTAGGTGACGCGGTTCGGTGTTTTGGGTGGCGATTCGTATTTGACAGGTTTGCCTTTGGATGGGTCAATGCGGGGAACGCTGGGTTTAAAGCGTCCCCATTCCATCGGCTGCCAGTTATTGAGGGGGTCTAGTCCGCTAATCCACAATCCACCAAGTTCGGCGTGCTGGTACTGCCTTAAAAACCCGTCCGTTACCCTACCTGCGTTTTTGCGGGGGACGTTTAGGGAGAACAGGTAGGAGTAAACTTCTTCTCCTGAGATGTGGAGAAAGCTTGCCGCGATGATGGCGGGGTGGATGGCGCTGAGTACCGCTAGTTCGTGGTACTCGGCTTCCGTAAGGTTGTTGGGGTATGGGGAGAGGGTATTGTTTTCCATCAGCCCTCACCCCACTTGAAGCTGCAATGGTGGGAGTGAGAGTCTGAAAAATTATGTCGATCTAAGTAGGGGTGGAACGAAGGAGAGCGGTGATATCGTCTACCCGATCTGATTTCGGGAAATAATCGCTCCGACTCCTTGCGTAAAGACAGGAAAGTTGGGTAAGATTGAACCAACATTTTTTTAATAGATTGTTCGCCCTTCCTGTTACTAGCAGGGGGGGCTGTTTTTATGTGTACTAGAGTTTTGTTGAGAGTGATCTTACATCTCGATTGACCCCAAAATCTTTTTTGCATCTCCAAAACCGCACCGCCAAGCATATGGCTGGGGATGGTAAATGCTTTTGCACCGCATATATAGGGCTTCTCATCTATTTTGGCAATGCATACATAAATCTTCATAAAGGTTATCCCGTAACGGATTAACCTTTTTTCATACCATGACGATTTTTTGACCCCTAAAAATCGCGATCGCTTAACTTAATTAACTTAATTAGGGTTGTCTACTAAAGCTGTAATGATTGAATTAAAAGGGTTTCAAAAAAAAACTCATTACCGGATTCTAGAGGTTTCATTACCGGATTCTAGAGGTTTCATTACCGGATTCTAGAAAACTTGTCTACCTAAAAAAATCTTTGTATATCAGATATTTCAGGCATTCTATTGTCAATAAGCAAAGTAGACAGACGTTTTTTCGGTATTTTCAGCCATTTGCTTATTGAGAATAGACTATATAAGGCAATTAGACAAAGCTCCAAACCTTATTCATGCAAAGGTTTGGGGCTGTTTTCAACTTGGAATGCAAGGATTGGCTTTTAGACAACTATTACCCGATTCTAGGGAGGTAAACAGAATGTAGGGGGATTTTAGGAGGGGTAGACAAGTGGGTTGTGGATATGGAATATGTGATTTTTTCTGCAAGATGCTATGAAAAGTCTTTTTCTGCCTGGTTTGTATGGATGTGAAGAATCCTTCCATCCCAAAGCTTTTAGACTTTACGCAGCGTTTGGTGTCACACTCGCGGCTTTAACTTCTACGTATATTCGTTCTCGTATCAAATTGAAAAAAATCTATGTATATTATCTAGCTTTAATTTCGAGCGTTTTAGATACTGCACGAATCAAAACAGTGTGTGAATGAGGTATTTTATCTCAAGCCTAAGCTTCATAAGGGTTTTAGCGAATCGTTTAAATCTTTGTGAAAAATCCGGGAGTTAAGAGCGATCGCATTTTCAATTGCCCATAATTTGGTTTAGCTCTGGTGCTAACCATTCCCAAAGCTGTTTTAAATGAAGGGGTTGAATTTTTCGACTGCCATTAATCCACTTACCGGGAAGGGATTTTTGCAAGTTCAGCTTTTCCGCAAGATAGGATTTAGTCCATCCCCTTAATTTCAAGGCTTCTTCCAAAGCCCATCCAGGAATTAATTTTTGCTGATTTTCTATAGATATTACAGATATACTTTCCTCTTTGTTGTTAATATGGGAATTTTTAATTTCGGAATCTTTACTTTCGGAATCTTTACTCTTGGTAAGAATAGTTTTATTTTTTTGTTTAAAGTCAGGTTTTGTCTGGCTAATTGGTAGGGCTGGAGCATTAATTGCTTCTAATTTTTCTTGAATTTTTTCTGTAGGTTTAATGATTATTTTTGCTTCTAGCCAAACATTTAACCAGCCGCGAGGTCGTTGGGCTTCCTCTTTCTTTTTCTCTTTTACTTTATCTTCGAGCAATACCCAAACTGGTTGAATTGATTCGGGATAAGTCATAACATCAAAACTAATTTGCCATCCTAAATCTTGTAGAGTTAGTAGAGCATTATCCCATTGTTCAATTAGCTTAATTCTCTTGACGTATCCACTTTTACTTTGAAGCTCTTGTAATTGTTCTTCGCAAAGAAATCCTATCCGTTTTAATAATGTTCCTACCTTATATTCCCCATCAATTTTGATTCGGCTCATAATAGTTAACAACACTGCTAACCGCGCAGCAATTGGATTTTTATAGGGGTTAATTTGTAGGGTACTTTTAGCTAAAAGTCCGTATTCATATAGCGAACGGTAATTTTCTAAATCCTGAAATGGTCTAACCCAATCATTAGCACCAACTGTGATAAATAACTCTGTAGGGTCATCAAATTCATGGTCAATTTTGGATGGATGATTATGTTCTAGAACTAAAGATAATTGACCTGTATACTGAAGCTTTAGTTGCCACATAGCTTGAATTTCGGCTGAGTATTTCATCCGTTTCAAGTCAAGTTGGTTAATCGTAATACTTAGATGGGCTACTTGCTGGGCAATCATTCCCAGCTTTTTTAACTTTTTACCCAAGCTTAAATCGGTTCTATTACCCCAACCAAAAGTTTTGATTAAATCAGTTCCCTTGATAGTAAAATTACCCGACCAAGGCTGCTCTAAATCCGTGGCACAAGATGCAAAAACTAAAAACATATAAGCAACTTCTGGGTTAAACTTCTGAATAATCTCCCAAGCTGCATTCCCCGCAATAAGTTCTAATCTGTTGGTTTCCGGATTTTCTTTAATGATATTGTGTTCGATAAAACCTTGACCAAAAAAGCGCCGAAAACAAGGAACACCTTCAATATCATCCCAAAGAGTTTTTCCCAAACAAGCTTGCGCTCCTGATAAATAAGGGTGAGAAGTCATTACAGGAGCATCATCAGTTGTTTGAAATAATGGCGGTTGGGTTACGGGGTTTTGGTGTGCGATACTCCCTCTGGGAGTGTCTCCTACCATCGTTTGAGAGTTATCTTGTTGTTGAAAATTTTTGACTGAAATTGATGAAAAATCTAGGGAGTTGATAGTTTCTAAATTTAATGGTTTCTGTAGCTTGTCAACCTTGCTTTTTTTGGCAATTTTCAATTGTTTGTTGTTGGCTATTTTCACCATTTTGACCCCCTTTTTCAGCTAAACATGCACTAATACAAATGTAAACCACTCAACCAGTGGTACTGATGACTGGTTAATTTTTATGATTTTCATTGATATCGCTGGTTAATTTTTATGATTTTCAGTTACAAAATACCAGCTTCTGTAAAAGCTTGGCTAATTAAATCAACCAGCCCCAAATTTTCTGCCCATTCAGTCAGATATCCATAGTCAAGAAAATCTGCTTGCAATTTGAGTATCCCCAGTACATCGCGCCATTGCTTCTCAGATTGGCTTCCACTACCCCAAACAAGTTTTTGCAATAACAGGTCTTCGGGGGAAATCAACCAAAAATTAGGCATTCCCTCCACATCAAGCAACCTCCGTCGCGCCATTTGCGATGCCGCAAAGGCAGAAGTATCCGTAACATACAGGTCAGCGTTGGCGATGGTTTCCGTGTGGGTAATATTAAGCATCCGATCGCGCCCCTGTTGCAAATCCTCAACCGCACCTTTCTCAGGACAGTAGTAACCCGCCGCTTCCAGGGTTGTCACCAACAAATTGATTTGGTCGCGTTGGATTTCGATAACTAAATCCAAATCGCGGGTCGATCGCGGTTCCCCGTGAATCGAACTCGCAACACCACGACTAACGTAGTAGGGAATGTTTACCAATTCTAAAATTTGGTGCAATTCGCCAGCCAAGCTGATTGAGTCTTGAATCCATATTGTTTCATCAGTCTCCGAGCTCTTCAGTTTGCTGGGAACCCCCGCACGGGACTGGCTCCGGAAACCGACCCCGGCAAATGACTCACCTCCTTGGGGTTGGAAGCCAGGGGGAAATTTTTCGGACAGCACTGCACGGGCAAATTGCAGGCGGATTTCCTCCAACGACGCACCGCGATGTCGAGATTTAATTCCCGCCAAACAGAGTTTTCGTACTCCCCGGTTGTGCGCGATCGCAATCTCGATTCGTTGTTTAAGTGCGAGTTGGCGCAACCTGGCGAACAGGTAAATATCCGCATCAACATTTGTATCGGCGGCTTGCGAGCGGTAGCCGGGACGAACAGTTTTAGGTGTAAGTACCGGAGGAATTGATTCTGGAGCCATTATTTCTCCTTGCCGTAGCGAACTCTTTGTTACTCAGTATCGTTTCCCTTCTCTAGCCTTTTTCTCAATGTGCGAAACTCTCCTTTTTCTTTTGCCTCTCTAATTGCAGATTCGACTAGGTAAGCAGCGAGATTCGCTGTTGGGCGACCTTGATATTCAGCCCAAGCTTGTAATTCCTTGTAAACCAGATTGGGAAGGGTCAAGTTGACTCTCTTGCTTGCATCAGGATTTTTTGTTCCATTAAGTAAAGGCTTGAAATACTTAATTAAGGCTGTCTCAATTTGCCCCAACATATCTATATCGCTGCACTCATGCCATGCAATATGAATAGCACCAAAGGATGCGAATTGTTTTTGCCTGCTGTGTACAGCTAACCGTTGAGCAAGGTTAATGGTTTTACCGATATATAAAATGCGATCGCTCTCCATAACAAAATATATGGCAGGGCAACTAGGTAATTGCTTTCGCTCCCCTAGCGGCAAAGATGGCAAAGTAAGCGGATCGACTTCGGCAATATGCATTTATCCTTTTTTATCCTTCTTAGGAGACGAGATATTTTCGTTTTCTTCTATCCATTTCTGCACTAACTGAACTAAAACCTCGTTCATACTAGTGCCTTTTAGAGCGCAGATGGACTTAAATTTAGCTCTTAGAGATTCAGGTAGAAACATTTTGTAGCTCACCTGTTTTTCTTGTGCTTCTTCTACCACAACATTTACACAACAATAGACATCCACTTGATTATCCCTTTGAAGGCAAAACAAGTCATTGGGTTAAATGGGTGGATTGTGTGTTATGGGTGGTTAGTGTTATCCTAACTGATAAGACGCACCAAGTCTGCAAAATCTTTAAAAATTTAAACTTCAACTCCACCGCGTCTTCCCTTCGGCATAGCTGCAACTGATTGCAACCATGTCAAATCTTTGTGCAGCTTATATTTCAGCAATTTTTACTCCCAACAAATATATGACAGCCACACCGATGTATAACGTCACGCCAAAGCCTGACCACCTTTTAAAGCGACAAGTAGCAGCACTAGACGCAGGCAACCGCACCACTCAATGGATTACCCCCACAGGGAAAGTTATGACCATTCCCTCAGTCATCAAGCATCTAGAACCTTGGGAAGACACCCCAGAAATCGATGATGAATCCGTCCAAATCGAGGTGATAAAAGATGGTGACACTACTTCCCGCTTTGCTATCGGTACAGAAGCTCAAGTACAAAAAGGCACTCCAGCATTTGAAGTTAACAAAGTCGAACTTGCCAAACACTTCATCTATGCAGCTTTAGAGGCAATGCCCGGTCAAAATACCGTGGTAATCGAATGTCTGCGTATTGCCCTCCCAGATACCCGCCACACCGAAAACTTCGCATTGCTCAAGGAACTTGAAGGTGTTTACGAGTTTATCCGCAATGGGCAGCGTCTTTATACCAGCGTTCACCACGTCGAACCAGTGGACGAAACCCGTGCTGCTTACCGCTATGCCGTTAGAAGTGGGCTGTTTAAAAGTCCTAAATCTGTAAACGGGATACTCGACCTGGGTGGGGGTACTGGTATCGGACGGTTGTATTCCCCCAACGGCTCCCTCAATCGTCAAGCCGATGCGATTGTTCCTGGCACTTATGCCCTCGCCGAAAAAATTGATGCTGCCCTCCTGCCCACCACAGGATTTAGCCAGAATTTGGGCTTGATTATGGACGCGATCGCATCAGGCAGTTTCGTTATTGGCACCAGTGGCATCAGCTTTGCCCATTTATTTGAAAAGTGCAGAGATGCATGGCTCTCTGAGATTCGGGGCAAACTGCGGACAAAATGGGGACAATACTTCTCGGAAATAGGGGAAGTGTTGATTATTGGCGGCTCTGCTCCCCTAGCGACACCAATTCAGGAGTCCACCAACGGACGATTTAAAGTTGCACCCAGCCCTCAGACCATTTCGATTCAGGGAATGTTGTTATGAGCCAAGCGCGGATTGTACTTAGGGATGCTGCATTGGAGCAGGGGGAGCGGTTACTAAAAGTCACCAGATTGGCAACTTTGACCGAGTTAATTAATGTGATGTTCTCCCGTTACGGCAGACATCTCGAAGAAACCTGGGAGGTATTGCCATCTCCATACGAAACAACAGGTGTTCGCTCTAAACCTGTGTCGCAAATGGTTGTCCCGACATCTATCCCAGAAACCGACCAAGAAACCGATTTTACTTTTGATAAACCGATTTGTGGATTGTGAATACGCCCATGTTCCAAGCATTTTTACCGATTAATGCATTATAAACACGACCATGTTCCGGCATTTATGGTTATCCGACGGAGGTTTTGAAGATGAACCCAGAACTTTTCTCCACTCTCACCCCCACACAGTTAGCTGGGATTGGCATCTTAGCACTGCTGGCTTACCGCGAAAAAACTGATATCAGCTACCAGCAGCAAGAATGGGGTTTCTGGGACATCCCAGAAGAATTAATCGAATCCCTAGACAATCCCGGTTGCTACAACCAAGACCACGCAATAGTTGTAGCAAATGCAGCTATTAAGGTATTGACCACTTTAAATGCAGAAGCGATACCTTCCGCAAGCTGATCGCGCTAACGCCTCCTCCGCCAAGATTGAGCGTAAACGCAAAGCAAGCGAAGACATCGCTCCAAAACCCAAAAACGGGGTCATCTACCGCCGCAATAAAACGAATAGACAACAAGGAAATTATCGCATGACAACCAATAATCCTGACTGGCGCATCAAGGTCAACAATCACCCCGAACTATCCGATCTACGTACATATCACTTTGATGACGAAAGCGATGTAGAGAGTTTTGCAATCGGTCTTCTGTGCGAAGGAATCACAGAATTTTCCCTCTACCACAAAGATGGTGGAGAATGGGTAGAACAAGAAACCAACCCTTACGACTTTTTCACCACAATTGACGATACCCCTTTTCCATTAGCCCACGGTCAACTATTACCCAATCTCTCAGAGGATGTGTCACCAGAAATCATCTGGAGTTTGGCTCAAGGCAACAAAGAAGCACTGAGTTCGATTGATAACGAACCAGTCCGTGAAAAAGCAGAACGTATTTTCGAGGGCTTATCAGAATTAGGTGCATGGGACGAGCCGGAAAGCCTATTTGATGAGGATTGTGCAGAGATAGGGAATGATGAATCGTGGAAATTGACAGACTTTTCTGGCGACAGTTCTGGTATTGAATGCATCTTTGATACCGAAAATACCTTTGGAAATACCCTTGAAAATATCTCTGGCACTGAAATAAATGCCCTCTCCCTCGATGCAGAGATAGACGAACAATTCAGCGACGAATTCAATCTGGACTCCTGAATTGATTTATCCAGAAGTGCTTTTGAAGAAAGTATTTGACAAAGCTGCTATCTGCTACTTTCTACCCTCTACCTTTCTTAGAAAACCTTGACCATCCAAGATACTGCCGTCGATTCAAGGGTGACACTCCCTACCTAATACGGCGAAAAAGAAGGATTTTAGGAGTGCGAACTGACAAAAGCCCGTCATCCAAGAAACAGCGCTTGCGCGAACTGACAAGTCAGCGCGCGATCGCACTCCTATTAATACACTTAAAACCTGATTAAATCGTGCGAGTCAGAGGTCAGATTTTCCATTCGCCAGCAGTATCCCTCACTGATGGGGTTATCCCCACTCCCAAACTTGGACACTCCCCTTAACGACTCATGAGAAAAACGCCATGACCAACAATCAACAACCTCGCATCAAAATCCATGTTGCCGCACCCGATGTATCCCGCGCATCCCAAACCATCTTTGGGCTAGACACCGATGTAATTATTAAAGCCATGATGGGCGACGAAGAGGCGACAACGTACCTAGCCGACTACGCCAACATCACCGCCAAAGCCCGGAAAAACATCAAACCCGTCCTCAAACAAGCCGCAACCATCTACGACGGTACCAAGGACATCAACCAAGCCGTCCTGTACCTGCTCAAATCGGCGGCGAAAAATGGGGGTCAAATAGTCCAAATGAAAGGACAGGCATTGGTTTTAAACAAACAGTGGATGAACTTTCTCGAACAGCAAAAGCAGAAAATAGCCAACGATTTAACCGAAGTTGATGTCAAACACGCCCAACAAATCAACCTGTTAACAGCCCAACATCAAGTCAACCTGCGGCTGGGGAATATCGCCTACCGCGATAAACTTACCAAAATGGGCGATCGCGCACAGCAAAAACTAGCTGCAATGCAAACCCAAGCGGATCGAGAATACGAAGCCGCCAGACTTGCCGCAATTCAACGCGACGGCAGCCAAGCCAACCTGGGAGCCATTCCCCAACGCACCGTACCTGGTTCAATTGGCGGTGTTAACGGTAGTGGCAGGTTTAACCTGTCCGGTATCACAGGTGCAATCGGTGGTTTCTTCCGAGGTGTCGGTAACTTCTTTGGTCGCCTAATGCGATCGCTTTAAAAACAAAACCTTGGTTGAATTGAGATTTCCCTTATATTTGGCACGAGATGCAAACATACACGCTTCAAACTGCTAACAAAGCAATGAGCGAAACCACATTAACTGCAAATAAGGGGGTCTCAAAACCACATTAACTGCAAATGAAACCAGATTATTTGCAAACAAACCACATTAACTGCAAATGGAACCAGATTAACTGCAAATAGGCTGTAACCCTGATTCTGAGGAATTTTGAAAAAAATGGTCTCCTCATGTCCAAGTTAAATGAAGTTTTTTAGTTCAACGGCTGCAAATTTCACGCGGAGCTTACCGCCATGCAGAACCCACAATTTGACGATATCCTGCTGCAATTATTCCAACAGCAATCATCCCCGGTTCAACACCAAGAATCGGGGAGCGATGCACAGCCAACTTTCACAGAAATAACTCCCAAAGACAACGCACGGGTAGAAGGCTTTCTAGATATCCTTTTCAAAAATGCCAACACCCTTGCCGTCGCTTCCAGTACCTTTGCTGTTGCCTCAATCATGGCGGGTAGTTTCGCCATCGCCAGGATTATCGCCATCCCCGCGATGGTATGTACCATTGGTTATGCTGTCGCGGTGATGACATCTGCGATCGCAGCCTTTGAACAATTCAGCATTGCCATCTCAGAAAAAGGTTTCAGCCTAGAATTTAACCCGGACTTTTGGAAATCAGTAAGTCGTGTATCAACCATTGCCAGCATCGGCTACTTTGCCCTACACCCCCACTGGCAAGCAGAAGACAGAGCCAAAGCTGGAACCGAACGTTACTACAGCACCCAGAGAGAATTTACAAACCCAATACAACAAAAAACACCTGATTACATGGGTTACGGCATTGCGATCGCAATCACGGCAATCCTGGTTTTCTTACTCAAACGCAGAAAAATTTATTGACTACTAGTTCTCATAAAACATGCTGGGCAAGGGTTTCAGAGGTTAAAGTTCATCGAAATCACGTTATTTTATCTGCTTTTTAGCCTTTTTCGACTGGATAGTTATTTTCACCACCCCTTTTCTGCTCGTCTATCTTGCTTTTGTCTTATTTCTGCCTGTCTGTCTTGCTTTTGTCTTATTTCTGTCTTCCTTTCTTCTACCACGCCAGTTGCTACGACACGGGAAACCCGCGCAACACGCTGGCTCCTCTGCCTTCGTTTCTAACCATGTCACAAAACAAACAATTCCAACTCGAACAAGATGTGATTGATGTGGTACTGCCCAGCCCAAGACAGTCACGCCAAAATCTGATTAATTTAAGCTGTATGGGCATTGGGACTTTACTGCTAGCTGGTTCCTTCTACGGTACTGACATCAGATACTATGAATACTCATATCAACCTACACCCTTTGAACTACGCAGCCACATCCAAAAACACCGAGACGAAGCCTTCAGGCTCGATCGAGAGTACAAACAACAACTAAAAGACTGGCAGCAAGCCCAGAAAATGGGCTGGTTTACCCCCAAGCCCGTCAAACCCAAATACCGCGTTCCCACCCCATCGGAAGCATTAAACCAGCTTCAAAACGATAAATCGAACTACTACCTAGTACCCACCTGGGCAGTAGAAGCAAACGGCGAGACTTTACCCACCAATCCCGAATATAGAAAGGGTAAATTACCAAAACTACCCCAAGAAATCGCCGAGAAAGACGGTTACGGCAAACCTTACCTAAAAACAGTCAACGATGCACCCTACAACCCCTACAAAACACTTCTAGGCTTTGGTGCTGCGACGTGTTTCGGGTATGTTTCCGTTATTGCTAACGACAGAGTACGTAAACTAGCGATCGCAATTCCCCTATTCCGCACCAAAATTAACGAATTCTGGGCAAAAGGCATTATCCAACAGCGCTTAAATCTTGAAGCTTGGCTAGATTACGGGCAAGTTCAAGCACGGGTAAACGCAGGGAGAGCTTTTGGAGATGCCCTGTTTGCAGGAGATATCACCGAAGCTGAATATACCGAAATAAGGGAGTCGGCAGAACGACAGGCACAAATGCTCACCGAATCGCTACAACTCAAAGCATTGCCAGGACAATCAATGGACGAGATAAATGACCCCAAAAACAAAGTATCGGCTAGTGCTGGGGATAACACCCAAAATCCGGTACAGAACCAGGTACAAATTCTCCGCTCGCGCTATCTCAAATTAATCAAAGAACACGAAAATGGCTGGCTCGAAGCCCTCAAATTTAAACCTGTTATCGTCTCTGGGGACATGGGCAGTGGTAAAACCAGCTTTACCGCAGCTTTGGCACTGTTACGGTTTATCTGCTGGGGAATCAAGCCAGCGATGGTATTAGACCCCCATGCACACCAAAACACGGCGGAAAAATGGGCATTTCTAGAAAAACTCCAAGCACGAATCTACGGTGGGGAACAGGATTGGGAAAATATTAATGAGGGTATCCAAGCCATTTTTGAGCGCTGGAAGACGCGCACGGAAAAAGATGCTTGGGAGTCGGTAATCATTGACGAATTGACCACCTACAGCGAGCAAGAACCCTGCGCCAAAACGGCTCCTAAATTGATGCAAGGAGTAATCGGTAATCCCCGCAAAGCCCACGACGCAATGATATTAATCACCCACAGCAACACCAACGCGGGTACGGGTGGTTCGAGTGGGTTTAGCGATGCGAAAAAATCGGGGACGATTGAAATTAAACTGCGCTCGACTAATGATATGACACCCCTTTATAAAGGGGAATTAATTGGTTACAAAGATGCAGATGGACGAGTACTAGCTGACTTTCAAATAACTATCCCGGAGTGGCTAAATCCAGCTAAACTTTATGCGGCAATATCAATAACCGCTAACGCGGAAATAGAGGTAAAAAAGCAACGTCAAGAAAAATTCCAGGATGATGATATACCTGCCGAAGAATTGCCAAATAATTTGTGGAAAGCTGCGGTACAAAGATTAAATGATTTGCTATCTCAAGATGCATCAAAGCAGCCCAACGATTCTAATCAATCATCAAATAACAACTCGACACGAGATAATCCCCAATCATCAAATAACAACCCGATACGAGACAATTACCAATCGCCAAATACTAACTCAGCACAAGGCAACCATCAATCATCTCATTCTAGTAATAATGAATCATCAAATACTAACCATCTAGAAAATAATTCTTTAAATAATGATACCCAATCATCAGACAAATCTCAATCATTAAATAATAATCACTCATCAGATGAAAATCAACTCTCAAATCTCAATGAACAAGCACAAGCCTTTATCAAGTACATGAAACAACAAAATATGACTAGCATCAAACTTCGCGATGCTTACCGTAACTTCAGATTCAATAAAATTCGACCAAATGCCTCAGAGATGAGAGCGATTATGCAAGAGATTGAAAACGCAAATTTAGGAAAGCTACTTGACGGTATATTTACCATTTACTAATACTATTTCTCCGTCGCCTGTCACCTTATTTGGCGACATAAAACCCCTAAAAATACCCCAAAAAAGCTCTATGGAACCGGACAGCAATAGGTCGCAAATACGCCTTAAACCTCTGTCATAGCAATGTCATAACTGAAGTGACATTATGCGACAGGCGACCTTTAATGTAAGCAGGCGACGGCGTAGGTGACACAATTTAAATACCTATAAATTTAGATTTATTATGAAGTATTATATAAATACACAGAAATAAATAAGAAAATGTTTTTTTATTTTCACTACAGGGTTTTAATTAGCCATCGCGTTATGGCGCGAAGACCATTATATTTTGATACGAATAAGACTACAAGATAAATATAAAACCATTGGTAAAAAGATATAGCACTGTTTAAATAATAGTATAATAAATACTGAATAATCTAAGTTTTTAACATCTATCATACAACACAGATAATGACTGATAAAAATCCACCGACTGCATACGATTCTCCTTGGAAAGATATTCTGCAAATATATTTTGAAGAATTTATATTATTTTTCTTGCCCAATGTGCATACACAAATTGATTGGACAAAACCAATTGAATTTTTAGATAAAGAATTAGAAGAAGTAGTTAAAGACGCAGAAATTGGACGACGATTTGCTGATAAATTGGTGAAAATCTACCTGACAAATGGTTCAGAAGAATGGATACTTATCCATATCGAGGTGCAGGCTCAACAAGAATCAAACTTTGCTGAACGAGTGTATATTTATAGTTCTCGTATTTATAGTAAATATAACAAAAAAGTAGTTTCAATCGCAGTTTTAGGTGACGATAATCCTAATTGGAAACCATCACAATTCGGTTACAGTTTATTTGGCTATACGTTAAATGTAGAATATCCGATTATAAAACTACTTGACTATCAACAACAGCAACCCCAATTATCAGCAAGTAACAATCCATTTGCTATTGTGGTATTGGCACACTTAGCTGCACTTAATACCACTAACGATAGAACATTACGCAAACAAGAAAAGCTAGCTTTGGTAGAGCAATTGTACTCAATGGGGTTTGAGGAGCAAGAGATTCTCAATTTGTTTGCTTTCTTAGATTGGATGTTAACGTTACCATTAGAGTTAGAAGCTGAGTTTAAACAAGAAGTTAAACAACTGGAGGAAAGACGAGCGATGAAATATGTTACTTCTGTTGAACGTAGCGGTATTGAAATAGGTAAAAAAGAACACGCATTATCGCTAATAACGCGGCAACTCAATCGCCGCGTAGGTAATATTGATGACACCGTAGTTGACCGTCTACATGGGTTATCAGTTGAAGAACTAGATACATTGGGTGAAGCATTACTTGATTTTACTTCGATGGCTGATTTAACTAATTGGTTGGAGCAACATTAGTCTGTAGTATTATATTTTTGACAAAAATGACATAGTATTAGTTGGATATCCTTTTGTGGTTTTAGGGATTTAATTGCAACAACGAAGGGTATAAAAAATTCCGCTCCAATCCCGAATATAGAAAGGGTAAAATCGTATTATTTGCATCTACAGCTATCTATTTATCGAATTAAATGACACGCTTTGTACATGACCAATTTGCCAAAGACTATCTCGAAGAATGACTCAAAAATTATGGAGAAGTTAAGCCTTCAGAAAAAGTATCGGGAGAGATTAAAGAAATAGATGTTTTATTTACCCCTTCATCTCAACAAACAGCTAACTTGCAACTACTAGGATTGCTGGGAAGATTCGCCGAATATCCTGCAATATTAGAACCATTTCGCAATGCTGCTTCTAGCGATGAAATTTGCGATTGTATTCTCAAATTATTAGAAGTAAAATCCGGACTGCGACGAGAAGCCAAAGCAAATCAAACTAAACTTCAAGAAGAGACAATACCAAAATTATGGGTTTTGACCCCAACCGCATCCCCAGCAATATTGTCCAGTTTTAACGTCAACCAAAAAGAAGGATGGCTGCCAGGAGTATACTTTTTAGGTGATGCTTTGCGGGCAGCAATTGTTGCCATACACCAACTACCACGAACACCAGAAACTTTATGGCTGAGGATTTTGGGTAGGGGAAGGGTTCAAGAACAAGCAATAGTCGAGCTGCAAGCGCTACCATTAAATCATCCATATCAGCAAGCAACACTCGAACTTGTTTATAACCTGCGGGAAAATTTGAGAATTAATCAAGAATTAGATGAGGATGACAGGGAGTTAGTTATGCGATTAGAACCACTTTATCAAAGAGACAGAGAGCAAGCTGTAATTGATGGAGAGCAACGTCTCATTATACGTTTACTCAATCGCCGTATAGGTTCGATTGATGCATCATTAATCGAACGAGTTCGAGGATTATCGATCGAACAATTAGAAAATTTAGGGGAAGCCTTATTAGATTTTTCGGAGGTTGCCGATTTAGAAGCTTGGTTAAATCGATAATAGCCTGTATGAACTACCAGCCCTTACTTCGTTGAAGGACTGGTTTCTACATCCAGTCCATTAGGGGTTGATTTTTGACGTTTCACCCGACCTAGTTGCTTCATGCTTCCAGCTTGCTTACGCTTGCCATTACTTGAAGTAGAGCTACAATCATCTACGTCTGAGACGCTAGTTCCTAACGCCTGTAGATTATTTAAGTGCCAAAGTAACATGACTTCTGCGGATGCAATATCTCGCTGTTGAGTATATCCACAGTTGTTGCAAACATGAGTTCGGTGCCCTAAATTTTTCTTTTCTTGATGTCCACATTTGGGACATGTCTGTGATGGTTTTACTTTACGAGTAGGAATTTCAACAAACAAACCATCGATGTCAGCGAGTTTTGCTTTCAAAGATTGTTTTATCATCCCCATTCCAACATCGTTGGGTTCAAGTAATTGGATGATATAACCCCGTTTTCTCATTAAATTCCCACCCAATACCAGAAGTATCCTTGTGCTTAGACCAAGCAAAAAAAAGTGGTGCGGGTTGACTTTCTCTTTCCTTACGAATAGTTTCTGGAGTTACCCCTAACCTTGAAGCTAAACTTTCTTCTGTAATGGGCTGAAACTTAACAGGTTGCCCTTGATAATAGGAATTACTGCTGTATGATTTACCTCGTCTTGGTTGATTATTAATATTACTTTGAAGCTGCATAATTGCCTCGGCAAATTGAGTCAACCGATTATTTATCGCATCGATTTTTTGCTCTAAATCATATATGCGTTTAGTTGATGGTATTTCGTCGCTATTTGAAGAACCCGACAGTTGGGATTCTAAATTATCCAAGCGTTCGCGTAGCGACTCGAAACGAGTATCACAAATTTCCGATATGGTTTGATAAGCTCCATTGTGGGGACTACCATTGCCAAATTCCAAGCTTTTGATCAAATCATCCAACCCAGAAAGTACCTCATGGGTAAGTCCTTGTCGGTGCAACCGAGATAATTCCTTCACTGCATCAATTAAGGGAGTGGGTACGCGCAGCATCTGACTAGGCTTGCTTCCATCTTGAGTGTGAGTCATAGTGATATCGCAATTGCTAGCAATGAATCGCGCTATCAAGTAGATAGCATTGATATCAGCATATCAGGAATTGAAGGATTGCTCGATTGATGGGGAGTACTCCGTATCCCAGATGGATTGAGAGTTTCGCCGTATTGGACATAATACATGGTAAGTTAAGTATCGAAAACTTTTCTTTTCAATACTTATATGTCGCCAAGCGATGATGATGGTTCTATATCGCGGGTTAATCCTTTTGCGATCGCTCTTGAACGCGATTTGTTGCAGGAGTTGTTGCTGGGCAAGCGTAATAAAAGCACCCGCCATGAGTATGCCAAGGATTTAAAGAATTTTTTTATGATGGTGTGCGCTCAGGAACCGACTCCGGTGTTGGTGGCGCAGTTTTTACAAATGGATAGGTTTTCGGCTGTGACTTTGGTGTTGCGTTATAAGTCACAGTTGGTTGATAAGGGTTTGAAGGAGGCGACGGTCAATAGACGCTTGGCGGCTATTAAGGCGTTGGTTAATTATGCCTATCAGGTGGGTAAGTGTGATTGGACGCTGGCAAATATCAAGTGTGAGAAGGTGAAGCCGTACCGGGATACGACGGGTATTGGACCGGAGGCGTTTAAGAAGATGCTGGCAATACCGGATAGGGAGACGTTGAAGGGAAAACGCGATTATGCGCTGTTGCGACTTTTGTGGGCTAATGCCTTAAGAAGAGAGGAAATTTCCCAATGTAATATTGAGGATTTGGATTTGGAGGCGGGGACTTTGAGTATTTTGGGGAAGGGGAGGGGAACCCAAAAGGAGAATATTGACCTACATCATAAGACTTGCAAGGCTCTCCAAGATTGGTTGTTGGCACGATATGAGTTGGATAGCAAGCAACCCTTATTTATTTCGTTGCGTCCGCGCTACGGGCATCGGTTGACGGGGGATGGTATTCGCAAGATTGTGGTGGAGATTGCCGAAAATGCTGGGATATCTAAAACTATTAGTCCCCATAGAATCAGGCATTCGTCGGTAACGGCGGCACTCGATGCGAGTGACGGGGATGTGCGTAGCGTGCAAAAGTTGAGCCGCCACGCGAGTTTGAATACTTTGATGATTTATGACGATAACAGAACCAAGGCGCAGGGAAAAATTACGGCGCTTTTGGAAGATTTGGTGTGAAGTTTTACAACTCAAGTGCTGGAATCGGGTGAAGAAGCACGTCACTCAATCGCAGCCACAACGAAAGTGGAGCGATTTGAAGGGGATGGCATCCAACTACTTGCTTATTCCGGAAAGTGACAGAAAAGGGATAAGCCAAAAATTTAACCTATGCATGGTATTGTTTTATAGAAAGTACGGATAGAGTATAGTTTGGGATCAATATTTTCTACGACTAAGGTAAATTCTCACAAGATTCAAATAACCTAGCAGCGTATACATCAGCTGCACTCTTTACCCAACTAGAATTTATCCATAACAGCCAAGCAGTAAGTAAAATTAGATCTATTGACAGGTAAACGAGTGTCATAGGAGGACAATTAGAGAAATGCAAGCTTTTCTGTATTAGAATTGGCCTACCTGCTTGCCATTCTGTAAAAATGCCAAATAATCCAATGCTAAAGGCACACTGGGTTCCAAGAAAAAGCGCACAGAAGGATGAAGTAATTATTCCGAGGGGTCTTACTGGGTGGCCGCCGAGATACGTGCAAAATGGGACACGTTGTAAATTTTTGTTAAGAAGTAAACAAAAAACCTGTGATTTACAAGGATTCCAGGCGCTTAAGCAAGCACTAAACTTTGAACCTCATCCAACGACGGTGGCACACTCTCCATATCAATCAGGTAATCACCAAACCGCTTAACATGAGCCGTAATATAAGGACTCACAACCGCCACATCCTCACGGCTAATCAAATAGCCTTGCTTCTGTAAATCACGCAATATATCAGTTAAATCTACAACATTTTGGAACAAAACAGCATTTGCTACCAAATCTTTATACTTAATCACCTTCTCCTGTTCAATTGGGTCATTCTTCATGACAACCCCAAAGCCGCCAAAGAAAAACCACTTTGAGAATTTATGATAAGCCTCCACAATATTCGTCACAGCAGTAATTTCTTTTATCATCTGCATATCCGATATGTATTGCAGCAAGAAAACAGTTCTCACTACTTGTCCTAATTCCTGAAAAGCTTGATATAACCTATTTTTACGGCTATAATTTCCCAATTTACGCAATAAAATTGCGCTTGATACCTTACCTGTTTGGATTGATAGAACCACCTGTAAAATATCTTGCCAATGAGTTTCTATCCGCTTCCAATCAATAGTTTCAGAGAACAAAGAATCAATATGTTGATAAGCAGTATCTTTGTCAGGACGATAAAAATTTAAATCTTTCCAATTACGAATCCGAGGCATTAACTTAATTCCCAACATATGTGCCAATGCAAACACAGGTGTTGATTGACCGTGGGTATCAGCATGAATTGTATCGGGTTGAATATCGGAAGAGTTTTTTAACAACCCCTCGATGATATGAACAGCTTCCCAAGTCCCACAAGAAATAAACTGGCTAAATAAAGCCACATAGGTATCAGAGACATGGTGGTAAGCTATTCCTCCGTAGCCACCATAGCGAATATGATACTCAGACAGTAAATTCTCTTCGTAGAGTTCATACTTCGTTCCATCTGCCGCCGCACTTTTACCATCACCCCAAACTGAAGGCAGATTTAAAGCATTGTAGCGGTTAATAATATCCACTAATGCTGCATTGAGCTTATCCACAGTCACATGGCGACGGTTGACAAATGCCAATTCCTTCGCGGTGACGATACCTCGCATATGTCTCGCCGCTTGAGTCGGCCCCAAATTGCAACCATAAGTAAACGTCGTCAAAAGATAACGTTCCGTCGCACGTTCAATTTTAGGATCACTACCAGACAGTGGGCCAAAGTGACGGGTAAAATTTGTCCAGTAGTCAACATTTCTGAGGATATCGATTAAATTTCTTTCTGGAAAACATTCTTCGATTTTTTCTATTAAAGCTTTGGCAGCAACACTCAACTCGTTACGCTGATACTTTTTGAGGATGGGTTCGCCTTCATCATTAATAATAAATTGGTGGTTATTGGGATAACCTGCATCCACCGCCGCCGCCGTGTCCGTCAACCAAGATTTTAGTGTCAAGGTAAACTCAGAAGCGGTATTAGGAAAGCCTAAATTCTCACAGTATTGGTCAACCAACGGCAAACACTCTGACCAAGACAATAATTGTTCTCGGTAGTCGGCGTAATCTTCACTACCAACAACGCAGATATCTCCTGACCTTAATTCGGCTGCTAGGTAGTAAAAAATACAAGCCTCGAAGTGCCGACGAACGAATTTTGTTTTCTCTCCTTGCTTGACTACAACTAATTTTCGCCACTGTTCTGAAATAAAATCTAGTTCAATACTTGCTTTGAGAAATTCCCCTCGACGATGCGAATTATCTAGGACAAATTGTAATGCTTCCTTCACACTTTGTTCGTTAGTAGTTGATTTAAACTCTAACGCTTTTACTAAGCGGAAAAATGTCCGACGGTGATTTTTATAAAATTTCCAAGAGTATTGGCTTAACATTACCCAAAGAATCCAGCCAGATTAAATGTACAATAAAGTCATTGATATTGTTACGAGTAGGGCTTTTAGGTAGTTGCTTCAGGCTGTTGAATGAGGTTTGATACTCAAGTGGATGACGCTCTAATAAGTCCAGCAAGCGTTCTTGGTAATCTGACGAGATGCGACTCAGTACGAGGGAAAATAATCTTTGGTTTACTACATTTCTCACTCGACGGACTAATCTATTTAATGTGTTGAATCCTGGTAATTCATATCTATTTTTAACTAATTCAGCAATGGCTACATTCATTAAATCAGCAGGATTATCCATAATATTCGCCGATTCATTCACTGCTTTTATAGCTAGATGTAGCCCAGTTTGATTAAACTGATTTACCTGGAGATATTCGCGAATAGCAGTCCGGTGGCGATACATGGTTTTACGATTTTCATAACCCAAAACAGTATCAACTGAGAATTTTAAATTGCTGCGAATATGATTAACGATTTTGAGAGGAATATCTACTAGAGAAGGGAAGTAACCTAGTCGCTGAAATGATTTTAATAGACATACTAAGTTAAGAATATTACTTTCACCTTTAGTTGTTGCGTAAGCAAAAGCAATTTCACTCTTGTTGGGTGTGTAAATCTCGGTGAGTTCTTTGGCGGTTAATTGACGCTTAAATCGAGGGTAAGCGGTACGTTCTATCGATGTCACCATCAGTATGTGTTTGTGCGATTTAACACTTCAAAAGGTATATATCACCAATCAGCCACAAGCGTTGGATTTTATGTAGAGAAACATTACCAAAAAGAACTGTTTATGGGCAAGTTTTTAACATGGAATGTGTGGGGAGTTGATTGTGTCGTACCCAATGTTAAAGTACCCAATTACCTTTTATGGGCAAGTTGGTTTTTATGACTCATACTGCTCCACCCAAAAAAGTTACAAATCTAGAGAAGCGAACACGAGAATATCTGCTACCCAATGAAGTTGAAGCCATGATTAAAGCCGCTTCATCAACAGGGCGGCATGGTCACAGAGATTCGACTTTAATTTTACTGGCTTATCGTCACGGGCTACGTGTATCAGAATTAGTAGCACTGCGATGGGAGCAGGTAGATTTTTCTAGTGGCACAATTCATATCAATCGACTCAAGCATGGTATCAGTTCAACCCATCCTTTACGTGCCAGGGAGTTAAGGTGGCTACGACAACTACAACGAGAATATCCTAACTCCCCTTACTTGTTTGTTTCTGAGCGT
>AP018277.1 GCA_004296455.1 Calothrix sp. NIES-4101
TATGCGTTACCAGCGCAAATGGGTGCTTGGTAATGTTAAGAATTTTGGCGAATGCGAACTCAACGCAAGCACTATACCCAACTCATGGAGTACATCAGGAGCGCTTTACGTTGGTGTTTTGCCTTGTTACGTTCTTTAGTGTTATCATAACACAAGAAAACACAAAACTAACAAGGGGGTGATTAAAAATTCAAAGAGCTGGATAATGGGTTGTTAGACCACACTGAGGCGTATGACAACCCAAAAAAAGCGCATAAATTTATATTTTGCAGAAGAGGGGGACGATGTTTTATATGAAGCAGTCTCTTCCTTAGCGGCTAAAGAGAAGCGTTCTTTAAGCCAAATGGCAAAATTTTTGATTGCCGAAGGGATTGAGGCTAGAAAAAACAAGGAAAAAACTTAATGACTGATGCGGCACAATCTTTTCTCCAGCAAGGGCAAGGAGGATAAATGCCATCTAAAAACCCGCAGGTGTCAATCAGGTTAACTCCCGATGAATACAGTTATCTTCAGGGTTTAGCAGAGAGAAACTTTGTAACTTTGCCGCAGTTTGTCAAGATTTTGGTTAAACGGGCGATTGCAGAGGACAAGGAGAGACAAAACAAGCAAGCTTAAAAGGAGATATATTTACCAACATTTTTAATATAAATACGAGGTTGAACATGTAATCAATACAATGACAAAAAACTTATTTGATGACTTTTAGCCAACAGGAATAATTGCAAAATATGCAACAAATATAAATATTTTTGCTATCCGCGCAATTGTGTATACTACACCTTTTTTCATTGGCTCGGTTTAATCCGTTAATCCCTAGAACCCTGCGAAATTAACAAAAATTAACGATTGCCAGTTTCAACATTGGCATAAACGTAGGCGTTAAACTCCTCTTATTTTTCTTGAAAAGTAAGAGCTAAGTTTCGTGTTGCAATTTTTATAAAGTCCGAATAGATAATTCAGTATCAACAATTACTTGATGCACTGAAATTAGAAAAAATATCATTTTTGTTGATCGATAAGTAGAAGATATGCTCTATCATTTGAAATTATACAAACCAGCGCGTTGCGGTTTCTAAGGATTTTCTTGTATTGCCGCCACAAAAATAATGCATCAGTTTTATTTTGTGTACGCGCTTGTTTGGGCAAATACACGAGTAATAGCGCTTCTAAATTCCGCGCCCTCAAACTCGGAGTTAGGAGCACTCAACTATTAATTCGTTAAAAGCAAATTTGGCTTTTTTTACATTTATTTACATTGACGTATGGAGGTGATTGTTACGGTTGCTCGAAGTCCATATTAAAAATGCCGCTCTGTAGAGCGACATTATCGTTGGATTAAAGCATCCAATGGCTGTAATAATCTTATTTTTATCAATTGAATTAGGAGCGGAGCAGAGTTACTCTCCATTAACCTGACAGTGCGATTAAGTTTGCCGACCGAAAACACTGAAAAGGCTATGATTTGAGAGGCAACATCGTGCGCCGTAGTGGGTATGTAAACCCATTACGAATAATCTTAGCATTGTCGTTACCAAGTTTCTATCACTTTTGACATAGTTTCATATAAATTTTGGTGAGCTAACCAAAACCTTGACTCTTTCTGGACTTTTAACGGTAGTCAAGCATCCGACAAAACAGCGATAGAACTAGAATTTCAGACAAGCGAAAGCGCACACTCCCTCCAAAGTCCACCACACAATACCTTTGGAGAATAGTCATGTACGCTCCCGTATCGAAATCTCATCATCAAAACGTCGTCGAAACCATTTCCGAATATCCGGAAACCCATGTCATACAAAGCTTTGACTGGGAATATGCCAAAAAACTCAAAGCCAGGGATAAAACCTTCCCGATATTGAACACGCAACTTGATGACGTTCGCCCTTGGCAACAACACCCTTGTGCAAAGAACAGACAAGAGCGATCACTCTTGCTTGTTAACGTTTAGTGCCATTAAACGCCCCAAGTGGGCATTACATCGAGTCGTAGAAAAATTAGAAGGCTGACAGAAGGTGGAACTTCCATCAGCCTCGCCCGAAGTGGGCATCAAATACTCCAATTTGACCTAATTCTACTACGGCTCTCTCAGAAACACCACACATTCGAGAGAGACTTTCATGGAATCTTTAACAAAAACTGTCCTTAACCAAGAAGAAAAGGTAAATAATTCTCACTCCTTTGCAGTTACATCTCCTAGCGAAAAGCTGCGGTTGCGGTTAAATAGCAAGCATTATGAGCAATGCACCGTCAATAGAGGCTTATTGCCAGAATGGATTGAGATTAATTGCCGCAGCGTTGACATTTCATTGGCATCAGAATTATTAGGGTACACAGCAAAATCATCTGGTATCTGGCTCGAAGGTACAAACTATCAAGGACAGTTACGTCCTGATAAACCTTGGAGAAGCGATGATAAATCCAACGAAAAAGCCCCAAAATATCGCAGCCCTCGCGGCGAATATGATGTCATGCTGCCCATTCATCCAGAAATAGAAAATTATTGGGATGACTTAGAGGCATTAAAATTACTGTGCTACACCATTGACGGACATCCCTGCTTGGTGACAACAGAAGGATTTTTCAAAGCGATCGCTGGATGTTCCCACGACCTACCCACCATTGCCCTACTGGGGGTAGAAATGGGTTTAACACCAGCCAGTGCCGACCCCCAAGGTAAGCGTTACCTTGTTCCTGGTTTGGAAAAATTTGCTCGTGCAGGTTTTGGTTTTATCCACGCATTTGACGCAGACTGTGCCACAAACTCAAATGTAGTTATGGCTCAAAGAAAGCTGGTTAACCAAATTAAAAAATTTAAAGTACCGCAATACATCGCTACGGGGTTGTGGACAGTTGATGAATCGTTTCAAAATAAGAACAAAGGGATGGACGATTACATCATGAATCATGGGGCGGATAATTTTAAACGGCAAATCTTGGCTAAAGCCGTGGAGATTGAAAAGTGGGAGAAGTTGTTCGAGTCTTCGGGGTCTTATGTTAAGCAACAAAAAATAACTCCCAAAATTGCCATGCAGATATTAGCAGACCGTTATCGACACGAGTGGAAATATGATGCAGAACGGCAGCTATGGCGCAGGTGGAACGGAAAAATCTGGGAAGCAGAACAGGAGCTAATTTTCACCCAGGTGGTTTACCGCGCACTCGAAGAAATACCCAATATTGATTATGGTTACTTCTCCTTTATCGAAAATACAGTCAGGTTCCTTAAAAGCGAGCTAGTAGACAAGCATTGGCAAACCTTTAATCGCATGGATTGGATTGCTTTCAACGATTGTGTCTATGAGGTGAAAACAGGTAAAACTCACCCACATGCCCCTGGATTTGGGTTTATCTCCGTCCTTGAACATAATTTTCCAAAATTGGTCGCAATTGACCCCACAAGCAGCTTACTCGACCAATTACGAATTAACGCCCCCAACTTTTACGCCTGGGCTATGTATTCCCAAAAAGGCGACCCGCTAAAAGTTCTGAAATTACTAGCGATAGTTAACGGTGTCATCAAATTCCGGTTTTTTGACCTCCAGATGTTCGTCCACCTCCAAGGTGTTCCTGGTTCAGGTAAAGGGACTTACGCTCGACTGTTAGAAACGGTAGTTGGGAAGCCCAATCACACCAGCGCCAAACTTCACAAGCTGGGAGACGACAATGTGATTGCCGCAATCATTGACAAACAGCTAGTTATCTGCCCAGACGAGAAAAAACGCACATGTGATTTTTCTGGGTTGCTCAGTCTCACTGGCGGTGACAATATCCCCTATATAGCCAAATACAAACCACAAGCTAACGGCAAATTCTACGGCACAATTCTGGTAATCAGTAACTCCAACCCATTTGTTGGGGATGTTACGGGCATAGACCGTCGCCTTTCCCTGGTAACATTTGATGAATCGTTGCCCATCAGGGATACAGATGTGGAGAACAAAATGCAAGCGGAAGTCCCAGAATTAACTGCGCTTGCTTTAAGAATGCCCGACCAGCAGGTGACGAACTTGATCAAAGGGGAAGGGGATGCAGCAATTCCAGATTTTAAACGCCAACAGTGGTTACATAAGACTGAAAATGATTCGGTAGCCTTGTTCATGGAGGAAATGTTAATTCCTGCTAGTCCTGACAAATTCGTCATGTTGGGTGGTAAGGGGGACGATGCCAGGACTTTGTACGGTGCCTATATTCGGATGTGTGACGAAAATAATTCCAAGTCTCTGTTTACCAAAAACAATTTCCGAGGACATTTGCTCGAACTGTGCCGTGAGATGGGATGGCGTTCCGTGAGAGAAGCAAGGCAAGGTAACGGCTGGAGGATATATGGGGTGCAGTTAAGGGAAGTATCCGATACAAGTTCTCGGATTAGCGATCGCTTAGGGGAGTGTAGGGAATGTAAGGAGTGTAAGCCAAGTGTAAACCCTAATCCAGACCTGAAACCCTTGTTCAGCAAGGGAAGTGTAGGGAATGTAGATAATTTAATGCCTGATCTATTATCTAAAGAGAATCAGATATCTCATCAACTACGACAAGAAAATGGTTGTGAGGGCAATATTCCATCTCCAATGTCGCGTGAAGAAAATAGTCATGAGGGCAATATTCCATCTTCAATGTCGCGTGAAGAAAATAGTCGTCAGGAGAATCTTACATCTCCAATAGTCTACACTCCTACACATTCCAGTCAGGGAGAGGATTTGAGGTCTGCACAACCAGAAAAACCGGTCTACACTGCCTACACTGAGACGGACGCTGCTACCACCCAATTAAGCAATCATAGCCCGTCACTACTGCAAAAAATGCTCTTAGTGTGGGAGACACAAGCCGTGCTAGGTGAATTGGTGCTTTCATCTTCTGAGACGGAGTTGGAAGCCGCCATAGCTCAATGCACGCTATCGGAAATAGCCTATATAAAAGAGGCTGCTAATTCTGTATGGCGACCTGGCTTAAACCGGGATGCCGATTACATGGGCAAACGGGTTGAAATCATGCAAGCAGGACAGGGTAGAGAAATTAAAGTAAAAACTCAAGCAGGTAGTTTACTAAAAGTGAAACGCGGTAATTTGCGTCCCTGGCTTGGGTTCTAAAAAATATCTCCTGAAATTTTATGATGTTTTACCTCAATTGCGTAAGCAACGCTCTTTGTGCTTTTACCCATATTTTGACCAAATTGTGAATCATACATAGATTTACCAAGGATTTAACATAAAACTGGCAGAGTACACTGATGTATTTTGTTACTTTATTTTGCTTGTACTGAGGATAACAATTTATGACTCTATAATTTTCTTAATCAAGCTTAAATGTTTTTAAAAACGCTTAATTTTCCGTACATTGGATTTAGTATTTTTATCTACCAAGTCATTTTTTCGCTACTAGGCGAAAATAGAAGGCTCGTGTCACCAAGTGCTGCCTTGTAAAGTTTTGTAAAAATGATCCATTTTTTCGGCTTAATAGATAAGAAATACAAATGAGAACTTTGCCTAAACTAAAATGAAGAAGTAGATAAACAAAAACCTCAGATTATTTGTTCACTGGGTTTATTTTATAAGTAAATAATGTGAATTATTATTCAATACAACTGCTGGATACTAAGTATAGTCTAATACCAAAATAGAAAAGATATTCTAAATAACAGAAAGCAAGAATTGAAAGGTGTAGGAAATATGACTATTAATTTTCAAGAGAGCCGAAAATTTCTGCAAGATTTTAAATTTAATGATTTGTTTATCTATCAACTTGGGTGGACTTATTCAAAGAAAGAAAAACCTATTGAAATAGAAATAGAAGGAGAGAAGTTTAGTTGTAACAAAATAGCAGGAATAGCAGGAGCAGTTGCTTTTGAAATTATAGGAAGCTCAGGACAAATTCCTAAAACTAAAATTATTGAAGCAATTTATAAAAAAATATCGCAATTATATCTGGAAAATATTTTAATATTTATTGATGGTAATCGTACTCAATCTTTATGGTATTGGGTGAAGCGAAAAGAAGGTAAAAATTACCCGCACGCTCATGTTTATATTAGAACTCAACCAGGAGATTTACTGTTAAAAAAAATTAGTGCTTTAAAGGTGAAAATTGATGATTTTAAAAATATTACAGTCATTGATATTGCGGAAAGATTGCAAAGTAGTTTTGGTTTTGAACGTGTAAGTAAGGAATTTTTCAATAAGTTTCAAGAACAGCATAATATATTTTCTAAATTAATTGTTGGGATTTCTAATGAAGTTGATAAACGCTGGTATACTTCCGTTTTACTTAATCGCTTAATGTTTGTGTATTTTTTAGAACGCAAAGGTTTTCTAGACAAAAATAATTTTATTTATTTGCAAAGTAAACTTCGAGAAAGCCAAGCAAGAGGTAAAAATTTATTTTATCAACAGTTTCTAAAAGTTCTATTTTTTGAAGGTTTTGCTAAACCAGAAGGACACCGTTCTCAAGAGACAAGAGAATTAATTGGTAATATTAAATATTTAAATGGAGGTTTATTTCTCAAACATAAAATTGAACAAGAAAATCCTAATATTTTTATTCCTGATTCTGCTTTTGAAAGTGTATTAAATTTATTCGCCAAATTTTCTTGGAATTTAAATGACACACCAGGAGGTAATGATAGGGAAATCAATCCCTATGTGTTGGGTTATATATTTGAAAAGTATATTAACCAAAAAGCTTTTGGAGCTTATTATACTCGTCCAGAAATTAAAACTTACTTGTGTGAACGCACAATTAACAAACTTATTCTTAACCAAGTTAACCAGTTAGTAGCTCCACGCAAGTTTGACAGTATCAATGATTTATTAACTAGGCTAGATAGCAATTTATGTCATACGCTACTTTATGATATTTTACCCAATATTTCTTTGCTAGATCCTGCTTGCGGTTCAGGTGCATTTCTGATTGCTGCAATGCAAACTCTTATTTATATTTATTCTAATATTATAGGTGCGATTAAGTTAACTATTAAAGATTCGCATTTTAAAGAACAAATAGAAAAAGAGAAATTATCTATTAATTCTTGGCACTTTTATATTAAAAAAATAATTATTACCAATAATATTTATGGAGTTGATATTATGCCAGAGGCGGTAGAAATTGCCAGATTAAGACTATTTTTAGAGTTAGTTTCTTCATCTCAAACTGTTGATGAGATAGAACTTTTACCAAATATTAATTTTAATATTATGGTAGGCAATTCACTAATTGGATTGATGCAAGTGAATGAAGCAGATTACGATTATTGGCGCGGTCAGTTAGATTTGTTCAGCAAAACATACAGAGAATTAATTGAGGAAAGAAATCGACTAGTTTCTATTTATCAGAATAGTAGTAGCTATACTGGAAATTTGCAAAATTTACGTCAATTTATTGAACAGAATAAAGCAGAAGCCCAAATTAATTTAAATAGAATTTTGTTGCAAGAATTTAAAGATTTAAAAATTAAGTATGAAAAATTACAGCTTAACGGTAAAGCAAAAAAAGAAAATTTAGAATTGTCTCACATCGAAAATTTAAAACCGTTTCACTGGGGTTATGAGTTTGACGAAATTTTGCAATGTAAAGGTGGTTTTGATGTGATAATAACTAACCCTCCGTGGGAAATATTTAAACCAGACGCAAAAGATTTTTTTTCACAGCATAGTGAACTTGTGATGAATAAAAAAAAGGATATTAAGGCTTTTGAAAAAGAACAGAAAAAACTTTTAGAAGATTATGATATTGCGGCATCTTGGTTAGAATATCAAAGTCAATATCCTTATGTTAGTTCTTATTATCGTTTATCAGAACAATATAAAAATCAGGTATCTGTTATTAATGGAAAAAAAACAGGTACAGATATTAACCTCTATAAACTATTCGTAGAACGTTGCTTTAATCTTTTACGTAAAGGTGGAGAATGTGGAATTATTATTCCTTCTAGCATTTATACTGATTTAGGTACTAAACAGTTACGAGAGATGCTATTTAGTAAAACTAAGATTGATACGCTATTTGGATTATCTAATGAAAAATTCATTTTTGAGAGTGTACACCATGCTTTTAAATTTTGCTTATTAACTTTTGAAAAAGGAGGCTCTACAGACTCATTTATAGCTGCTTTTCGGATCAACCCACGAGAAGCTGTGAAAGTTAATGAGCTTGATATATTTTTACACAATCAAGATGAACACATTAAACTTTCAATTCCACTAATTCGTAATTTGTCGCCTGATTCTCTATCCGTGATGGAGTTTAAAGCTGACCTAGATATTACTATTGCAGAAAAGATACTCAAGTTTCCTTCGTTAGGTGAAAAAATAGATGGTAAATGGAATTTGCAGTTAACGACAGAATTTCATATGACGAGTGATAGTAAGTTATTTAAACAGCAACCAGGGGAAGGAAGATTACCAATTTATGAAGGCAAAATGATTCACCAGTTTACTCATCTTTATGCTAAGCCAAGATATTGGGTAGATGAAAAAGAAGGAAGGAAAGCATTATTAGGTAAAAGTGAAAAAGATAATGAGCAAACTTTAGACTATCAAACATATAGATTAGCTTATCGTTCTGTTAGAGCTAGTACCAATGAAAGGTCTTTAATTGCAACCGTAGTACCCCCAAACGTGTTTTTCGGACATTCAATAAATACTAGTAAGATATTTGATAAAACCACTAACAACATCATAATTAATCCATCAGAAATACTATTTGTTACAACTTGTTTTAATTCTTTTATTTTTGACTTTTTAATCAGGCAAAGAGTAAGCCAAAACTTAACTAGTTTATATATATATCAGATACCACTACCACGTTTAACAAAAGGCGAAAGATATTTCAATGAAATAGTAGAACGCGCAGGAAAGCTTATCTGCATCACACCAGAATTTGATAGTTTAGCGAAAGAAATAGGCTTTATATCTTACAAAGATTGTATCACTAGCGAAATAGAACGCAGCAAAATTAGAGCAGAATTAGATGGTATTATTGCCAATGTTTACGGATTAACAGAAGAGGAATTTGCTTATATACTCACTACGTTTCCAATTGTTCCTGAGCCTGTTAAAATAGCAGCATTGAATGCTTATAGAGATGTAGAAAGAGGCTTAATTAAAGTATGAATAATCTTATTAAATCATTTCAAGTTAAAAATTTTAAGGCTATACGGAATAGTAAAACAATTAATTTCACTCCTTTAACAGTATTTATTGGGAATAATGGTTCTGGAAAAAGTAGTGTTATTGAAGCGCTTTCAACTTATCAAATCATGGTGAGGGATGGTCTTGATGAAGCAATGAATTATTGGCGAGGTTTTGAACATATACGTAACCAAGCTGTCCCCCATAGCACAAGAAAATCTGGTCTAGAACGCCCTTATGAAACTAATCCAGTAGAATTTAAAATTCGTTGGAAAAATTATTACTCTGAAATTGTTGTAACTATAGATCAAAGTGGAGATGAATTATTTATAAAAAAAGAAAATTTAGAGATATCATCTATTAAGCCTAAAATTGTCTTTACACGAACAGATACTGGAGAGTTTTTTCTAAAAGGAAACCAAAATACAGATTTAACAGAAAAAGATAAATTTCAAGGAAAATGCTTAGACGGCGAATCTTTAATGTCTACATTTACTGTTAGAGAAACATTAAAGCAATATGATATATATACTGATATTTTAAATTGGCAGTTTTTAAATTTAAATCCATATTATATGGGTTCGCCCAAACCTAGAAAACGTACAAATAAAAATCTTAATTTAGCTAGTGATGGTTCAAATCTAGCTGAATACCTTTTGGATATATATAAATTAGATAATAGTGTGTTCAATGGAATTGTAGAAACTCTACAATATATACTTCCTTATGCTCGTGATTTACAAGCTAACGTAACTTCCGAATTAGAGCGTAATGTTTATCTTCAGTTGAGCGAAAATAATTTTAAGCTACCTGCATGGCTTTTATCAACAGGAACACTAAGAATACTAGCATTATTAGCTGTACTACGACATCCTAAGCCTGCATCACTAATTGTAATTGAAGAAATTGAAAATGGGTTAGATCCAAGAAGTATCCATTTAATTGTAGATGAAATTAAAAATCTAGTAGAAGCTGGAGCAACTAAAGTTATTATTACAACGCATTCACCATATTTACTGGATCTTTTGCTTTTATCTCAAATTATTTTAGTTGAACGAGACGAAACTGGTCAGCCTGTATTTAGTCGTCCTGCCGATCAAGAATCACTCCAAGAATGGTCTAAAAAATTCGGGCCAGGCAAACTTTACACTATGAATCGCTTGAGTCAGAGAGGATAGGCATGAAAGTTGGAATGATTTTTGAATGTGGGCCAGATGGCGCAGACAAAAAAGTGTGCGAACACTTAGCACGTATGCTTCAGAAAGATATAGAAATTTTGAGTCTTACTCTCGATAATAAGCAAAATTTAGTTTCTGAGTGTGGCAATGCAGCAGTGCAATTATTAAAAGATGGATGTGAGCGTATACTTATTATTTGGGATCTTTATCCTGCTTGGCGTGAAAAAAAAGCTCCTTGTCGTAAAGAGGATCGCGCTGCCATTATGGAATCCTTAGCTCAAGCTGAAGTGACATCATCACAAATATATCTAGTTTGTATTCATGAAGAACTGGAAGCATGGTTACTTGCTGATGGTCGTGCTATCTCTTTAGTTGTTTCAAAACCAACTCATCAAGTCAAAATCAAAGATAAGAAAAATCCAGAACGAGTAAAAAACCCTAAAAAATACCTGAATAAAATTTTTAAAGAAAATTTGGGTTGTCCTTATCTTGATAGACAACACGCAAAAATGATTGTTGAAAAGCTAGAAAATTTAACTAAGCTTCAATACTGTCCTACTTTTGTTCGGTTTGCTGAAAAACTGACAGGAATAAATATTGAGCCGAAATAGATGTAAAATCTGCAAGATGCTTCTCATCCTTTAAATTACTTGCTAAACTTTATAGTTTAATATTTTTTAAATCTTCTTCATGTTTAAACATAGCTTTATTTATATTTATTTTACTTTTTAACAATAGCTATTTCTTCTCATAAATTTTAGTTTCTTTTAGAAAAGAAAAGCTCAAAGCTTGATAGAACCATAGTTCAAGAGTTTCGCTATGATTATTGTTTTCCAAAAGTGACATACAAGGGCTATAACAAAGCTTTTGGCGTTGCATCATTGCGGGATGATATATAATCAAATAGAAAATTTTATAGTAGCGATCGCAAAAATAGAAAATAGAAATTAATTGTCCTAAATGTGGAGCAAATGATATTAGGAAAAACGGGTGTAGAATAGGAAAACAGAATTATCAATGCAAAAATTGTGGTCGTCAATTTATCGATTCATATTCGGTTAGAGGTTATCCCAAGGAAGTAGACTTGTCCGAAATATTAACTTAGGAAAAGAAAAATGGTAAAACGTTAAATTAAGTGTCTACCATTTTTCAGAATTAGTTATGGTTTTTGATTATATCGAGAAATATCCACACCGGACAAAACAAATTTTAGGGGTTAGTTATGAACAACGACATTCACTGTTAAGATGTGCCGAAAAGCGACACCAAGAAATTAAAGTGAAACAAGAGAGTCAAAAAATTAGAATCAATGCGTCTGGAGGAGATCGCCCAAGCAAGTTGTCAATAAGTGAGCAAGTCTGTTTATGCTTATTTTATCTCAGACAGATGCCAACATTTCAAGTATTAGGAATGTTATGTGGTGTTTCCAAAACGGAGGCTAATGATACATTTCACGACTGGATACCAATTCTGAGAGACATATTACCTTCCAGCTTATTAGAACAAGTCTCAAATCATGAGAGCGATTTACTATTTGTTCAAGAAGTATTAACCAATTTTCGGTTATTAGTCGATAGCCTAGAACAACGAATATATAGGGATTCCGACCAAAAAGAACAACAAAAATATTTTTCTGGCAAGAAGAGGCATCCCAATCATTAAAAAGTTTAATGATTGGGATGCCTGAAGGTAAGGATATTGTTGAAGTAGAAGTAGATTTACGAGAAATTCTGAATGCCATTTTCTACGTGCAAAGAACTGGATGTCAGTGGGAAATGTTACCTCATGACCTACCACCGTACACAACAGTATATGGGTATTTTCAAAAATGGCAACGCAAAGGCATCTGGCAGCAAATTCACGACCAAATACGTCATCAACTGCGACAAGATTTAGGGCGAGATGAACATTCTACCGTGGCGATCGCCCTCCTAATACTCAATTCCTCGATTTTTGTCTTGCTTTTGGTTCTCGATTCGTTGTGTGAGTATCCGTTGTAAATTTAAAAATCTTTCCACATCAGATTCGGTCAAACTAAATCCTTGTGGTGGCGAACTGTTGTCCACGGATAAAACAGCAATCTTTTCCCCACTTTTGCGCGTTAGTGCTAAGATGTTTTCCTCCAACGTAATGTTGTAGTGATTACCCTCAATACGTTGAGGTTGTTTTTGTAGCTGCCAAAATAGTTGGATGATAGGAGTGATTTTGTTGGCGTATCCGCTTTGGATAAGGTTTATTTCTTGGGCAGCAGTTGGTTGATCGTCTTTAACAAGTTGTCGGTCAGTTATTTGATTCGCAATTTTTTTACCATTGTTGTCTTGCTGTTGGCTGTTTCCCCCGTCAATACCTAATTCGCTACCGAAAAACTCCTCATTATTTTTATCAAAGTTAGTAAATTCGTTATCAAAAACCTGCTGCTGGCTACTTTCATTAAAGTTACTAAACCCATCATCTACTTTTCTATGGGGAGCAGAAAGTTTTACCAACAGCCCTTGCTGTGCTGCCTTTAATGCTGCCATATCCCTTTCTGGTTGATAATCCACACCCCGTCGCTGGAGCAATCCGGGGAAACTGTAAGCTTTGCCCAACTTCCAACCAGCCACCTTTACCCCATCCATCGAATAAGCGATCGCCTCTTTAAATTTCCCTTGGGTGCTAAAGCTGGGATGTACTGCAATATCCTGCTGTTGGAGTCGGGCAATTAGTTCGGTGACGGTGGGTTTATCTTGAGTTGCTGCGTCGAGCGCGTTGGCTAGTAATTGGGTGACGGGTGGTTTACCGCTAAAATGATGCCTCTGTTTTTTAGTTTGGGCACGGCGATCGCGGTAGCGACTCCCTACAGGAGTATCGCCAACGGTTGTGTCAATTCCCGATATCTCTTGAACTTTCTGTGCTACTTGTTCGTTGCTACAGGGCACTTGTTCCAAGCCAAATTCCTTTTCTAATTGCCGCACTACCACTTCGCTGCGTCGATAATCCCAGGAGTCGGGTACAACTGACCCATCCATGCGAATCCGGCTGGCAATTATATGGATGTGTTCGTGGTTGGTGTCGTGATGACGGGCAATTACGTACTGACTTTTGTGCAGCTCATCCCCCAGAAATTCCATCGCTTTTAACCAGCGCTGGGCAATATCCGCGTATTTTTCGTCATCTAAATGTTCGTGGTATTCTCCCTGTGGGTGAGATGCATCGCGGTGGGGGATGGACAAAATTATATGACCGCAAGCTCGTTGAAATTTTGGTCGCATTCGTCTGGCTGCGCCAAATTCCTTTGCCAATTGTCGGGAATTATACCCACCCATGTTGCTGTCAATAATTGAAGCTTCTTCTTTTTCCAGTACGTAGTCGAGGGTGGAACGGAAGCTGCGGTTTTTTAATTGGTTGGCAATCACTGGTTAGTCCTCCAATAGAAGTGACTACAACGGTTAATTTATAAACTTGATTGATGCCGATCGCATCAATCATCAATGTTCAAACTTTCCCCGCTCTAAAGGTTCTCCAACCCAACCCCCAATTACTTCCTCAAAAAAACCAGACATCCAGCCCAATAATTGAGGTGTTTCTGATTGTACGGATGATTTTAGTGGTTGAAAAATTACCATAACTTCTAATTCTTCGTTCGTCATTCCAACAGGAACGTCGAGATGCAAAATGCCATCAGACCCCACACGGGAGACTACCTTAATGCTTTGCATGTGCTTCTCCTATAAAAACAATTTACCTAAGGAATGAGAATTTAATAACCTACAAATTCCAATTTGGTTGGGAATGGTGCGTTAAGCTCCGCTAACAGCACCCTACTTTTGTAATTTATTTAATCCACATTCCTAATTATGTGCGCTTTTTGATTGAGCAAAGTCCTTGGAGTGTGCTAAGAAGAGCAATGCCAATTTTATAAAGTAAAGATGGATTCAGGTACAGCAACAGCGCACAAAGCGGAAAATGACAAAAATTATGCCAGGATGCATGAAGCCTCTTCTACAGTATCAATCCTCCTCCTCATCCGTAACCCCACATTCCAACAACTGCATCTGGGTTTCCCGAATCGCAGCATTCAACTGATTAACCAAGTTTTGCAATCGTCCCACATCCACATTTGCCCCCTGTCCCGACTTTACCGCTCGATTAACAGCCTTAGCAATTTGATTCAGATTAATGCCAATCGCATTTAACTCCTCATACAATTTCCAATTTATCTGTGGTGGTGGTGGAGCTTCCACAACTTGCCGTCTCAATGCTGCACGACGAATAAATTCTGTCAGCGATACCCGTGCATTGTAGGCTTTCTGCTTCAATTGCTCGTACTCGTCCTCCGCAAATCGCACCGGATGCGTAATTTTTCTGGAAACACCGTCGTCTCTTTTGGTCTTACTACCCATAACAGATAACCGAACTGTGCTACAAAGCCTCGCAGAGCCAGCCGTTGCCGTCGTCCCCCAGGGACGTTATGCGCGTACAGCGCATAAAGGCGACATGGCTGGCGTTTAACCCAGACCCTGCCCACTTACAGGCTAGCTCAAAAATGCTGCCTCGGACAAATTTTTCTGTCGCAAATCTTGTTAGAAACAATATGGGAAATGGCAAAATTAGCGATTCAGACAATAGTGTAATTTCTACACTTTTTAATTATCTCCAAATTTACCCAATGTTGATGTCAAAAAACCTTGTCACAGCCCCGGCACAAATCATATTTTCTTTTTCTCTAGCGAATAAATCCTTGTAGCACAAGCATAACCAGGTTTTATCGAGATGATTGTGCTATTAGTTCTGGAAATAAAATTAACTTTTTTAACAAAATTCTTTTTCCAAGATGAATGAGTAGTTAAAAGAGTATAAGCACAGAAAAACCATGATTTTTTATGTCAAAAGTGTGCAATCTTTACCTGGCTGTCGATGTTGGTGGTTCCCAAACCAAGATTATTTATCAATTTGCAGGTTGGAAATCTCCCGAATATTTATTGATGTCCCCCGGTGTCGAACAAATTAGCAAATCCGATTTGAAACGCTACTTCGACCAATTGGGGTGGGTTGGCGCTCCGACTCCCCAACAACAGGCTTGGTTGGAGTGGAAAGGTAATATTTTTGTGGTGGGGGATTTTGTCAGCGAGTTTGCCCCCCAGGATAGAATTTTTGAGCGCAAGTACGAAAATGCTCTGTACAAGGTACTGGCTGCTGTGGGAACAATCTTGTCCAATCACAATATTGGTAAAAAGCGCCGGGGAAATCCAGAATCTCTCAAGGTCAATATCAATTTGGGTTTGTTGCTACCCTGGAACGAATACAACGACCGCAAACGCTTTGAAGAACAGTTGGAACTGATGCTCAAAAGTTTGAAGTTTCGGGGACAGTCTTGGGATGTGCAATTATGCCATTTCGAGTGCCGTCCCGAAGGTGGGGGTTTGGCTGCTATCCGCATTAAACAAAATGGTTTGGATTGGTTGCAAAAAAATAAAGTCGCCGTGTTGATGTTTGGACATCGGAATGTGACGGCAATTTATTTTGATGCTGGTGCTATCAAACGGGGTGATAGTCCCCTGTTGGGATTTTCCACCTTTCTCGATGACGTGGGCAGTCGGGTAAGTGGTTTGGAGCGGGATAAATTGGCAGCAGCTATCTTCGAGGGTTTGCATCAAAAAAGCTCCCAGGTTTACGCAAATGAATGCACGGTGCATCCCGAATGGGGTCAAATGGAAGCGATCACGTCTTTGGCGACGGCTAAGTGTAGCGAACTGCAAACATCGGGAGATGAAACTGCAAACAAGCCAATTTTGAAACCACATTAACTGCAAATAAGAGGGGTCTCAAAACCACATTATTTGCAAATGAAACCACATTATTTGCAACCAAACCACATTATTTGCAACCAAACCACATTAACTGCAAACAAACCATATTCGTTGCAGATAGGCACTAATTTACTGCAAATAGCCTGAAATCCATAGCCATAGCTATTTTGAGCTTTTTGGTTATAATTATCCTGAAAGTGTCCAAATTAAAGATTTTTTGACCGTCCCACACGCTCAATGTTTTTTTGTTTTAAGAGTGTCTGCCTGTTTAAGAAATAAGTTAGTATGACCGGAACGAAAAAAACCTTATTGATAATTTAATCGGACGGATATTGTCCAGATTAAACCACATTATCCGGGCATAAGTGTTTGGTGAATTGGTTCCTATTTTCTGGACAGTTTTAGGGCTGTTTTTCGGAAAATGCCTATGTATAAGGGTTACAGCTTATTTGCAAATAATGTGGTTTATTTGCAGTTAATGTGGTTTGTTTGCAAATAATGTGGTTTCATTTGCAATTATTGTGGTTTTGAGACCCCCCTTATTTGCAGTTAATGTGGTTTCAATTTTGGCTTGTTTGCAGTTTGAAGCGTTTATGTTTGCAGTTCCTTACAGCTAAGGATGAAAGCTTGAAAGCATTGGAACGAGAGGATATAGCCCAAGCGATACAATTGGCGATACCCAGTTATTGGAACCGAATTAAAAAGTGGTTGGATAAAAATATTCCCCACCTACCATCGGAAGTAATTATTGGTGGAGGAGCGGCAGCATTTTTGGAGCCCGAATTGGAGGAATATTTTAACTGCAAAGCCGATACTAAGTATGGCGCACCTACACGTCAAAGCGGAAAAAGAACATCGGCATATACCAGTCGCAATTTTCGCGACCATGCCAATTTGGTTTGGGTTGAGGATATTCAAAAGCAGATTGAAAATCTGTTTGAATTTAATTGGCAAGAAAGACGACAGCAATCTGTGCGCTTGATTGACTGTTTTGGGATGTTTGACCAGTTGAAAGATGTGGTTGCGGAGGCAGAAAATACGGATTCTTGAGAATTAGACAGTATTTTCGTGATGGGGAGGGAAAAACGTCGATTCTTAGCAACTAACCAATGCCAAAAACTAGAAATGTCAAAAATAGAAAATGCCAAAAAATAACAGGGTACGTAAAAGTTTAAGTTTGCGTCTCCAACCTTACGAGGGAACGCCACTTGCAGAGGTAGCCGATTATCTCAATAGTTTGGATCGGGAAGAAGCGACTCGGAAAATAGGAGAAATTCTGGTGATGGCTTTTCTGCCATACGCACGTTTAGAAGCTAATAAACCTACGTCGAGTAAGTTAAATTCTGCATTTTTGATAGCACGAGATATGGCGGACAAGCATTTTGGCGTGATGGCGCTGGCTTTAGGGTTGGATGCTGTGTATGCAGTTTCCACACCTTTGACCCTTGCTGGTGGTGGTTTGAAGCCGGAGGTGGTTGAAGAAGAGGTATCCGATGAGACTGAGAGGAGGGATTCTAGTTTGATTGAGGGAAAGGTGACGGCTACTGAGATAGGTCAACTTTTTGGTTAATGGGACTTAGACAAAAACTAGCCATAAAAAATCTCAAATGTATGTACAAAAGGACTTTAACATCGCTTTGCCTAGTCTCTTGATATATCTGGGTTCCTGGGTGTTTTTTTTTGATGCTTGATGTATTATCCTTGCCATATAAGTGGATGCCTAAGCCAGAAAGTCACCTCTCTGACTCGGCTACAAAACCGTGCATGAAACGTTAATTTCACACGGCTCCTCAATGATTTGGTGATTGTCACGCACACCTCTAAATTCAGAGTTGAAAGGGATTACAGTTGAGATAATCCTCATCTATTTCTGGAATTGTAACAGCAACTTTATCAGCTGCCGTTTTAGCATCGTGGCAGTGTCCGTGAAGTAATTGAAGGTTGTCATAACTATCCTTACCGCATGAAGAACGGGGGATTTTATGGTCGATTTCCATCAAATCTCCATGATTGAAAAACAGCCCACAATGAGTACACTTTCCTTTTTGCATCTTCAAGAGTGTTGCCATTCTTTTTGAGGCTTCAGGATGTTTACCCATTCTCGAACTCCAGTACACCCAGTCACCATCAAACGGGCTACGGCTTCCTTGCACTTGTATGTGTTTCACGATACGAGTTTCACGGTGCTTGAGTAAGCGAATCTTCTGATTGTGAGGTTTAAATACCCAATTATCAGACCCTACGGTTTGCCAATATTTTTGACAACTCCACCTTGAAGATTTATTGGGGTGACGATGTTCTGCCCATGCTTTTAGTTGGCTGAATAATGTTGTATCAGCCTGGTTAAATATGCGTTTACTGACGACACCTGAGTAGTAGTTTGTCCATCCACGGATGACGGGATTTAAGTGGGCGATTAAATCAGATTGTGGTACTGATTTATGCCCATCAATCAATTTACCTATCTTCTGCGTGTGTGTCTTCAGCTTTGTTTTGCTTGGAGTAATAAGAGTTTTGTAACCAAGTAATTTTCCGTTTGAGCTTTTACCACTGTGATATTTTCCTACCGGAAATTGTCGAACAGTGAAACCCAAAAAGTCAAAACCAACCTGACCTTCATACATATTAAGTGTATGGGATATTCGGGTTTTACTTGGTTTTAATTCCAACCCCAATTCGCTTAACCACTCTGTAATAATCTGCTGACATCTTTGGATAACGGAAAGGTCTTTATGCAGAATGACAAAATCATCTGCAAATCGAATTAAGCTGATTGCTGTATAGTTCGCCGCTAGAGAGCCGGGTAGACTTAAAGCAACTTGTTTAATTCTATTCTCCATGCCGTGGAGGGCTATATTCGCTAATAACGGCGAAATCGTGCCTCCTTGTGGCACACCCATTAATGTTGTATTGTCAGATTTCTCCTTTAAATTATATTCAGAGAAATCAATCACACCCGCTTTCAACCATGCTCGAATTTGTCGGCAGATGGTGGGAAATGTATTTAATTTTGACAGCAGAACATTGTGATTAATTTTGTCAAAACATTTCGCAATATCGGCATCCAACACATATTTTGGTTTGAACTTAATAGTGTTGAAAATTGCCTTAATCGCATCATGGGCGTTTCTAGTAAAGTCAGTGATTCCCTCACGGGAACCACTGCTCTCCAAAACCGTGCTTGAACCGTTAAATTCACACGGCTCCTCAGTGAATTGGTACTTGTCAGGTATACCTCATTACCAACATATCCTCTTCCCAAAACCAATTTAGTTCGGAGGGTGGTTTAGGCTTGGTACTATTACAACCAGATTGAGTGCCGGGACTACTATCCTCAGCAGTCTTTGTATCGTGGCAATGCCTGTGTAGAAGTTGCCAATTTTTATATTCATCCTTACCACCTTGCGATTTTGGGATGATATGGTCAATTTCCATCACATCGTTTTCACGGAAGAACAAACCACAGTGGGCACATTTCCCTTTTTGCCATTTCAAGAGTGAAGCCACCCTTTTGGGCATTTCCGGGTTGTTACCCATTCTTGTACTCCAATAAATCAAATTCCCATCGTATGGGGAAGCAACGCCAATAACCTTTATATGCCGCGCTATTTTAATGCGGGTATGGTCAAGTAACCGGACTTGGTTTTCTCCTGCTTCCTTGGTTGCGAATACCCAGTTATCACCGTCTATTGAGTGCCAATATTTCTTTGACACCCAAAAGCATGATTTTTTGGGGTGACGGAATTTTGCCCAAGAGACTAGTTTTAGGTAAACCAGGTTATCTAAAAATGCATAGATTTCCTTGCTGATGACGGTAGCAAAGTAATTAGCCCAACCCCGAATAATCGGGTTTAATTGTTTAATGAGCGCCGCTTGAGGTGCTGCTTTATGAGCATCAATTACACGAGCTAAATGGTCATAATGTGCCTTAACTTTTTCTTGACTTGGGGTGATGATGGTTTTAAAGCCTAGTTTTTCCCCTTTGGTATTTTTACCTGTATGGTGTTTTCCTTTGGAGAATTGACGTATATTAAAACCAAGAAAATCAAATCCTGGTTTTTGCCCTTCATATGTTGATAGGGTATGTATCAATCTTGTTTTACTGGGCTTTAATTCCAAGCCATAGTCCTTTAACCATTCCTCCATGATTTCACGGCATTTTTGGACGACGGTTATATCTTCATGAAGAATCACCAGGTCGTCGGCGTACCTAATCAACATCGCTCCTGGTTGATAACCAGAATATTTACCTTTTTTGAGGATTGTACCTTTTGGAAAGGCTTGTTTGATTCGGTTTTCCATGCCGTGGAGGGCAATATTTGCCAAAAGTGGCGAATTAGTGCCGCCTTGGGGCGTTCCCTCCGATGTTGGAAACAACTGCTTACCGTCTATTACCCCCGCTTTCAACCAAGCTCGTATTTGACGGCGAATGGTAGGGGATGTCGAAAGTTTTTTAAGCAGTGCCGAGTGGTCGATGCGGTCAAAACAACTTGCTATATCAGCATCAAGCACAAATTTTGGTTTATACCTGATGCAATTGAATATTGCCTCGATTGCATCATGACATGACCTTCCGGCTCTGAACCCATATGAGTTAGGTTCAAATCGCGCTTCCCATTCCGGCTCTAAGGCTTGTAGGGTGAGCGCTTGCAAGGCTCGGTCTTTCATTGTAGGTATACCTAAAGGTCTTTTCTCATCCTTTCCAGGCTTGGGAATCCATACACGCCTAGTCGGGTTAACCTTAGAACCCAGTTTTAGTTTATCGATTAGGGCTAGACGTTGTTTTGGGGTCAGCGACTTAACACCATCCACACCAGCCGTCTTTTTCCCTTTATTATCCTGGGTAACTCTACGAACCGCTAATGCTCTTGCTGACCAAGAATTCATCAAGGTTTTTTGGAGTCTGCGATATGCTTTTACATCGCCACGTTGAGAGGCTCGATAAATTCTCTTTTGCAGCTTATACACTCTACGCTCCAGCTTTCGCCAGTTGATAGAGCGCCATTCCCCCGTAGTCTTAAAACTCGTATTAGACATATTTACTGCTACTGGAAACTTCATCTTCCAAATCACCGTGATTCTGTCTGCCTATCCTCACCATTACAGTGAGGCGTTTGCTTTTGAATCAATCTTGCCTACTCGTAGTATTAGTTAGCACCTACTCAATTATTAGAGATTGAGAACATACGAGAGGTTACTTCGTTTCTAATAGTCATTGTTTGAGTTTTTAGAGCGGTACTATCCACCGGGTTTAGAGGAAGTGCTTGTTGGACACCCAGGACCTTGCCAACTCCCCATTATCCTTGCCCTTTTGGGACTCCCAGCGTTTCAGCCTGATTACGCTGGTTATTCCTGACGATGGTTCAAACATACCTTCGTGTTCCTACTCATGAACTCCTGCTTGATGTATACCAGATTAGGCTTCCAGTATTTAACACCTTTCACCCCCGCTTCAAGGATTGATGGCTAGTCGCTACCTTGGGGGACACAGTTCGAGACTGCGCTCTGTGTGCTTTCACTCCCGCACCTGGAGGATGGGACTTGGTTTCAAACCTCACCCATATGACTATCAAATTGTTAAAGTTACTAAGTAACTTTGCGGGTAATCCTCCACCCTTTTCAAGGTTAGTTTCTACCCAACGAATCGCACTCCTGGTCGAAAGCCGAAGGAGTTTGGCTCGAAGCGAGCTTCCCATTCAGGTTCCAAGGCTAGTTTTACTAGCGATTGCAAGGCGCGGTCGTACAGGGTGGGTATAGAAAGAGGTCTTTTTTCTCCCCCTGAACCAGGTTTTGGTATCCACACCCTTCGAGTGGGGGCAGCTTTCTGACCTAGCTTCAGGGATTGTACTAAGGTAAGACGTGCTTTTGGGGACAGATTTTTCAGCCCATCCACACCTGCCGTCTTTTTACCTCGGTTGTCCTGTGTTACCCTACGAACCGATAAACACTTTGCTGACCAGGAGCGCAACAACGTTTTTTGGAGTTTGCGAACTGCCTTGACATCACTACGTTGCGAGGCTTTGTAGATGCGTTTTTGCAACTTAAATACTCTCCTCTCTAACTTTCGCCAAGGGATAGTATTCCATTCCACCGTAGTCTTGAAACTCGTTTTAGATGTGTACATTGCTACTAGTACCTCTACATTCCAAATCACCGTGCCTCTGTCTGCATATTCTCCTTATTACAAGGAGACTTTGGCTTCTGAGACAATCCCTCCCTCTAATGGCTTACGGTTGGCTACCTGCTCAGAAAATGGTCGATTTTCTGAGAACGCATCAGGGGGTTACTTCGTTCCCAATTTTTCGTTTGTCGCTGGTTTTAGGATTCTCTCTCTTCACCGGGTTTATTGTGAGTGCTTGTTGGTCTGTCGTTAATCAGCCAACCACTTATCCTTTCCCTTTTGGGACAAGCCTGACAGCCTTTTGGCTTGTTTTGCATTACGATGATTCAATCAAGAGATTTGTATTCCTATCCATGACCAGCTATGCTAGGCGGGATTCCGCTTTAGGCTAGTAGTTACCGCCATGATTCCCCGCTTTACCCCAACAAGGAACCACCTTGTTGAAATAGGGGACTCGCTGTCACTCCTGCACCTGGAGGGATGGAATTACACCATCACGAAAAACTGAGTTGTCAAGGTTCGGTTGGGAATAATCCCTTCTGTTTACCTTGCCTGTCATCCCTGAATATTCCTACTCATTTCGACAGAACGAATCACACTAGCGACCTGCAATTATAAATCCCCCGACCTGCAATCATCGTTGTTTTCAGCCAGGATTATTTGCAACTATAATTTCATTTGAGCCAGGATTATCTGCAACTGAGCCAGGATTATTTGCAACCAACCTGCAATCATCGGTTTGAGCCAGGATTATTTGCAAATAAGCTCAACAGTTTACTAGGGCTGAGTTTTCAGCATTGATAAGGGTTTGTCAAAAAACTCATTTCAGAATTTAATAAATTAACTTTGAATTCTTTACCGAGTTTTTTTACTAGAAAACCAACGGGTTAATGTTCTCTAAGGCTTATCAGTGAAGCAGTTAAGAAAACCTCCGTTTTTTTGACTGTTATAGTTGCAGATAATCCTGGTCGAAACCGATGATTGCAGGCTGGTTGCAAATAATCCTGGCTCAGTTGCATTTAATCCTGGCTGAGACACAATTATAGTTGCATTTAATCCTGGTTTGAAAATGTCTTGATTGCAGGTTTGAGCGATTAGTATTGCAGGTCGCTACAGCTAACGATAGATTAGATAAAATTGCTTCTGAATTGAGAGAAGAAAATTAGCTAATAAAGCTGACATACTCGTAAACTTAAAGAAAGTAATTTCAAGCAATACTTCGTTAATCCTAATATTTATATATTAGAAGTTACTGAGATTTAATATTTAGCCATTCACAGCTAGCAAAGTTTCATTATTTACATTCAAGATATTGCAACCTGCAACCAAATCAGCGATTGATATTAGGCTTCAGACAGTAACTTTTCAATATCACCTAACAGTTTTTCCAACTTCCTGCGCTTTTTGACATCATCCCATACCTTAGCTTCCTTAATGCGCTTGCCGATATTCGCAACCCGTTGGCTAGCAGCTTTTTCTGGTGGTATTTCTTTTTTCTCAGATGATTCCAACCCTTGAATAAGTTCTTTTATTTGGGTTAGCGAGAGATTTTGATTTATAGCTTCATCGAGTAATTGCGATCGCTGTGACTCGGATTTGACTCGTGCGATCGCACGGGCTTTGGTGTACTCGATTGTCCCCGATGCCAATGCTTGTTGAATATCAGCAGGAAGATTTAATAAGGGCAAGCGATTTGCTCGAAACGATTCTGCGGAAAGCCTGCCAATACAAGCAAATACGTTATTTACTATCTCTATATCTTCTGGGCGGATAACATTATCCGCTTGCTTTTTCCCTTTTGAGCGGATAACGTTATCCGCTTTTGTATCCTCTGACTCATCATTATGGCGAATAACATGATCGGCTTGTTCTTCACTGTCGTGGCGAATAACGTTATCCGCTTTTTTGCGATTGCCTTTCTCGATGCGATTAAGCAGGCTGATTACCTCATCCTGAGTCATTTTCAACCGCAGTGCCAGCAATTCCAAAATCCCGATTGTTTCCTCGTATGCGTTCAAATCTTCACGCTGGAGGTTTTCTATTAACTGTACCTGCTTGACGGTATCGTCATCCATTTCCTTGACGACACATGGCACTTCCTCTAGCCCTGCGATTCCTGCTGCTTTGAAGCGACGTTCTCCAGCTATGAGTTCGTAGTAGCCATCATCTAAAGGACGCACAAGCAACGGTTCTAGTATACCTAGCTCCTTTATGGACTGGGCAAGTTCTTCGAGCTTTTTCTGGTCAAAATACCGTCGGGGTTGTTTTGGGTCTAATTTGATTTGCTCCCTAGCAATTGTATTGCTCGTTTTATTTACTAAGATTTGCTCAGAATAATCGGACGTTGTTGGCACAGAGTTTTGCTCGGAGAAATTAGAATCTTCACCACCAAACATTAAATCAAGCGGCTTGGTGTGTTTGAGTTTTGCATTGTATGCTACGTCTTTCTTGCTCACGATTTTACGGTTTTACTTCAAGTTTTTCTAATTCTTTGGCTATTTTTTTCATCACTTTGACAGCTGCGTGGTTTTTATCATACATAGCAAGTGGTATTCTGCGCTCGGATGCATCGGCAAAAGCGATGGATTTGGGGATGGCAGGGTATATAGTCGCTACTTGGGAAAGTTGCTCCTGTACCGCAGCAAGAGTACGAGTTTCCTGTGCCGTGCGGCTATCGAGCATTGTTGGAATAAATCCAGCGATTTGCAGGTTTTTATTGAGTTTTTTCTTGACACGGGCGACGGTATCGAGAAGTAGGTCAGTACCGAGGAAGGATTTAAACTGACATTGAATAGGTACAAGCAAATGTGTAGCAGCAGTTAAGCTCAAGATACTCAAAATACCGAGGGATGGGGGACAGTCTATTAGTATAAAGTCGTAATTGTCCTTTATGGGTGTAAGCGCTTCGGCTAGGCGATATTCTCTAGCGGTTGCTGCTGGTAGGAGGAGTTCGGCTGCACTGAGGTTGATATTAGTAGGTGCAAGCTGCATCCCGTGGATTATTTCGGGGTAAATAAATAATGGTTCCTCGTCAATGATGGCGTTGTAGACCGTTTTCTCTTGGGTTTCGGGGTCTATGCCTAAGAAGTTGGTAAGGCTTGCCTGTGGGTCCATATCAACTAACAGGACTCGACGTTTGTTGGCAGCAAGGTGATAGCCCAGGTTGTGGGTTAGAGTGGTCTTGGCAACGCCCCCAGATTGGTTAAATAGCGCGATGATGCGGATTTCGCTCACGGTTGTTGATGCTCAAATTTTTGCGGTGTAGGGATAATTATAATGAATGCGGATAACGTTATCCGCTATAGAGAAAAAGGAATTTAATGAGGTTCTTAGTCGCTAGTAGTATAGATGAACGTAATTCTCAATGCGATAAGCCATAATCATTGAAAAAGAGATAAGTGAAATATTACAGCTTCTTTTTTAATTGTGGAAGTATTTGAGGGCTTGTTTGAGGGTTAGCATTTGGCTTTTTGTTGTCATTCTGAACATACGATATTAGTAAGGTAGTTAATATCAGTATTACTAATAGCGCTCCCGCAAGTGTTATCCTTAGTATACGATTTGAACGAGCTTCTATATACCTTAGTTGCTTTACATTTTCTATTAGTTCCGCTTGGAGTTTTTGCTGTTCGATTTCACTCAAAAGGCGATCGCGTTCAACTCGACTTACTTCATCGCGTTTTCGCAACTCTTTTAATTCTCCCAGTAAATCGGAACCTGTTTGCGCGTAATTATCTTGGAATTTGGCTTGTTTTTTGTGACGCAGTTCACTATTGAGACGAAAAATTTCTAGCTCACTTTGCTGTACTTGCTGACGAAGTTTTTTGACTTGTTCTTGCAAAGAAAGTTCATCTTGTTGCAAAATCCGAATCAAATCAACTAAATAGTCATGAATTAATTGATAACGTTCTGGCACTTCTGGAAATAAGACAACTAATCCAGAACGCACCAAAATTTCTAAGACTAATTCGAGTTTTTCAACATTTTCTAATTCCGCCAATTCTGCCGCTAATTGTGCACGAGTTTTAAAGGGACGCTTTTTAGTTTCATCAGTTAATAAATATAAAACCAATAAAGCTGCTCTTTCATTTTCAGGTCCACAATCACGAATTAATTCCTTTAAATATCTTTCAATTAACTTATTTGGGCGGAATTGTTCATATTTACTTAAACTGAGAATCCGCTCATTTTGGAGTTGTGCACCAACAACTTGCAATTCAATGGGACGCACCTCCCCCAGTTCCGCCGACAAATCCTCCACTAAAGCATCTACTAAAGCGGGTTCCAGATAATATTGGGAACGTTCAGTCAATCCTTGAATTACACTTTTGGCATCTTCGCGAGAAAAGTTATTTAATTGATAGCGATTATTTTTATCTAGCAGATTACAATTAATCAGTTCCAGTCGTGAAAGTTGTTTCAATTCCAATAACCTGTGTAAATAATCTTCTCGCACGCTGAGAATTACTTTCACAAAAGGCACATTCAAACAATCACACAAAAACCGATCAAATTCTTGTAGCTGAATGAGATTACAACCAGAGAAAAATTCCTCAACTTGATCGAAAATTAAAACTGTAATGATGTAGCTTTGAGCATTTTGTTGTAACTGTTCCAACACCCCAGCAATAGTTGTTGGTATGACAGGAAACGCTTGAATGCTTTCTTCCAACGCAGATTTCCGAATAGTAACAGGCTTTGTCAAAGCGATCGCATTCCCCAAAGCCTTCCCTAGTTCCCGCACCCAATCAGTATAATCTTGCACTATAGTAGGTACAGCTATTTGGTCGCCAATTGTACCCTGTTGCAGTGCAGGTAGAAACCCTGCCATAATAGTTGAACTCTTACCTACACCTGATGGACCATGTAGAATCATAAACTTAAGGTCGGGACGGCTAATTCTGGCAATCAAATTTTGAATATCGCGTTGCCTACCTGAAGCAATAATTTCTAGGGCAATATTTCCACTTTGCACAGGCGAACTAAATACAGGAGTTGTTGGGTCACGTTGTGGTTGCAATCTGCCCGCCCCAATAAACGCCCGCAAACCATATTGTTGCTCAACCGAACGTCGCTTTTGCCTGATAATAAAGGCTTCTAAATACAAACCGGATTCAAAATACAAAGCTCGCAGCCGCCGCAGCAAGCGAATATACTTATAAATATCGTAATTAAAATCACTATTCTCCAATGATAACTTAAGTCCCTGACTCGCCAAATCCAACTGTTCATCAGCAATCGTGCCATATTCCCGCAGCGAGTGACTACCACCATCACCCAAATTTCGTAAAGCCTCTGCCAGAGTTAAACGATAAATTTGCTCTATTAACAAGGGGAATAAATTCGGCTGTGAATGACTATTTTCATTTTCCTTCGCTTCAGACAGTTGCCATAATGCTACCCTTGCTAACTGACTTGCCTGTGCCCAATGACGACGAGAAATAGCAACCTGTGCCAAAAAACCAAAATCGCAAGCTAATTGAAAATGCGTACCGTGGATGTGGTGTAATTTTTCTGACTTGTCAGCAACTATTTGTAACTCATCCCATTCCTGCAGATGTTGTAACACCTCCGCTAACAAGCCAATAATTTGCGCCATTAAATCAGGACGTTGGGCTATTTCAAAGACATGCAAACATCTTTGAAAATAAGACTTAGCCTGGTGCCAGCGCTGACGATGCTCCATATGTGCCCTTTCCGCTAAACGAAAGTAACACAAACCAATGTAAAAAAGTAACGCACCTTGACGTAGCAAGTGGGGAGAGGGTGGATTTGGGGGGGTTGGGGAGCTGAAGGGAAGGTGATGAGTGGAGGAATTTGTTGTTTCATCTTCCCCCATTACCCATTGTCTATTTTCTACTTCATTGTTTTCCCAAAACTCTAAACTCTGTTGAAAATGTTCGATTGCAGAATCAATGCGATCGCAAGCATAATCATCCAATCCAAAAACAAATGCTAAACTTGCATCGAGTTCGGGATATAAAACGATACCACGATTCTGTAATTCTCGAATTGCACAACTAAGTTCATGAGTACTGTAATCCCAAACATGCCCTAATGTACTGTACCGATACTTAAGTTGGGGTTTGTTTTCGTGAAAAGCACCCATATCTAAAATTTCTGCAAACAACGAGTCGGTTTTATCTTGCAGAAGTTGATGCAATTCAATAGTTGTAAGCCCAAACTCCATTATGCTTGCCCAACTATAAAAGTCAGGTGCAAATCTAATCAGTTTTTGGATAACTTCATTATTAACAAAAATTACTATTGGAAAGGGGAAATTTGCTCTGAATTCTTCCCGTACCTGGTTAGTAGTACTGAGAAGTATATCAATTTCTTCGACGCATTCTAAACCGGAAATAATTAACACGTCTGGCTTATTTCCCACGGCGTGATGTATGGGGTTGTAAAGAGTTTTTTCTGACGCAGCTAAAGATATTGTGTAAATTTTATTATCTAATAAAACTTGCAAATTTTGTGCAATACTATCTTCCAAAACAGAGTAGTTACAATGTATGAATATTAGTGAAAAATCACCCTGCGACAGATGTATTGCCCGCACCAGTGTGTGTAACGAGCGCTCATTTGTGGCAACTATCTGTTGAGCTTTATTTAGCTCTTTGTCAGATGTCAATTCCTCTTCGTTATGGGTACTATTATTTCGACTTAAAAGCAATTGTAACTTTAATACTAGTTTTGCCTCTAAGGGAAAGTTGCGGTTTTGTAACTCCTTCCATGCTAACTCAATTTCAGCATATTGAAGAGAATCAATATTTACGCCTGTAAATAAAATTTTGTTTACACTTTCCTTTAAAAAGATAAGTAATTCTTCGCTATCTTCTGTTGCGATCGCAAATTCATAGTAAAGTGCTATCCAACTATAGAAATCATGTGTTGACCGAATTAGTTTTTTTTGAATTTCTGTAGTAGTCCATAACACTATTGGAAAGGGAAAGTGATTGCGAAATTCTTCCCTGACATGATTAGTTGCAATTAGCATTTTATCGATAGCATTTACAGACTCTAAACCGAATATTATTAAAGCCTCCGGTTTCTCATTTCTAAGATTTCCTTTGATAGTTCTAAATAATGTCTTACAAGACTTAGTTAAAACTAGCTCTCGAATTATTAGAGGTGAATTACATGCGCTGCCGTGTAGTTCATAAAATTTCCTCACTATACGATCACGTAAATACATGTGGTCGCAACGCACTAAAATCAGCACAAACTCTCCGTGGTTACGCTGAATTACCTGTACTAATTTTTTTAATGATTCACCATTTGTCTCTATGTGATTGTGATTTGTCATAGAGTATTAATTGTACTGATTGATTAAGTATAAATTTGCAAATATTATTTTCTAGATTCTACATAAGAAAACAAATAAAGATATAGGGATAGTAGTTTTGAAGTATTAAAACTTATTAATTTTGAGTATGCTATTAAAACCTTAAGTATTCAACCAGACGAATTGAGAATTTGATTTAAAATTTGCTCAACTTTTGTTAAACCGCAACCTATTGGTTGTCTAGCCCAATTTAACAGCGCAAATGTGCGATCCGTTTGTTCGATAGGTGGGTTAGGAACAACTCCAATAGGTGGTTCAAGCGAAAAAATTAGTTCACTGAATTGCGATGCAGGCAAAGCATTTAGCTTTCGCATTAACTTTACGCGCTCTTGTTCAGTCCAAATTTTGTTTTCTCCAGAAAAAGTTGCGATTGCGGGGAATGCAACTGGAGCATGGGTCACACGTTCTGATTTAGGTATACTATTAAAACCTGGAAATATTGGAGCTTGAGCAGGTTTACCACGTCCGCTCAGTTCTTCTATTAGGAGATGTCTGGCTTCGCGCTCATCAGTGCAACCAACTAAATCTACATACCGAATATTAGCTAGAAGTCCTACTAGTTCGCATTCTTCCACTCGAATTGGGATTAGTGTTCGCTCTTTACCTTGAGGATCGCGTGAAAAAGCAGCCGCCCATTCAGGATGAGTATAATTTGCGTTGAGATAATTTTCTGACAAAATTGCAATTGTTTGCTTTGTTCCAGATGTTGCCTTTTGCATCTCCAAAGCTAAATTCTTCCCAGCGCGAAAATCCCAACTATCAATTATTATCGAGTATCCTTCTTCTTCCAAAGTCCAAGCAATCCACTCAGCCCAAGTTCTATTTGCTCGATTGTAACTAATAAAAAAGTCCTTCATTTTATTTTCCTTTTTGCGAATAATAGTTAAATTGCTTGATTGCAGTTTTGATGTTTCTAGTAATAAGGGATGGATAGCAAACCAGTGACCATCATCATCAAAATATTTAAAAACTAACTTTCTTTCCATACTTTGGAACAAAGTTAAATAATCATCTCTTCGCACAACTTTTTCTTGTGCAAATTGTTGTATAAATCTCCAATCATCATCATCAATCTGCATAATAAACTTGGAGCGATATCCCTTAATTACACGCTCCAAAAAATCACGCGAAAAAGGCGGGTCTTTTTCGCGAAGACAGAGAGACAATAGTTCTAATAAAGTTGGTACATGACCGCCACTAATTGAACAAAGTCTATCTAAAGTTTCTAAACTATCAAATACTTTGTTGACTAAGCCCAAACGCTCATCCTGATTTGATAAAGGGAAAGCTCGAACAAGTACAATTTGTCTTAATAGTTCAATTCCTGTTACAAAAGATTCTCCACTGCGTAACTGCACGGGTACGATTGATAAAATTTCAGGTGATACTCCACCTCCTAAACGAATTTTCACAAGCTCACTATTTTTAGACATAATTAGTGCTAGTGGAATTGCGTATATTACATGGCATTTTAATTTCCGCAAACGCTCATCTGGGTCTATAAATATAGGTAGCCACTTACGCATATTTTGGATATCTAAGCTGTCTAAATCGTCAACTATAACAACAAGCCCTTCTTTACCTATTTCCTTTAATCTTTCATTCGCAATATCCAATACTTCCTCGTTAATTATCTGCAAAATACTATTAGTTTCTGTTGTAATATAATTATTATAAATTCGATGAGAATTTGGATTATTTTTTAAATATGCTGTAAGTCTCTCGTATAATTTATCAATACGTTGAGGCAAGTTATAAATTTCTAATTTAATATTTAATATTGTTTCTATTTGATTAAATAATTTAACTAAATACTCAGAACTCAAGCTTATTTGAACTGTTTCTAAATTCTCAATTACTCGACAAGCAATAGCAAGTAGAATTTCACCACTAGCGACCTTTGCCATATCCAGATATTTCCTGGACTTCAGATAAACAACATGGAATCCATAGCGCTCTAAATTAGCTTGGAGTCGTAATAATTCTACAGATTTACCACAACCACTATATCCAGTTAAAAGTTGACAAGTCGGTTCATTGGGTAAGAGATGTATAATAGTTCTTCCTAATATAGTTGCAAGGTCTCTTCCTCCCCTTACTAACGAACAATCAACATAGTAGTGCTGCCAATCCGGTGGATTACCTGAAATTAAAGTTTTACCAGGATTACATGCTCTGCTAAATTGCTTTAAATCTATTTCCATTGGAATTTATTTACTTGAATCCAGATGTCATATTCAGCTACATAGCTTGCTTTATAATTACAAATTTAATTCTTGTGCCTCAGCTAAAACTGGATTTATGTCAAACCACGAACCTTCGTCATCTCGGTATTCATAGACAAACATACTGCGGATTAAAACCTGATAATCTTCAGTTCCTCGAATTTTTTTCTTTAAAGTCGCTTCACGCAATAACTCCCACTCATCACTAGTTATTGCTAAAGTTAATTCATTTCGACGTTGCCTAATTACCATTTCTAAGCACTGTTTAGATATAGGTGGGTCTTCGCGTTGAAGACAGCGATACAGTAACATCATCAAATTTCTCAGATGACCTCCACTCACTTTGCATAGTTTTTTTAAAGTTTCTGAGCTATCAAAAACTTGCGGAACTAAACTTAACCATATCTCTCTATCAACCGAAGGAAATGCTCTTGCCATTACCATTTGTTGCAGCATATCAATTCCCTTTTGATTTTCCGAGCCATCTCTTTTTTGCACTGGCACCATTGGCAAAACTTTAGGGTCTACACCAAATCGATTTATTAACCTTCCTAGAGCGTTAGAAAAAATTAGCATTAGTGGAATTGTATAGACAACGTGGCAATCGAGCTTACTTAGCTGTTCGCCACGTTCTACAAATAAATATTCTGGTTGGAAGTAGCCTGATGGCTTCATATAGTTATCTATTCGGTCAAGATTATCGACTATTACTACCAGTCCTTTTTTGCCTTGTTGTTTTAATGTTGCTTTGGCAGGATTAAGAAATTCTTCGTTAATAGATTGTAATATTCCGCTTGTGCGCGGCTCAAGATACTGTCTTAATCGATTACGAAGTGCAGGACTATCCTTAGTTTTAGAAGTAATCTTTCCAATACCTGCCGATAATTCTGCCTCTATAGATAAATCAAGTGGTGTTTGAAGGAAATTTGTAACTTCTGAAAGTAACGTTTGGAAATATCTCGGTTTCATATGAATTTTAATTCCCTCTAGACTTTGACTAACCTGACGAGTAATTGCTAACAAGATATCAGTAATTTCAACATCAGCCATATCTAGGTCTTGGCTAGATTCAAAGTAAACCACATGAAATCCTTGCTCTTCTAAATCTGCTTTGAGTCGCAGTAATTCCGTAGACTTACCACAACCAATATGTCCTGTAAAAAGTTGACAAGTAGGATGTTCGGGTGAAAGTCGGGTGATGGTTCTTCCCAATTCCTCAATAATTCTGCCTCCACGTACCGAAGAAAAATCCATGTAGTATTCGCGATCACTTGCGTTTCCAACAACCAAAGTCTTACTAGGGTTACATGCCTGAAAAAATCTTGCTAAATCGACTAACATTACAGTTCAACCCCAAAATAGCCTGATTCTACACCTTAACTTAGCAATTCTACAGAAAATTCAGCCACGCTTCCAGGACAAATTACTTTAGAGCATCTGATTGTAGTATTACGTATTATTAAAAATGGGTACACATACTGTTGAGAAGGAATAAATACAAGGAATAAATACATGCCAAAGCACGACCAGCCAAAATTAAAAAAAGTATCTGTTAACCTGCCATTTGGCATTGGTGGGACAGAATGGGAAGCCGATGCTACAGAACGAAGAGCAGCTTGGTCACTATTTGTGGAACTGGTAACCCGCGTTACCATCCAACCATTAGAAGCAAAACAAGACCAAGGACTTTTACGCGAAGCGCTGGCATCACTACACAGCTTGTTTGCAACTACACGAGAAATTCTTAAAGCCGCAGGTCCAGACATTGGCGCATCTCATCAGTCAGTTGGCGGAATTGCCATCACCGTACTCAACCGAGGTTTACGTCCTTTCCTTGCCAAGTGGCATCCTTTATTACAAGCGTGGGAAGCGCAGCGTCCGGCTAATGTCAGCCCCAAAGAACACGAAAAAAATTGGTCTCACCAAGTCCAGTTAAGAAGTGAGTTAGAATTGCTCAGGCAAGACTTAGAGCAATATGCTGTGGCGCTCTCAGTAATTGCAGGTGTTGATTACTACTATAAATATGAATAAATATATTGAAGCTCCAGAGTATTTTGATAGTAAAGGTCAAGCCATATTCTGTGCAGGTGGTATAAGGTATTGAGCCGAGATGTGTTCTTTACGACTAACAAATGATACCTGGAAGGCGTTAGGTATCGCCTCTGAATGCTTGGGATTAACCAGGGCTGACTATCTAGAGGAAATAGTTATAAGTAACCTGATTCCATGTATTACACGGGAGAATTCAAATATTTCTACTTCTAATACACAGAATTTTTCTCAGCCATTGCCGAGTATTACACGGTACGACCAGGATATGGAGAGGCTCCGAACCCAAGTACAGAACCTTCAAAAAGAAAATTTAGAGCTTAAGGAACGGTCAGCCATTAACTTTGTACATGATGTTATAGATTTTGAGGCGATAGGCTCACGCATTTTATTTGAATTGAAGTTGGGACGGCAAGCTTCAGCTTACAAAGCAGCACAGAAGTCCCTTAATCGATTTATTCAAGAAATAAAACTTCTGGTTGACAGTTTCTGATTAGTGCCAAAACTGCTGCAAGAAGTCACTCACAATTTCTCCAGATTGATTGGTTTTTATCACTTTTTAATGTTAAGCAATATTTCGCCAACAGTGTCCTCGCTACTTTTACCCCGAATTGGCGAAAAGTCGTTATCCTCCAGACAGTATTTTTTCAATATCACCTAACAATTTTTCCACCTTTCTCAGTTTTTTGGCATCGTCCCAGACCTTAGCTTCTTTAAGCCGCTTGCCAATATCCGAATACCTTTGACTCAACACTTTTTCAGGTAGTATTTCTTGTGCGCTATTTGCTTGAAGCTGCTGAATTAATTCTTTAATTTGGCTTAAAGAGAGGTTTTGACTAACTGCTTTCTCGAGTAAGTCACCACGTTGTTCGTTATCCTTAAACCGTGCGATCGCACGGGCTTTGGTATACTCGATTGTCCCCGATGCCAATGCTTGTTGAATATCACAAGGAAGGTTTAATAAGGGTAGGCGATTTGCTCGGAAAGATTCGGCGCAAAGTCTGCCAATACAAGCAAATACGTTACTTACTATCTCTATATCTTCTGAGCGGATAACATTATCCGCTTGCTTTTTACCTTTTGAGCGGATAACGTTATCCGCTTTTGTATCCTCTGACTCATCATTGTGGGGAATAACATCATCCGCTTGTTCTTCATTGTCGTGGCGAATAACGTTATCCGCTTTTTGGCGGTTGGCTTTTTCCATGCGATTAAGCAGTTTGATGACCTCATCCTGGGTCATTTTCAACCGTAGCGCTAGTAACTCCAAAATCCCGATAGTTTCCTCATATGCGTTCAAATCTTCGCGCTGGAGGTTTTCGATTAACTGTACCTGCTTGACAGTCTCGTCATCCATTTCCTTGATGACACATGGTACTTGCGAAAGCCCAGCGATTCCTGCTGCTTTGAAGCGGCGTTCCCCAGCGATGAGTTCGTAGTAGCCGGCAATGCTAGCAATGACTGGAAGAATAACAATGCTGGGTATATCGCGGTGGTGCTCAAAAGGCGGAAGCTATAGAACAATACAACAATTTTTTGCTCATTCATTACCTTGGACAACAGTATTTTGGGTATTTTTTAGAGAGCATATATTTTGCAAAAAAGAAACATACATATTAGCAGGGGACGAAGTAGTAGTAAGCAAATCAGGAAAGAAAAGTTATGGAATCGAGCGATTTTTTTCTTCTTTATATGACAAACCGATATTAGGATTATCATTTTTTGTACTATCTTTAGTCAGTGTTGAACAAAGAAAGGCATTTCCAATGGGTGTTGAACAAGTAATAAAGGAAAAAGACATCAAAGTCCAGACAGAAAAAGTAGAAGCAAATATAGAAATTATACAGAAGAAACGGGGACGACCAAAAGGAAGTAAAAACAAGGATAAAAAAGAGGTAGATTTAAACGCGGAATTTCTACGTATTCAAAAGCATATTCAGGATTTACTCAAAAAGTTAAATAAGTTTTTATCATTGACTTACTTGGTTTTAGATGGTCATTTTGGCAACAATGCTGCTGTGGTGATGGCTCGGAGGCTGGGTTTACAGCTAATTAGCAAAATGCGCTGTGATTCGGCTTTATACATTCCTTATGAAAAACCTGACCCCAATCGTAAATGCCGCCGTAAGTATGGGGATAGAATTAATTACTCATATATACCAGAAAAATACCTGAAGAAAACAGAGACTATTGATGACATTCGTACAGATTTTTATCAAGCCCAACTTCTACATAAAGAATTTTCTCAAGCCTTAAATGTTGTGATTATTGTACGTACAAATATTGCGACTTTTCATAGAAGTCATGCTGTGATATTTTCAACAGATTTGAATTTAAGTTATGACAATATTATCGATTATTACAGCTTGAGATTTCAAATCGAGTTTAATTTTCGCGATGCAAAACAATTTTGGGGGCTAGAAGATTTTATGAATGTTAGCAAAAATGCTGTGACAAATGCTGCTAATCTCGCCTTTTTCATGGTTAACGTTTCCCAGGTTTTACTTTCCCACTTTCGCCGGTTTAACCCTGATTTTAGTATTACAGACCTCAAGGCTCTATTCCGAGGTTATAGGTATGTCGAGGAAACTATAAAATTACTTCCCAAAAAACCAGACCCTATTTTACTCGCGAATATTTTCCACACAGTTACCAATTTAGGGTGCATTCACCCTACTACCACTTACTCTACCGAGTCATAAATCTGGCGAAGGTATTGAATCTGAAGTTGTATTTTGTGCATTTGTAGCTTTGTTTAGGTACAGATAGATACAAAAGCCAAAAACTGTAATATTATCCATATAAGCATTGCAGTGACCTCAAGAAAAGCTTCTATGCAGTCTCCGTTACCCGAGGGAAAAAGATGAGCCAAGTAATAGCTGAGTTAATAGAGCAATGGCTAAAAGTCAGTGAAGCGCCTTCACCTAATCATTCAAAAAATCGCCAATAATAGAGTTTATTAGTCACAACGATAGTACTTGCAACTAATATATATATTTTTTTATGCCTAAATCCGACCCTGCCAAAATAAAAAAAGTATCTGTCAGCCTGCCCTTTGGCATTGGTTCTGCTGAATGGGAAGCCGACCCAACTGAGCGTAAAGCAGCTTGGTCGCTGTACGTAGAACTGGTTACTCGCATTGCAGTTCAACCTTTGGAAACAGACCAAGGACTTTTGCGTGAGGCTTTAACATCTTTATACAACTTGTTTCCTGTAACACGACAAGTTCTCAAAGAAGCGGGGCCAGATGTGGGAGCATCCCATGATTCCGTTGGAGGTATTGCTATAGCAGTGCTGAATAATGGTCTTCGCCCTTTGCTTGCTAAGTGGCATCCACTTTTACAAACATGGGAAGCTCAACGTCCTCCACATCTGAGTCCGAAAGAACATGAGCAGAATTGGTCTGAAGAACCAAAGCTGCGAGAAGAACTTGAGAAACTCAGAAGTGATTTAGAGCAATATGCGAATGCATTGGCAAAAATTGTTGGAGTGGAACGGTAAAAAGACTTAGCCATAATGAATGACCAGCCAGAATTTGATGTCTTTTTAGCTCATAACAGTATAGATAAACCTTTTGTAAAATATATAGCCCAAAGACTTAGAAGAAGCCGTTTGAAGCCGTGGCTAGATGAGGAAGCAATTTTACCAGGGCAAATTATTCAAGAAGAGATTCAAAAAGTAATTCTGCGAATTCAATCTGCTGCTATCTTCATTGGTAAACATGGATTAGGAAGATGGCAAAAAGTAGAATTAAGGAGTTTTTATACTCAATGTATTGAAAAAGGCATTATAGTCATTCCTGTATTGCTACCGGATGTACGTGAATTTCCTTCAGAATTGGTATTTTTGAGAGAACACAAGTGGGTCAGTTTTGCTAACGGAATTGAGGACAAAAAAGCTCTAGAAGAACTTAAATCAGCAATTAGACAACGAAGAAAAACAAGTAAGCCAACAAAACCGAATAAAAAAAATACCTTACTTAACCAATCTCAGAAAGCATCAAACTCAAAGCAGAAACGTCAAAATATTATTAACAAAGGAGAGTACGATTTAATATCAAAGCAGAGTGCTACTACTTCTAAACCCAAAGAGAGTAAAGTTTCATCCACTACCAATACTAATTTAAACTCGTCAACTACTAAAGTAAGCCGACGTAAGAAATCACAGCAAAACTATGCTATTAAAAGTATTAGCAGTTCGGGTGCATGGATTTTACTCGATAACAAGTTATTTTTAACTAAATCTGTCGATACTCAAGCCGATCTAAGTGTCATACTCCACATTTCGTCTGCTAGTCCAGAACAGGAAGCTGCCTTACGTAATTTGCAACCAGAACAACAATATTACAAAAAGCAAATTTCTTTTGCATACCAAAATGAAGCAGCAATAATGCAGGTAGAAAGTGTTATCACAAAATCTATAAAAGGTAAAACTACCTTCGTCATTACCCTAAAGCCAAATCAGCAGGCACAAGGAAACAGCATAATAGAGAGCAGTTTTGGTTATAGTGCAGAAAAAATTGCTGAGTTACGTGCGCGTTTTCTTTTACTCAATGAAATACCTCCTACTAGCCAAAACAGTAATGATTATTTTATGCTTGATTCTTTGATTAAGGGTTATGACAATTCTGGTCAAGCAGAAAAATATATTTTTCTTGATTTATGGATGAAACTGAAAAATGAACCACAGCTTTTCTTAACTCACGCACGTCTTGCAGCAGTCTACCATCTAAAAAGAAGACGAATAGTCGAACATATATTGGTTCTGAAACTTACTCTACTTAAAAACAATATAATATCTATTCAGTTTCGTGGGCAAAGGAAGCCAGACTACATTAATCCAGAACCTACTATTATTGAGGTTAAAGGTAATTGCATTCTGAAAAAGTAAACTATAAGCAAGAAGCAAGTATTCATGTTTATCGCGTTTTCAAACTATTAATATTTCTCTTATTCAGTAATACCCGAAAATAAACATTTTATTGGCTCTGGCTCTTCCTTACGGAAATCGACTGAACCTAACCTTCGTAGATAAACGGGAAGCTTTAGCTCCTTGGTTTGTGCAACGCTGCTAAGAATAATTGGGATAACGCGACGATGCTGCTCTCTAAAATCCAATATAATATCTGCTATAACTTCGCGTTCCCAAGGTCCTCCATTATTACCAACAAAAACTGCCATAGACCAAATTCGTTCTAACTGTTGGTCTAACCTTTCAAGTAAAGAAGCTTGAAGGGTAGACGTACTTAAATCTACTGGCCATAAATTAAATCCAAATGTATTAAGCTGGTGTGCAATTTGTTTTACTTCAGAAGCGTTTTCTTCCCTATAGCAAAGAATAACATCGAAGAAATGCTCAACAAGTTTACGTCTAATGCTAGCTTCAAGCTTATTTAGGGCTTGATAATTTCCGTCGTCAAAGGACACCCAATTTCGTAGTTTGAGAAATCTTAGATCGTTTGGAACCTCCTTTATTCCAGGCAATAAGACTGGAATAAGAGGTTTGTCTGACTGCTTGCATTCCTGTAATAGACCCTGAACTTCTTCTTCTTGCCAATCACCTAAGCCATTCTCTCCAATGAAGATAACGGCTGATCTAACTTTTGGAATAGCCTCCTGGATTTTTTTTTGAAAAGATTCTCCTCCCAAAATTTGTTCCTCATCTATCCACAACTTCAAACCACGTTGCCTTAGCTTACCTGCGATTGTTTTCATCCAAGTCTTGTCTTTACTATTGTGGACACAAAAAGCATCGAACTCTAGTTTATCCATGCAAATTCCCTTTCTTCCTATCACCCTTCGAGATAAGATGAATCAACTGGAGGATTGGGTCAGTTTCTCTTTGCCGGAAATCAACTACTTCAGTTTCTCTTTGCCGGAAATCAACTACTTGTTTGCGTTTTAGATATTTAGGAAATTTTGGCTCTTGCAAAGTACTGGGTAAAATTACAGGAACAACAGGATGTTTATTTTCAATAAATTCCCAAATAAAATTTTCTACTTCCTCGTCTTCCCAAGGCTCTCCATTATTACCTATAAAGACAGCTAGAGAGTTGATTTCGTTTATAGGTTGTGTCAATACATCCTGCCATGAAGTGTAAGTATTTAATTCCCATTCATTTGGATAGTAACTAATTTGATGCTTTTTTAACTGTTTTGCAATCTGTGCTACTTCAAATCTATCAGTGTTTTGGTAGCATAAAAAAACATCAAACTGCTTAGTCTGATGGATTAGTTCTATATAAGGTTCCCGTTTATTAATAGCCCGAACCAAGTTGTCTATAGCTTTGCTGTCATGATTGCCACCAGTAAAATTAACAAATTTTAAACTCTTAAGTACCAAAGGTAAATTTTCCAAATTTTCGACCCCAGGTAGTATCACAGGGATAATGGTTAATTGAGCTTTTATACTTTCGTTTATAAGACTCTGTATTTCAAAGGCTTGCCATCTACCAATATCTTTTGAACCTATGAAAATGGCAACGGCTTTGACATTATGGATTGCCTTTTCAATTGCTGACGTAAACGATTCGCCGGGATGAATTTGTTCTTCATCCAACCACGGTCGCAAACCACGATTTTTAAGTTTTTCGGCAATAGCTCTTACTTGTGGCTTATCCTGGCTATTGTGAGCTAAAAAAACATCAAATAGAGGTCGATCATCGGTCATATAGAAGTTATCCTATTATTCCTTTACACCTGCAATAGTTAGGTATATAAATAAGGTATTGGTTCTTACCCCCTCTTTTTCCTTAACTGAGCAGTATTGGGTACAGTCTGGCAACTATCAATGCCTATATTCATTGCCTCATCGATATTCTAGCTTTTCTTAGTACATCCACTGGGGGAACTTCAGTTTAAGATTTTCGTTCATCTGTAATTCCCCAGATTAGTTGCTTCATGGGATCTGGTTCTGACTGGCGGAAATCAACCCACATCATGCCTTCTAGAAAAATTGGTAATTTTGGAGTTTGAACACAATCTGGAAGTAGTACAGGAATAACGGGACATCGTCGTCTAACAAATTCCCGCAAAAAAGCATCTAATTCTGCGTCTTGCCAGGGGCCAGTATTATTTTTTCCAATAAAGACAGCCGCAGCTTTTATATTCCTGATCTGTTCTTCCAATGCCCTTTGCCAGGGTAAACCGGGTCGGAGTTCCCATTCATCCAGCCAAGGCAAAATCCCAAATTCTTTAAGCTTTTGGCCAATGAGCTTGACATTTGGCTTATCATTGCTATTGTGGCAGAGAAATACGTCGAAGTCTTTTGTTGCAATTTTTCCTTGAAGTGAAGAAGTCGCAGTATCACGATTGCGTTGCAAGTTGGCAGTTTTATCCATTTCTGCAAGAGTGGATGCCTGTGTTTCTGTTACTTGCTCTGCCTGTTCTGGATCTATCAAAGAAATACGACTTTCACAAACGCTACAAGCAATCCAGTCAAAACCACGTTTACGCCGCATCTGGATATGCTGTTCAGGAATTGTTGCACCACAATTATGGCAAACAAAAATGCGCCGCTGTTTAATACTTTCTGCTAACGCCCGTCGCTTCAAATGAATCAGGATGTAGTCTTCAAATTGAGAGCGAGTTTGTTCATTTGCTAATCTATCAAAAAAGATTGTTAATTCTCCTTTACCTTCTTGAACTTCCCGTAAGAAAATACCGCATAACCCACCCACTTTTGCTTTGTAAGTTGCGGCATTCTTCCATAAATCTTGTTTGATAAAAAATCCACTTCTTGTGAGCCTTACGGCTAAAGTCGTATAAATATTGAGAACTGCACCTTCAAATTCAAAGATTACTGTTTGACCTTCTGGATTAGGTGCATCGGGCCATTCGCGGGTAAATTGTGAGGGAAATACCAAATATGTGCCATCGTCCGCCCATTCGCGTAACGCTAACTCGTGGTATAGTAACTCTTCAACTGTTGCAATTAGCAGTAGTTCTTCGAGTGCTTTATCCTTAATTCGCTCATCTTCTGATATACGAAAACGCCCGTGTCGTGCATCTTCTTCAGCGATACTGCCTAAACCATCAGGTTCATCCTTAGCAGCATTAATTAGAGCAGAAGCGTAAGCATCTAGCAATTCGGGTTGTAGTAAAACATAATTTCCAAAAGAAATTCGTCGGATTAAGTCCCTCGACTCGACTCGTCCAATACAGATATCAAATTGGGAACGCAACTTTTCTGTCTCGGTAGGAGTGTTTTCCGACTTTAGGAATGCACGATATAGGTCATCTACTGTAGATAACAATCGCTCGGCTTTTTTCTCTGCAATTAGGAAATCTTTGATTTGCTGGAAGAGTTTTGTCGAGCTGACGCTTGGCAAAGCTTTCCAATTAATAGCGTTGCGAATTGCATCGACTAGTTCTGGAATTTTCCACCCCTCTTTGGCGCTAGTTTCAAAGTATCCATCAAAGCCTAATTCTTTTACCCATGTATCGATACGCTTTGGACTAACGCCGATACCACCGCGATCTGCACGAGCAGCAACCAGAAATTTCTTTAATGAAGAAGTACTAGAAGACTGAAGCCGTTGTGCTTGAGTGAGCGCCCGATCCCAGTGGCGCACTCCAGCGAAGGGATCTGTTTCACTACGAGTATCGAAGATGATGAGAGCGACAGCCACTTCGTTTAGGTGCAATTGATGAATCAAACGATAGCCTGGTTGCCCTGCCAGATCCCATAGCATAGTTTCACGAGTCTCTGCTTGAGAACTTTCCACAATGCCTTGTTTATCGAACGTCCAAACTCGCCGTCCGTGAGTTGATTCCGTTGGTTGGAAGTATTCGCCACTTAGCACTAAACCGAGTCCAGATTTTCCTACTCCGCTATCTCCTACTAAAACAACTTTGGCATTAGCATAATGAACCGAAGATGAAACTGAAGGAACAGTCAATAAGGTAGGAAAGTCTAACTCCCAGATATGGATGATCGTGTCCTTTTCCCCAAGTGTGGCGAGAATAGGCTGCTTTGGATTGAAGGCAACGCTGGAGAGCCATTTACCCGAAGTGGATTCATGAATAACTGCTACAGTTTCCCAAGTTTTACAATTCCAGAGTCGAACAGAGTTATCCAGAGATTTAGATACAAGAAATTTACCGTCGAAGGAAAAAGAAACATCAGTGACTGCATCTGCATGGCCTTCAAGAACCCTAGTTAGCGATTTAGTTGCAGTATCCCAGAGCCTGATCGTACCATCAAGAATTGCTGATGCCAACACTTGACTATCCGGCGACCAGGCTATAGCAAGAAATTTGCTATTTTCTAAATTTATGGAATCGGGGGATGTTTGAGTTATGTAAGAAGCTACTAGCTCTAATTCATTTGTTTTGGCTAACTCGGCGTGCAACCCCCTTAGCTCTGCCATTTCAGCTTCTATGCTTTCCCTATTTCTAACCTCTGTTAGAGTACTCGATATCTTCTTCCATTCTTGTTCTAATTGTTGCAGCTTTTCTATATGTTCTAGGTGCTTTTGTTGAGCAGTGTTAATCTTGTAAAGACTAATGCTAGTTAAATTTTGATTTAATAAAGCTAGCATTTGCCCGCTTGAATCCCAAACAAGATTACCTAAACTTTTATGTTCTAGTAGATCCTCTAATAGCTCACCAAAAGATTGACGTTTATAAGAGAAATTTTCTAAGTACACATTAAAATTATTTCTAATAATTATACTATTAGTATTTATAATACGACCAAAATTACTATTACTATAAGCAATCCAATTACCATTAAAAATCTTGTCTTCATCAGGGACAAAGACGTTGTTTTTGCTGCTAAATAAATTTGCTATTTTTCTAGCAGCAACCTCTAATTTTATAAAGAAATTTTCATTTTTTTCTTCTAGTCCATTTATTTTTTTTTCGGTTTGTGCATCCCAAAACTCAATTTCTTTATTCTTATAGTTATAGCTATTTCTTGATGCAAACATCTTTCCAGATGGATTCCATGCGATCGCATTGCTGTTCTCATTTTCAATTGCAGATCGTAGATTGCCTGTGTTGGTATTCCAAATCTTTATTGTGTCATCAGCAGAGACTGATGCTAAAATTTCTCCATCTGGCGACCATGCTATTCCAAATACAGTGTCTGTATGTCCTTTAAGTACGGACATAAGCTCTCCAGTTTCTATATTCCAAAGCTGGATTGTATGGTCTTTGGAAGCTGAAGCAAGCTTTTTCCCATCCGCTGACCATGCAATTTGAGTGATGATGTCACTGTGTCCTTCCAGGGTATAACGCAGCTTGAAACCTGAAGGTGGCGAGAGAACCGAATTTTCCTGCTCTGAACTGGCTACTTCAGACATACTGTTACTCCGTTTGGCACTAACTCATACCATTAACCATTCAATACTGTAGCCAAAATAATCCTAATCTACCTGACAAATACTTACACCTTTGGGCTAATACGTGTAATGCAAAAAGTGTCTAAAGGTAAACTTATTACTCCATCATACAAGTGTCTTGTAACTGTGACTATTCCATTGTCTGTTTTCCCAATCATGTTCGAGTTAAATCTCCTCGCCCTGAATGCTTACCAAAACCGACAAAATAACCACCTAGTAAACAGATAAACCCTTCTGTAGAGGTTTCACAACGCAGAATACCTAAAGATGCGCGGTAAATTTAGCTTTGTTGACAACACTATCACTGACTGCCTTTGGTGTAATCAATATCCAACTTCTCCATCGCCTTGCGCTTAGTCTCCTCCCCACGCCGATCATACTTCCCCGTCGTAACAGGAGAAGCATGTCCCGCTAACTTCTGCACCGTGACAATATCCACCCCTTTATCCAACAAATCCGAGCAAAACGTCCTTCTAAAATCATGGGGGCTAAACCGCTCCACACCCGCCTCCTCCGCCCGTTTTCGCATAATCATCAACACCGATTGGGGAGTCATACGCTTGTAATCTATAAATCCCCCCTTGCGAGAAGGATGTAACAAAGGTCCCGGTCGCCTACCGCGAACAACCAGCCAATCAGAAACCGCCGCGATCGCACTAGCTGGCATATACACGGTTCTATCAACATCACCCTTGGAGCCAACAATCCCCAATTCCCCAGTGGCGGCATCAAAATCCTTCAAATTCAAATTTACTACTTCCGCCCTTCTTAAACCACACCGCAGTATCCAAATTAACGCCGCATCCCGGACACCAAGGGGAGAAGAATCTTCCTGACAGACACGCATTAATGCTGTAATTTCATCTTGTTTTAATGCCCGACCCCGTTGTTTTTTGCTAGATTTGATACTGCGTAAATCCACAGCCTTTTGGTAATCCCGTGCATCTATTAAATCCAACTTAAAAGCTTCTTCAAGCACCCTCCTCAATGCACACATCATCTTGTTCGCCGTCGCCGGGGCATGTTTTTTCATCAACGCAGAACGCACCGCCGCAGTATGCTGATACCGCAACGCCGCCCAATCAAGAGTCATGTAATCGCACTTGTCATCACTTAATAGAGCCGCGATCGCATTTAAAGCTTGTTCCATAGTCGGACGGGAACCAGGGGCAAGACTATCGAGATATACCGCCGCCGGGTGAAGGGTGAGCGGAAGTGGCTCCGTTAATAGTAATGACCTGATTGCAAGAGGACGCATGAATTTATCAGAAGTGGAGTTCTAAATATCAATCATCCCACGCATAAACCATCTCAATTACTACTCGTCAAGTAAGAGTTTACATTTCTTTAATGCAAGGATGCTTTTAAAGGTAATACGCACACAACGCAAGGGCGAAACCGATAAATATGATTTCGGCGCAGGGAACGATGTTTACCAGTTATGTGTCACTTGAGAGCATCTCAAGCGTCAATATCCCTCTTGGTTTATTAACCACCAATTGCATAATATCTAACCACAACGAACCCATGATGGTATCGGGAATATCGTCGCCAACGTGAACAGGTATGATGATTTCAATGCCATCGATAATTACTTTGCCTTCGTGGATGTTAAACCGTGCGTCCCCTCGTGCTGTGGTCATTTCAACCTGTGAGGCTAGCAGCGACCATCCCAAGGCTTCCAGGTCTTGGGTATTGATGGCTAACCATCCGTCGGTAAATCCGGTATCAAACAGGGCTTCGACGAAAAATTCTTCACCCGACACGGCTACAAGCTGAATTTCAAAGTACAGTTCGCCGTTGTCTCCGAACGAACCTACACCCATAATCGACCACAGTTTCCCGTATCATTGAGCCGAAAAATTGTTAGTTTTAGCTCGTTTGTGTTGCCGTAGACCTCACGGATTTTTTGCGTTATCCCTAAAAGTGTGGGGTCGAGGAGATACTGTTCTGTGTCGGGGTCGATGGCAATATGCCAGTTGTAATGTGCTTCGATGAGTTGGGGACACAAGCGCTCAAAAATGGGACGACACCTTGCAGCTAGAGCATCTCGTTGTTGTTGGCGATGATTTTTTTCGGCTGCTGGTATAGGGGATGGTGGCAAGATGCGGGTGCGTCGTGGGTGGGATGTTTGTGTCATATCAATATATATAGTGTGGCTTTGAATATTTTTATTATTGCCCGATGGGATGGTAAAATCCATCCGAGCGATATTCCCACCCGAAAGAACGCGGGTCGCGGTTGCGGGTGTAGCTGATAAATTCTGCGGTGGTGAGTTTTTCCCGTTCGCTTTCAAGTGTTGCTGCGGTTAATCCCAGTCGTTTGGCTAAATTTTCTGCTGGAAATGCTTCTAGTTCGACTGTCGGTTGGTGGTGCGGGTTGTAGGAATTGGATCGATTTCTTGAGTTTTGGCTGTTTCGGGTGGTGCGAATTGCCGTTTCGATTTTTTCTAACTTTTGCAGTAGGGTTTGGCGATCGCTTTTGAGTTGGGTTTCGAGTTGATCTAGTTTTTCTTCCAGGTGCTTGGTATCGGTGTTTGTAGGAAGAAAGTTGATATCATTTTTGCTATCAATTTCGGCAATAACATCCTGAAGAGCTTGTAGGAGAGGGGTTGTGTGTCCTTCGCGATGCAACCTGGATAATTCGCGGACTGCTGGAATCAAAGCTGTAGGAACGCGAAGCATTTGGCTTTTGGGTGCAGGGTCACTCATGCTGATATCAAAATTGCTATCAGTAAATTTTACCATTTCTGCTTAATGAGCAACATGTACTATAAAGATGTCGTACAACGTCCGCTTCTAAAATCACAGAGGTATTGCAGGAAACTTGGCAGCTATTTCTTGAGTTCGTACAATCCATCGCAAGGACTCGTGTTTTGACGCTAGTCCCTTGTCGATGATTTATCCTTCTTGTTGATTCAACCAAGCTTCTAAATCGGCAACACCAGAAAAGTCTAACAATGCCTCTCCTAAATTCTCTAATTGTTCGATCGATAGTCCTCGAACTCGCTCGATTAATGATGCATTAATTTCACCAATACGGCAATTGAGCAAACGCAGAATTAAACGTTGCTCTCCTGACTGTATAGCTTGTTCTTTGTCTCTTTGATAAAGTGGTTCCAATCGCATAATTAACTCCCTGTCCTCTTCTTCTAATTCTTGATTTACTCTCAAATTTTCGCGCAGGTTATAAACTAATTCGAGTGTTGCTTGCTGGTATGGATGATTTAATGGTAGCGCTTGCAGTTCGACAATGGCTTGTTCCTGAACCCTTCCCCTACCCAAAACCCTCAACCATAACGTTTCTGGTGTGAGCGGTAGTTGGTGTATGGCAACAATTGCTGTCCGTAAGGCATCACCTAAAAAGTATACTCCAGGAACAAATTCCTCTTTTCGGTTAACGTTAAAACTGGATAATATTGCTGGAGATGCAGTTGGAGTCAGAACCCACAATTTGGGTATTGTCTCTTCTTGAAGTTTGGTTTTATTTGCCTTGGCTTCCCGTCGCAATCTAGCTTTTTCTTCTAATAATTTCACTATGCAATCACATATTTCATCGCTAGAAGCAGGATTGCGAAATGGCTCTAATATTGCAGGATATTCGGCGAATCTTCCCAGCAATCCTAGCAGTTGTAAATTAGCGGTTTGTCGCGCTGAAGGAGTAAATAAAATATCTATTTCTTTAATCTCTCCAGAAACTTTTTCTAATGGCTTAACTTCTCCATAATCTTTTAGTAACTCTTCAAGGTAGTCTTTGGCGAATTGGTCATGTATAAAGCGCGTCATTTAATTTGATTGCTGAATTTATCTAGATGCAACTAATATTATTTTACCTGTTTTTATACATTTTAATAATGAACAAAATGTATTTTAATTACTTTAATTCAGTTGCTCTTACTTGTAAAAATATAATTGCGTTACCGCGATGCATCGCGGGATGGAGATGCATGTTCAATACAATTGAATAAATAAAAATAATGGAATTTCAACTAACAATCATTCGTCACTTGAAGCTGACTTCATACCACTGCCAATAAATTCTAAATATGCTTGCTGCTTTATAGTTAGAAACGAAGTGTCGATTGTTTCTCGAATATTGGATATGTTTGTTTAAGACATTGATATTATCCGGTGGAGTAATTGTTATTTTGAAGCTTTATCGGATGTGATTTATATTCATGATCGCGGCGTTCCCGTTCCCAGGTTCCCACCGTTCCCAATGCTGGGAACCCTTGGGATTGGGTGGTCAAGCCCCACTATCTAACCTTGGGAACGCTTGGAACAGTCATTAGCTTTTATGTTTGTAAAAGGTAGCCTTCTTTTTCATTACCCTTCAATTTTTGCTCTATAACCAACTTAGATAGTGCCGCCCTTAATGTTCCCCTACCAGGATTCTTTAATCCCCAATCTCGCTCCCAAGATTTATGCTTTCGGATTGCTTCAAACGACACTGGGAACGCAGAAGCTTTTGCAACTAGTTCCAGAATAAGACTCAAAAATGCCTCATCAATTTCTGATTCACAGTCTACTTCTGGCACTGATAATTTCCAGAGATTCTCTAATTCATCAACTGTTGCACTGCGGTCAATTTTAATTGTTCCGCATACATCTTCTCCAGATGATGAATTCTCAAAATTATGGTTATTATCTACCAATTCCGGGAAGAAAGTCAGCAATGTTCTAGCGGGGTCAGGTTGACCATTAATGGGATGCTGTTCTGTTTTCATCCAATCAGGCAAAATCCCAATTTCTCCACCTTTAACAGCCTTATCAAAGCTATCTGGGTCAGCTAAGAAATAACGCCCTGTAGCTACAGAAATTCTCTTCAATGCTGACACTTGAATGCTAGTAGATTCACAGCCAATAAACGATACTCCCGATTTAAAAGTATCTGCCATGCCATTGGTATTTTTACCAACCCAAGTTGATAAATGCTTGCCATGTAACACGACAAAAATTTGAGCGCCTTTTTTATTAGCACGGGTAAGTAAATATTTGACCATCCATTCTTTTTGGTCATCGGTTAAATAACCAGATAAAGCAACCGCTTCATCAATTACTAAAATGACATCATCGTATACCCCTTGAGTCGCATTATCCATCTTTTTGAGGTACTTAAATAACGCTTGGGCGACCTTTGCATCTGCCTCAGAACCATCTAAATTATGCCAATTCAAACGACACAATAACTTGTCGCATTTGAAGGGGTAAATGTCATCCCCAGCCGTGAAATAGTGGATTTTGGTTTGGGGATTAAGCGCGAAGCTAAGAATAGCCAGGATAGCCATTAGGGTTCCCTTTCCCCCACGCTGATTGCCTGCGATCGCAGAAATTTGGTCTTGGATGCATTTGGCAATATCAAAACCATCCTCAGTCAAGGCTTTGATAATTGCCTCTGCTCTGGCTGTGAGTGGCAGTTTTAATAATTCGTCCCGGTTTGGTGTTGTTGGCTTGTGTGGAGAATCTTGGCAGTTATGGTTATTTTCTGGGGATAAATTATTGATTTTAGTCGGTGATAAATCATTGATTTTTGTTGATGCTGAATCGTTAATATTCCCCAAAGACAAATCATTGATTTTACCCGGTGGTAAATCGATAATCCGTCCTGGTGGTAGGTCAATAATGCGGGGTTGTTGCTGTTGGGATTGGTGTTGAATCAGGGCATTTACTTGCTCAAAGTCCGTGCGGGGGTCAACTGTGACAATTTCTAAATGCTGTTTCAAGGTATTGGCACTGGGCAAGCTGCCCCGATACTGCTCGAAAGAATCTAATAACCAACGGTAGGCGTAGAATTTCTTCCCCGAATCAACAATACTCAAATAATCGGTCAATTCCTGCTTAAATTCCCTCAACATGGCATATTCGGTACGCTCCATCCGTTCCATGTGGGAAAGCAAATCTAACAAGTCATCCTGGTTCTCAAACCATTGTTCCCGCGCTTCCGCATCACCCATTGCACTGAGAAATTCCCAGAAACTACCACGAACAAAGGGAACGGGGGCAAATTTATGGGTAGCGTTGTTGTCTTTCGCAACTGTCCAAATATAGGAGCCAAAGCCGATTAACGCGGCAATGGGTGCGATGGGACTAGTAGCATAACAAACTGCCCCCACTGCACCACCAGCCAAAGTGATTAATTTAGCTAAATTCATGCTTGCCCGTCCTTCGGTTGCACGGCTGAGTAATTGGTCTTGTCGTTCCTGCAACCATGCGGCAACGTTGCCAGCTTCCAAGTGTTCGATGCTGGGATAATTTTCTCTTAGTCTTGCTGTTTCTGGTGTGGTTAGTTGGGGTATGGGGGGTTGCTGTGGTATTAAGTCGCTTTTATCGTCACTTTTGCCATCCCCGGTGGTAGATTGTGGAGCGAATTGGGGATTGGAGTCTGGTTGATGATTGATAAAGTCCATATTGTCACCCTCATAACACTCGTGGGCATTTTGATTCAGTCTCGTTGCTGGGATTTGTGATAGTAAAAAAATGCGAACCGACAGATCAGCACTGCGCGATCGCATGGAGTCTCCGCATAATTGCGAACCGACAGGTCGGCGCTGAGTCCCAAGGGGACACGCTACGCGAACGCTATCGCCCACCGCAAAACCAAAAACTATATTTACCGTTTACTGTGTTTCCACAAATTCCAACCAATTTCCCCTGCCATCATGGTGGCAAAGTTATAAACTATACATCCGACAACTTGACCGGGGTCTGTGAAACCAAAGGGATTACGGCTATAGAAGGTGGTGACAAAATCTAACGTCCAAATCAGTAGGGCAATCAAGCCACCTGAATGGCGTTCCCGCATCCCCGCCCTTTTGTAATCGCTCCAAAGTGCTTTGGTTAGGTCAATTGAGCCGGATGGTTTGGAGGGAAGGGAATATTGTTTGGATTCATCAAATTCCGTCTTGGCAATGTGAGGTTTTTTACCTCTGAGGGTTTTCGCCTCGGCTTGCTGAATGCACCAAGAAACTACGATAGAAAGCCAGAATAGGGGATTAAACCACACAGTTAACCAGCCAAGCCAACCTATCCAACCGCGTTCAAACCAAGGGAACATCGGTGTTCCTTGAAACAGTGTTTGCCAAATTCCATCGGCGGAGAGGACAACACCACCAGCAAACATTAACATTCCGAGAATCTTCGCTCCTGATGTACCTGGTTGTACGAATTGAGACATTACCGCTCCAGCGAACTGGAAGGGAATAGAAATAATGTCTACGACCCATTGAGCAACGATTTCGATATATTCGTTTACTCCTTTTTTCTGTTCCTCTTTCTTGCTTTGGGATGCGTCTTTTTCTCCTAATACTGACATTTTGTTACCTCCTGATTAGGTTACTTATTGGAGATATTGTTTTAAACTCCCTACCAAACTGATGAATTGTTGGAGGCATTTTTACCTCCTTACTGAATAGGCGAGTCGGTGAGTTGTTGGGGATATCTTTTGATTTCTTTACTGAGTAAATCCTCAATTACAGATATGATTTATACTCTTACTTCGCCAGTAAATCATCGCGGGATTTTGATTTCTTTTTTGATTGCCTTACTGAGCAGGTGAATCATTACAGGCATTTTTATACCAATGCTTCCAAAACCATTGGCGGTTTTCTATCCGTCCAATACAAATTCCCGCAGAATCGTAAACAAAAACGGTTTCATCTTCTAGATAGCCCGTGATATCGGGGTTGGGGTTGCGTTTGGGGTTGTCGAAATAGCGGCGGATTTTGAGTTTTTGGTGGGTGGGTAATATTCCCGTGCGCTGTAAGGTGTCTGCGGTTTCTTTGCGTTGGGCAATGCGTTCTCGTTCAATTTGTTCGCTGGTTCTAGTTTTGGAATAAGCGATCGCAGCATCCACTTCCATTTCTGAATTTTTGTTAAATGCCTGGTATTGGGCAGGTAATTTCAGAAATAGGGGGGACGCAGTTAGACATAGACTAATTAGCCCTAAACTGGCTTGTAGTTGGTATTTGTTGCGTCCCATTGTTCTTACTTGCTGTGTTTGACTTGGTTGACTAAAGCTTCGATTAATCCCAGGCGATCGCTTTGTTGAAGTTCTGAGTTTGAACGTTCGACAGCTTCTTCTACTCCTTCGGTTAAATCTTCAATTTCTAATGTCTCCTCAAACTCCGCGCATAATTCTTCGGCGAGTTTGTAAATCATCCAAAGTCGGTCTGCATTGTTCAATTCCTGTAATTGTGCGCCCCAAGCTTCTTGCATTTGGGCAAGCAATCCTTCGTCACCAGGAGTGTAGTTGGTGTAATAGCCTATTGGTTTTGACATGGTTTAAAATCGAGCTTGTTGTGTATTTTCGTTTTGCGGCGATAGATGCACCCCTTTATTGGGTATCAATGAGGCAATGTCTACTCTTCGAGAGGCTGAGTCGCAAGCGACACGCTACGCGAACGCCAATGACAAGCTGCGGGAGCATCTACGCTTTCTTACTTAGCGGTAGGGGCATTAACGTTCCCACAGGGTAGCTGACCGCAGGTATCGCTCTCTAAAACAAACTTTGTTGAATTGCGCCGCTCGTTACTGTTGCGCGGTGTTGGCGGTACAGTCCTGGGACTTCATAGACTTTACGCAATAATTTATCTTTGTTCAGTCGCAGGTCAGCCCGTTTCTTTTGGTTTGGCAGTGGACGGAAAATATACTGTGTGTGTTTGATACTGTCGGTTGAGTACAAATATCTGTACAATGTCTCGTCAATTTGGTAGGTTTTGCTTTGAGTCAAAAGTGTCGGACAGTTGACTAGTGCTAGTTCTGCCATTATTCACCCTCTCCATCAATGGCGTTAACTCCCCATTCGATAGCACTTAAAGCATCACCAAGGGTCATTTCTCCGGTTGAGAGGGCTGACTGGCAGAGATACTGCCAAGTAGTAGGGTAATCTGAGGCAAACTTGGTCAGCGCAACGTAAATATCATCAAGCTTTCGCAATAGTTCGCTGCCAGTAACGCCATCTTTTTCTAATGCAGCATTCAGTTCGTCGAGTTCGCTCAATAATTGAAAAGTCATGGTTATGTTCCACGTTTGGTAGGGTTAATTATTTGATTGATTGGTCATGGTTCTGGGTTTAATCTTGTTTCGAGAAATTTTGTTCGGAGATTATCAGAATTTTGGATTTAGTCGTGTGAGGGAGAAATTTTGGTCGGAAATTGTCGAGAATTTAGATATTTAGATTTAGTGGTGTTTCGCGAAACTTTGGTCGAGAATTACCAGGAATTTGGGTTTAATCTTGTTTGAGCGCTTTGACTAGTTTTTCACCGTAATTTACAAGCAAGATTGCGAACAATTGACTGCAATTGGTAATTCCTGTTTTGTCGAGAATGCTTTCTGCTAAGGGCAGGTGTTTGTCGTCTAAAACAACACGTTTCTGATTCATGATTACCTTTTCAAGCTACTTAGTAATGCAGCACCTTTTGCTTTATTTATTGATTCTTCAGGCTTTGGTGATGATATTTGTTGAGGTTGTGCTGTGGGTAAATTGTCTATTGATTTCAATCCCGCTAAATATTCACTAACTATCAGATTTATTGCGGCACTGGTTGATATTCCCCGCTCTGTCCCATAATCTTTTACCCAACACTGATGGCGCTTATCTAATTTCAACCTAATTGATGAGACTGGTTTTGATATGCGTGATTGAGAAATGGTTGATTTAGAAGTGGTTGATTGAGACATACCTGATAATTTCAATTCCCATCCAAATCTGCGAGCATCAAGTATCAACATCACCACGTCCCTGGGGGAAGAGTATTCGAGAGCCGCTTGTACAAGGGCAATCTTTGCGGCTACTTGCTGGCTGAGTCGTATTTCCATTACGCCCCGTTAAGATAGGTTATTGATTAATTACCTTCCATTACGGAGGATAGTAGGGCTTGAATGTTGGTCAGTTGGGGATTTTCGGGGATAAAGTATCCTGTTCCAGTAGCGCGATCGCGTAACAAGTTAGCGTTACCACCGACGAACATGATGTTTACCACGTCGGCTAAATATTCCCTTGCATCCACGGTAATTGAGTCCACAAGGCGGTTAAACCAGTCATTTAACAGGTCATCAAAGATGGGGGAAAAGTCGTATCTGTTGCCGTAAATCAGGGAGCCATCTGTCACCGCGTCCATGACTTTGCAGGTTTTGAAGGCTATGTTGTCTCGCCGTGCGTGGGACTGCATCAAATCGCTGTTGATGATGTCGTTGGCGAGGGATACCCCACCGACATCGGGAATTGACCGTCGATGGACTGCCATGCCCTCTGGAGTCATGACGACGTAGTTTGTCGTTCCTCCACCGATATCGATGATTAAGCAGTCACCAGCGTCGTCTAGCCAGCCGTTACGGTAGGCATACACCCCGGCAACGTCGGATTCTAGGTAAAACTGAATATCGGTGACGTGGTGCTTGTAGATTGTGCCGTTAACTGTGATTTCGTGGGGAGAACCAATCAATGCTTTTTTGATGGTATCTTCGCAAAAGCGATCGCGTGTGGGAATTAAGTATCTAACAATGCCTTCAAAATCCTGGTGCAATCCAGCAAATAGGAAAGGTTTGACAATTTCTGGGCTGTGTTTGCCTCGTTCGACGGCGGTTTGAGAGTTTTTCTGTTTGGTGGCGTATTCTCCCAGAATCAAGCGCTTGTGGTTAATTTCCACTGTGGGGGATGTGTTGGTATTTAGAGTCATGACGCTTTTATGGGTGATGTCGGCGCTGACTGAGCGCATGATTTGGGGTGGTTGTCCTAACAGTGCGGTGACTGTTGAGTAGTTGCCAATATCTGCACAAAATATATTGCTCATAATCCTTTAGGCGTTAGCCTTGCTTGTTTATGGGATGATTGCTGTTGGAAATATTCGGAAAAGCGCCACAACGCAGACATGCGTCACCAGCGCAAATGGGTGCTTGGTAAAAGCCAGAGTATTTATTTTCTTCAGGTAGTCTTTGATGAACCTTGACGCGCTCAGTTGCGGTCGTTTTGTGTCGGCTACATGCTCATAATAGCTCTATAGCTCCATATAACGTACACATTTTATATCCAAATTACTTATAGCTCTATAGCTCCAGTATCAGAATAGCGTATAGGTCGTATACACTGGAGCTGTCGAGCTACTTAACGCGCTAGGATTTATGCCAAGAAGTGACAAAGATGTTGTTTATGTTCGCGCCCGTGTACCAAAAGATATTCATTTAAGATTCAAAATTGCCTCTTTGAGAGCTGGCAAAGATATGGACAAAATCATAAATGAACTTATTGTTACGTGGCTGGACGAAAACGAGTCTAAACAGGAGGCATCGTGACCAAACTTGACAGCGATTATGAGAAATACAAATCTAAGTTTTAGGAGTTTCGGTCAACTACAAAATTTCTAAATATCCAAATAGAAAGAGGAGATTAAATATAAAACTATAACAATGCCGAAAAACTAATATGGTGCTTTTTAGCTAACAGAAAAATTGCGAAAAACGCAAGAAATGTAAATTATTTTGCTATCCTCGCAACTGTGTATATTACACTTTTATTTCTATTGGCTAACTCTTACCCAACAATCCCCGATAATCCCCAAAAATACCCAAATTTAATAAAAATTAACGCTTGCGAACTCTGAAACTGGAATAAACATAGGGCGTTAAATTACTCTTATTTGTCTTGGAAAGTAAGAGTTAAATCCTGTATGGCGATTGTTATCAAGTCCGAAAGTATCAACAATTACTTGATGCACTGAAATTAGAAAAAATATCATTTTTGTCGATCGATAAGTAGAAGATATGCTCTATCATTTGAAATTATACAAACCAGCGCGTTGCGGTTTCTAAGAATTTTCTTGTATTGCCGCCACCAAAATAATGCATCGGTTTTATTTTGTGTACGCGCTTGTTTAGGCAAAAACACGAGTAATAGCGCTTCTAAATTCCGCGCTCTCAAACTCGGAGTATTGAGTTAGAAGCACTCAACAATTAATTCGTTAAAAGCGAATTTTGCTTTTTTTACATTTATTTACATTGACGTATGGAGGTGATTGTTACGGTTGCTCGATGTCCATATTAAAAATGCCGCTCTGTAGAGCGACATTATCGTTGGATTAAAGCATCCAAGGGCTGTAATAATCTTATTTTTATCAATTGAATTAGGAGCGGAGCAGAGTTACTCTCCATTAACCTGACAGTGCGATTAAGTTTGGCGACCGAAAACACTGAAAAGGCTATGAGTTGAGAGGCAACATCGTGCGCCGTAGTGGGTATGTAAACCCATTACGCATAATCTTAGCATTGTCGTTACCAAGTTTCTATCACTTTTGACATAGTTTCATATAAATTTTGGTGAGCTAACCAAAACCCTGACCAGACAATTCACAATTCGCTTTCGTCAGAAGCAAGCGTGGCTATATTCACACTTTTCGGCATTTAGACCATAAGGTTTCAACAAAGACACTGCGAACTGCAAACCGCGAATTGTACTGACCCTCTTTCAAATTCCGCCAAACAGGGCATAAAACTCCGATGAAGTCAGGATTTCAGACAAGCTAAAGGCGCACACTCCCTCCAAAGACATCGCCACAAACCTTTGGAGAATAACTATGTACGCAACAACATCTACCAGCTATCAACAATCCGAATCCTTCGACATTCGCAATTTTAGCGATCGCCTGACCCCAACAAAGGAGAAAAACCGCTACTGTTGTCCAGTATGCGATGGTCACAACCTCACAATTGACCCCAAAACAGGTAAATACAAGTGCTGGAACGGGTGTGAGTGTAGGGATATTAGAGAAGCGGTTTCCCCCTGGAGCGAACTCAAATGTACTCGGGGAAATAATCACACCCCACTCCACAACAATTTTCAACCCCAATTCAATTATCAAAAACCAATGCTCACCCGCAGTCAATCGCTTGCTGGGAAAGGCTTGCATCCCAAAAAGTCGATATTGAATGCAGGCGACTCCAAGGGCAACCAACCCGTAAAACCTTTTACCTCTCCGCAATCGCTACCCTCCGGGAAGGACAAAGGCAGAAAAGCCGGGAAATCCCCCCACAGCAATCCACAATCGCTATCCGGCGAGAAAAACAAGGGCATAAAAGCCGAGAAACCCTCCCACAGCAATGCTTCCCCCCTCCAATCTTCTCAAATCACCCTGCTAAAACTATCCCAAGGAGCATCAGACTTTCCACAGCCACAAAAGCCAAAATTTATACCAAAAAGAGTGAAGGAGCTAGTCGAGGAAGCACAAACAAATATCGCTAATTCTTGCCAGACAAAAGACTTGGGCAATGGAGTAATTGAGTACATTCAAACCGAAGTATCAATTCTCGACACACTCACGCAAACAACATACATCTACTCGGACTCCCAGCAAGTACACCGCTTCGATTGGTGCGACGCAAGTAAATCAAAAGGACGGGGAAAAACCTTCATGCAATGCCACATAGCCGCCGATGGCACAACAAAATGGACAAAAGGCGATAAACCCTGGCGTGCCTATAGATTGGAAGAAGCGATCGCCACCGCTAAACAACAAACAGAAAGCATAGCCGCACTGCTATGTCAGGAAGGGGAAAAATGCGTAGAAATCGCTCGAATGCACGGCATCGCCAGCTTTACCTTCCAAGGTAGTAACTGGCGACCCGAAGAAATCAAACCCACCCTGGAAAAAATTAAAGATTCTTTAAGCTCAATTGTCATGGTTTTCTTACATGACCCTGACCCAACAGGATTGAAGAAAGCCGAAATTTTTAAGAAATGTTGCGCTGAGGTAGGATTGCCCTGCATCCTCGTCAACCCCAAACAAATTTGCGATAGGCTACCACATGATACTGGTGATATCGAAGAGATATTAGCGCAAATGGACGTACCAGAATTTATCCGCAAACTCGAAGAAGAAATTCACAACGCCATCGATGGAACCTCCAATTTCGAGGAAATTGTTAATGAGGATAGCGAATTTTTCGATTCAATTCCCGACAGCTTCGAGCCAAACATAGAAATCACCCAAAAAGCCATGGAAATGCTTTACGGGGACAAACCTTGGATTTGCGTAGAAAACCAACTTTACTATTGGGAAGACACTCACTACAAAGTCAGCTCGAATGTCGTCGAACTCAAACGGATCAGCAATTTCTGCAACAAATATCCCGTATTTAAAAAAGATGAGGTACGTTTCCCCTACGCCAACCCCGGTACAGCCGAAAAAATATTACGCTGGGTGAAAATGCGCCTGGGAATCGATCCCAAATTAGTCAACCCTCCAGGGATAAACTGCACCAACGGAGTCTTGCAAATTTATTGGGTTAACGACTTACCGAAATGGCAACTAATTGACCATAGCCCCAACCTGTATTACACCTACAAACCAATTGCCACCTACAACCCCAAAGCCGATCAAAAACATTGCGATCGCCTCATGGCAGCTCTCGAACCAGCCCAGCAAAAAATCTTTTTAAGAACCATTGCTGCATCCCTGGATTTAGCCACGGTGCGGAAATATAAAGGACGGTTAATCAAAGGTTTACTTTGCCAAGGTAGCGGTAATAACGGTAAAGATACACTTCGGGAAGTCGTCAGCCTCATGTACGGTAAACAGGGAATAACAGGTTGTACCCTTGCGGATTTTGCTGCCTACGATGACGGCAGAAAATTCCCCCTCGCCAAACTACGTCACAGCCGGATTAACTGGGCTTCCGAAAATACCAACACCAGTCGTCTGGATAAAATTCAAAGTTTGAAAGTACTGATTACAGGAGAAGAACTAGATGCAGAACGTAAAGGCATCGATGCCGAAGAATTTACCCCCAACGCGATCGCTCTATTTAATGTCAACGATACCCCCAATTTGCAAGCAACATTGGAAGCAATTGCCAGTCGCTATGCAGTTCTTAGCTTTAACAAAACCTACGTATCCCACCCCGATCCCAAAAAAGGCGAACTTTTGGCAGACCCCAGGTTTAAATATGACCCCATTTTCATGCAAACAATGGTGGTACCAGCGTTTTTAAACTTGGTGCTGCAAGCGTTGGTGGATTTAATGGTGGAGGGTATTGACTATAACTCTACGGAAGAAGCATTGTTGTCCATCCAAGCTGAGAATTGTCATTTATTGCAGTTTTCTCAGGATGTCGGTTTGGGCTACGACCCCAACAGTACCCTAACCAGTAATGAAATTTGGACTGTGCTGGAACAATGGTATCGGGATAACGGTACTTTGGATTACGAAGAAACCAAACAAGATAAATTGAAGGCGATTTGGGTAGAACAAGCCAAATCAAGCGATAAAAATGTCAAAGCCCCCAACCAAGTAATTCCCCGATTTTTACAAATTTTCCCTAAAGCTAAAAAGGTGACAGTAGCCCATCCCAGTGGCAAGAAGACTATTTTGGCAATTCAGGGTATTGGGTTTAATCCTGGTGTTAGCCCACCGGTACCACCGGAAAATAGTTCATTGTCAATAAATCCAACTAGCACCCCAATAAGCATTCCTAGCACCCCAATTCCACCCCAAACGCCACCCCAAGAAACCCTGTTAAATCAAGACTTCCACCCCAACCACCCCAATTCTTCAAATCAAAATGGAAAATTTTCAAGGGACGTTGAAACCCAGTTAAATGCCCAAGTCAATGTAGGAAGTCAATTAAATGTTCAAACCAATGCTGAAAACCTGTTAGATACTCAAATCAATGTAGGGAACCAATTAAATATTCAAACCAACGTTGAAAACCAGTTGGCTACTCAAATCAATGTAGGGAACCCATTAAATATTCAAACCAACGCTGAAAACCTGTTAAATACCCAAATCAATGTAGGAAAACAATTAAATGTTCAAACTGATAACTATGTAAACAACATTGAGTCACCAACACAAAATAATTACCCTAATAACCAATTACTTGTAGAAACTGATAATTATCAAACCAAGCAAAAACCCGAACAATTACAAGAAAATGCAACAAGCGATCGCAGCTTAGAAACTAACCCTAGCACTTTGGGGTGGGTGGGGTGCAATGCCCAATCTACAAGCATTATAGGGGTGGAAACTGGGGTGGAAACTGGGGTGCTAGAAACACCTATTGGGGTGCAACCAACCACAGTTGAGAATTACACAACATCAAATACGGCGCAAACTTTGCCAACCGGAAATATCTCTGGGACAAAGGTTGTATCAACTACACAACCCATAACAATCAACAAAGGAACAAGGGTGAGAATTAAACCCCATACATTTGGTAGTTCTCAAGATGGAAAAGAAGGTGTAGTACTACGAATCAAGGAGTTTGAATGCGAGGGTGTGAAGAAAACTAAATATGTAGTTTGGCTTGATGACCTAAGCGTTGGGGAAAAGTTGCGACAAGTTGAGTGTTATGCAATTTGGTTAGATGTAGTTGTAAGGAACTGCAAACATAAACGCTTCAAACTGCAAACAAGCCAAAATTGAAACCACATTAACTGCAAATAAGGGGGGTCTCAAAACCACAATAATTGCAAATGAAACCACATTATTTGCAAACAAACCACATTAACTGCAAATAAACCACATTATTTGCAAATAAGCTGTAACCCTTATACATAGGCATTTTCCGAAAAACAGCCCTAAAACTGTCCAGAAAATAGGAACCAATTCACCAAACACTTATGCCCGGATAATGTGGTTTAATCTGGACAATATCCGTCCGATTAAATTATCAATAAGGTTTTTTTCGTTCCGGTCATACTAACTTATTTCTTAAACAGGCAGACACTCTTAAAACAAAAAAACATTGAGCGTGTGGGACGGTCAAAAAATCTTTAATTTGGACACTTTCAGGATAATTATAACCAAAAAGCTCAAAATAGCTATGGCTATGGATTTCAGGCTATTTGCAGTAAATTAGTGCCTATCTGCAACGAATATGGTTTGTTTGCAGTTAATGTGGTTTGGTTGCAAATAATGTGGTTTGGTTGCAAATAATGTGGTTTCATTTGCAAATAATGTGGTTTTGAGACCCCTCTTATTTGCAGTTAATGTGGTTTCAAAATTGGCTTGTTTGCAGTTTCATCTCCCGATGTTTGCAGTTCGCTACATGTAGTGTTCGTATAATTGTCGTGTCTAATGTCAACCGTCCGATCCAATTATTACAGGTGGAAGGCAACCAAATTGTTGATGCCATCCTTACCACCGTCACCGAAAAACACTTAACGGATGCCAAAACTTTATGGGAACCGGAGTTAGCGGGTACTGGAAAAGATGATGAGTATTGGAATTGGGAAGCTAAAAGTCGAAGTGCGAAAATCCTTCCCGGTGATGAACTCTACGCCATTGAATGCGATGGAATGACCCAAGGATTAATGCTTGTAGATGTTCTCAAAAAGCGCTGTCAAATTGAATCCCAGTATCGTCGCAGATTAGTCTATGTTGCGGCTTTGGCTACTGCACCGTGGAATCGTTCTACCATCAATTACCCTCCTATCTACAAAGGTGTTGGCGGTAACTTAATTGACTTTGCTGTTGTTCGTAGCAACGAGTTGGGATATCAAGGACGTATCGGACTCCATGCCCTTCCAGGGGCGATCGTATTTTACAAAAAGCTTAAAATAGGATTACTTGATTGTGGTCCCGACCCCGATGAACCCGATAATTTAGTTTATTTTGAAACCCTACGTAGAGATTTATGACCCAATCTATATCGAGTAAAGCTAATGATTTGCTGCCAACACAACGATTGATGGAACTAATCGAAGCTGAAGATGCTGCCAATGGGGAAGTTGGCTGTGGGGTAGCCAGCGATAAACTTTCTCAATATTTAGATAAGCGCAGTATTAATATTAATGGCGAAAATTTAAGGCAATTACTCCGCGAACATCTAGGGCATATTCTCACGGAACGAGATTTTGATGCAATTATTTCCCAAGTTAGTCGTCACATCTGTTCGATGGTTGCCGAATTTAACGAATCGATATGCGATGTCCGTAGGACAAGCGAAGTCGATGGCGATATCATCGAGTATATCTCCAACTCCGAACTTAAAAAATATTTCCAATCGGAACTAGAGGAATTTTTAAGCAAAGATTTCATCGAACAAATTATCCAAAGAACTCACTCAATAATTCATCAATCCGTGCTTCAACCCCGTCATAGCTGGTTAAGTCCAATTTGGGTATTTAAAGGTGGCGACAAATTTTATATTGTTTCTTCTGCAACGCTCCATGTTGCAATGGAAAATGTTAAAGCACAATACCCCCATATCGTGGGAGAATTGGAAGTAGTAAAAGTAGGTGGTATTCTAGCGCCAAATCAAGTAGTTGAAGTTGATTTTTAAAGTTCGAGTTCGCTTTGCTTTTTCTTTTCCAACGGTTGCTTTTGATTCTCCTGCTGTAGTGCTAAAGCTGCCCTTACCATTAACTCCTTAATCTCAGCTTGGGTACGCTCGATCACGCTAGCATTAATAATTCCTTGAATTTCTTCAGGCGGTCTTCCCAATTGCAACAATCGTTTGACAATTAAATAATCCCGTTCCCCATCATTAAATTGCTCTAATTTTGAACAAATTTGTTGATATATCAGTTGCCACTGCTGCTTTTGCGAAACCACTTCGTCATGGGATTCGCAATTTGTAATTTGTGATGTAATTGGAAATTGTTCGGTCACAATATTTTGATTTTCTAGATTCAATAATTGTCCGGTCACAGTATTTTGATTTTCTTGGTTCAATAATTGTTTGGTAACAATATTTTGATTTTCTCGATTCAACAATTGTTCGGTAGCAGTATTCTCATTTACCCGATTCAATAATTGCTCGATCGCTTGATCGTCCCGTTGTGATTGATAACTCACACCCTTGTGTTTTTGCAAACCAGGGAAAGTATATGCCGCACCCAAATGGGAACCACTAAAAGCCTGCCCCAAAAAGCCTGCCCCAAAAAGCTATAACTAATCCCCTTCGACTTGCCATTGCGGGTAAAACCGTGGCGAATTTCTACCCCTTCTGTTTGCAATCGCTCGATAAACATTGGCATCGTCAGATAGTCACTTGTGGAATCATGCTCTTTTAAAGCCGTGACGCGATCGATAATTTTCTGCAACTGCATCTTAACTGGCAATTCCGGTGGATTATCTCTCAACCCCAAATCGTACTCTCCTTGCTCCCGCTCGATTCTGCGGTGCTGTCCCGTGGTAGCGGTGCGCTCTAATTTTTCATGACTTCCCCGAACTGACTGCAAATTATAATCCCGCTCCAACTGCCGGACAACTGCCTCGCTGCGTTTATAGTCTACCCCTGTTAAGGTGTACCAATAATGTACTAGCCAGAAGTCCCATTCTTACGTTCTACCTCTAATCGCAGAACCTAAATTTTTAACGCAAGCATTATTTTTTGCCTTCAATTTTTAATGGATGCGGTGCTGAAACCCCTATAAATCGTCAGTACAAATGTTCACCTTAACAGGGGTAGTTTATAGTCCCAACCATCGTGGACGCATCTACCATTATCTAGAGAAATCCGACTGGCGACAATATGAATGTGGTCGTTATCCCTATCACTGTGACGGTAAACCACATATTGATTATTATGAAAATTCATCTCAGTTAGATAGCGATCGCTAATTTCGTTCCATTGCTCGTCCGATAAATATTCCCCAGGAGCCAACGAAAGCGAAACATGGTAAACAGCCCTTTCCACATTTGGGTTTAACTGCCGGGAAAACCTAAACTCGGCTGCTAACTCTCGCGGGTTGCGTCCCGACATATTTCCACCAATGCGCCCGGCTTCCTCCTTGTTCTCCACATATTCGAGCAAGCCACGAAAACCCCGTCCTTTACGTTGTTTGGCAATCATTTCTCTTTCCTTGGCTGGTGCTAGAAATTATCGGGTAAGACGAGCTGCCGTTGCTCCTCATAACAACTGGGCAGATTGGACGGCGAAGCGGAGTGGGTTTGTGCGGGCTTGACTATCCGCGCAGCCAACCCTAAATCTTGATGCCCGTACAAACCTACCGTCCAATCAGCGAAGCGGTGCCCCAGTTGCGCGAACGACAGTGCCGAACTGTTAAAATTCATCCTCCTCCCCATTATCCCAATCCTCTTCATCCTCTTCCCCCAATTGCGACTTGTCACAACCGACAATTTCCCGACGTATTTGGTGCAATAATTCCCCAAGCGCTTCCAATTTAGCCATATCTATACGTGGTTTTTGTCCCAATGCGATCGCAGTATTAGCAGCTTTGGTCAATTGATTGATGTTATTCCCGATTTTTCCCAGTTCGACGTAAGTTTGGACGGCTATCTTTGTTGTTCGTTTGGGTAACGGACGCAGTAGGGCATTGCGTCGAAATAATTCCGAGCATGATAGTCCCGCTTGGGATGCTCGCGAATGAATCATTTCAAATTCCACCTCCGACACTCGGATTTGCATTATTTTGGTGCGAACTATTGAATTTGACATAGTTAAACCAAAAATAAAAGTGCGTTTGTCTATGTGTTGTGAATATTTGGATTTTGCGATGTGCAAAGCTTAACGCTCGATTTCTGCCTCGATACCTATCTAAATTAATCCATAGGAGCAGTACATAATACACCATTTGATACCTGTCTCGATTTACATCTAAACAACGTGTCTCAACTGTGTTTTCATTGGGGGTTTCTTAAGGGGGTATCCCCCTTGAGCCAGCCTGCCCGTACCGAGCGTGAGCGATGGGAAAACGTAAGTTTTAGGGCATGGCTGGCTCCCCACCAAGACCACGGGAGAACGAGTAAACCCTCGGAGAACCAAGACTGTGGGAGAACAAGTTAGGACTGGAAGAAAACGAGAGAAATAGAAATAATCGAGGCTAGAGAAGAAATCAGAGAGATATTGATTTAGGAAATATGATGCCGAAAATAATTAAATTTTATGAGATTTTGAGTATGTTGATAGTTGAGTCTTAAGATTTTTTTTAATGAGATATTGGACAATATTCTAACTAAATTTTCCGCTCAAAGCTCAGTGTAACTAAATTTATATTCATGAAAGTATAATTTTAGTAATCAGGATAAAAAATCTATATCTTTAGTCATCAATTTACCCAAATATTTCCAGTTAAAGTAAAAAAATATTGCAGCATAGAACATAAATACTTAATTAAGCTAGAACAAGAAAGAGGAGATTGTTTAGTCTTTATCTGGAGTATTTTATCGGTGATGTCGGAGAGAATTTCTAAAGCCAAAATACCAGAGGCGTTGGATGCGTTAAGGGCTTTGAGTGCCAAGGAATTAGATGACGTATCGGCGCGGGATGCCATCAGGAAGATGCGCCGTCAAATCGAGCGCGTATTGCGGTTGGGTTACACCTACGAGGAAGTATCTGCAACGTTGGCAGGTTTGGACATCAATATTAGTGGAGAAAGGATTAAATACCTATTGAACGATATCCGCAAGAAAACTCGTAAAAAATCTAAGGTATCTAGGGATGATGGGGTAGAGAAAAATTCGGATGAGATAGATATTCCTGAAAATTCGGAAATGAAAGAAAGTTCGCAGTTAAATACAAGCTGGGAAAGAAATCAAAAATCTGGAGTAAATCAAAGCTCGGAAAACAATCAAAATTCAGGAGTTAATAAACACTCGGAAGCAAGAGAAATATCAGCCGCATCTACCTCACCAACATTTACAAGAAATAATCAAAAATCGTCTTCCAGCGAACCGGATAAGCAACTTTCAACTGCAAAGCCAAAGAACGATAAAAATAATTCTCGCGATGATATAGCGTTTCCTATGCTAGTGAGGTACAGTAACAGCAATGAGTAAACCAATTACGAATTTCATTTAAAGAGACTTTATTAAAAGCTATTTCAATAGCTTGTGCCAAATCTGGGTAAGTTCGGGCACCAATAGAACGTAGTGTCTCTTTAATTTTTGACCAGCAATTTTCAATTGGTGAAAACTCAGGAGAGTATGGTGGTAAATAAATTAATATAGCTCCTGCATCTTCAATCAATTTCTCAATATCTTTACCTAGATGAATAGAGCAATTATCCATAACAACACAAGCACCCTTCCAAAGTTTTGGGACTAATTTTTGAGAAATAAAAGCTTCAAATGTTAATCCATCAGTTGCACCCAAAATACTATATTGAGCAATGAGACCTCTCATACCTATTGCACCAATTAAAGAAACATTTTTGCTACGTTTATGGGGACGTTTACTATACGCCCTTTTTCCTTTACGGGCACGAGCATTTTTTCTTATTAAAGACAAATTAACACCTGCTTCATCAATAAATATAAGGTTTTCAGGCAAAATGGCTTGAATTCTTAACCAAAACTCTACTCTTAACTTCTGAACTCTTTCAGTTTCTTTTTCCGAAGCGTGCAATGTTTTTTTTTACCGTGATGCCTATCTTCTTTAACATTCTATCGACTGTTGAGCGACCGATAAGAACACCTGTTTTTTGTTCTAAAGAAATACGAATTTCTGCCAACGTAGCATCATTATTTGCTTCTACAATTTCTTCAAGAATTTTTAATTGCTGTTCGTTTAATTTCGGTGGAGTTTGCTCTTCCCTCACTTTCGGAGCAATATTTCCTGTTTCTCGATATTGTTTGAGTATTTTTTGAACAAAGCTTAAAGCAACTTTAAATCGAGTTGCAAGCTCGCGTTGTGATATTTTATCTTCGAGATAGGTATCAACTATCTTCTGGCGTAAGTCAATTGAGTATGGTTTCATTTAGAATTTTTACCAGATGCACTACCTGATTAAATATCGTACCTCATCAGACTGAGAAGCGCTATAATACCAATTCCTTCGCCTTCCAGCCCCAATTAATAGATAACGAGGATTTATAGAATGAATCAACTGACAAGGAAGAAAGTATAGCGGCGTTGTAGGGAGAAATTTTTTAGAAATAATACACGGGAGAATAAACAACAGGACGGAAGCGGAAGTAAAAATACTCAATTACAGATGAGTTGTAGAAATAATTAATGGGAGCATCCAATGAATGGAGGAACCATAATTATTTGACCCCATAAACTTTACTATATGGTGTGTCTATAAAAGTCTATCCGCCAAAAGTGATGCACCATAATTAATCGTCAAAAAGTCATGAAAGAAATTAATGAATTACAAATTACATAAGTTTGTAGAAAATTAACCTCACTTAATCAATCGCGCAATGCTCTAAACGTAAAAAATTTGGGCTCTTCAGTTCTTTTTATGGAAAACTTAGCTAAAAATCCTTGAAAGCCTTATTACATAGGAATTTAGCCTCAAAAAGTATCATAGTTGCTTGTAATCATTGTTTTGTAAGGGTTTTACTGCAAAAAAACCTCAAGCTCCATAAAACTTGCCGAAGAGCCAAAATTTGTAAACACCCAATAATTTGGAGAATTTATAAATGGTTGTAAAAGCAAAGCCAAATAGCGATACGCAAATAAACAACAAACAAGCCACTAATCAACAAACGAATAATCAACAGAATAACAGACCAAATACCCCACAAGAATCTTCCCAACAAACCAAAACAGCACAAAAATATAACGGAAGATTAGTATTAGTAACAGGGGATAAGGGAGGCACAGGTAAAAGCGTGATGGCAAGACTTCTTTTAGACATCTACCGCCACAAAAACATCGACTGTATCGCCTACGAATGCGACCAATCCAACCCCCAACTATACCGACACTACAAAAATATTCCCCCCGGAGTCCAAACCTTAAAACTAAACCAACGCGGTGGTGCGGATGCTTTACAAGATGATTTAGAACGCTTTTCCCCCAAAGTTTCCCTGGTGGATTTACCTGCGGGAGCCGCCGAATATTTTGAATCCGTCGCATCCGATATTCATCTTTTCAAAAATGCAGAAATTATGGGGTATCGCATCACAATGGTATCCGTACTGGGAAGAGTCAAAGATAGCGTCGTCCAGTTAAAACGGTTAGTAGATTTTTGCGACTCGCGTGTCGATTATGTGGTGGCTAAAAATCTTTATTGGGGTGAAGATAAAAAATTTATCAGGTATAACGATTCCAAAATACGACAAGTTTTATTAAATGAACTGGGTGCAGTGGAAATTTTATTGCCCGATTTATACGATAATCTTTTCGATTTTATCGACTCCCAAGATTTAACCTTCCGCGAAGCCCTCGAACACGATGGTTTAACCGTGAGTAATCGATCGCGCATTTTTGATTGGGTTAATAAAGCCGAAACTCAATTGCAGACAGCCGCATGGATGCTGGGATTAGATGTTTGAGAGAAGGAGTAGGGGAAAGTTTGATTTTTTAAATTAAGTAACCAAACAGAATTAATTACACAATGTCATTGCGAATGTAGCGAAGCGAAATGTAGGCGGAGCCTTCCCGCAGGGTAGCAATCGCAAGCTTTATAACTACCTCGCTTTACTCACAATAAGTGTAAATATAGGACTCACATTTGATTTCTGAAAATCTAAATTATCTGGAAGCTTGCCGTATAAAGCTTTGTTGCTCAGTATACTTAGCAAGATTCAAGTGTGATTCCTATATTTTTGTTTATCTACTTACTCAGTAGTAAGCGTCAAAACCTTTATTTACGGGAGCAGGCAATAAAAATCGGGTAGATTTATTTCGCGTTTTTTAACTCCATCCGGTTTTTTTACTTATATACGAGTTCGAGCGGGCAAGTTCAAATATTCCTCTATCTGACATCCTATCTATGCCAACGAACAATAACAAAAACTCAAGACAGGATAAACCGCAACCATCCCACCTCGATAAGCTCCTGGAAAACAAACCACCGGAGTTTCAAGCTAAAGTGCTGAGGTTTGCCCTGGACTCGGAAATGAAGGAAGATGACCCAGCATTTCGCTTGGTGCAATATATCGGCTATTTATCCCAACTCACCGAAACCGCACCCAGCGAATGGAAACAATTATTCAAAAAACTCCAAGGAGAACTATCCGAGTGGACGGAACTAACAGCAGAACAACTAGCTTATTCAGCCGACCAAAGCGAAGCGATCGACAACCTAGCTCAAAGCTGCAACAGGCTTGGGACAGCCTTGAACGCCTTAGATTTAACCTCGCAGCAACAGTTACAGCAATTAACAACCTTGAGCGAAGCCTCACCGAGTTTGAGCTACGTCGCTCAGGAGATACCGACGCTGAAAGAATTATTGAAGAAATCCAACCAAACCCTCTCCCACTCCCAAACATCGACGGTGGAATTATCGCGATCGCAAATGGCACAATTGCAACGAGAAATAGCCCTGGAGATAGAGAGCCGGAATTTGACTTCGATGAGGAGAGAGATAGAGGATTTAGCCCGGAACCAGAGACAAATGATGGGGATGTTGGAGGAGCTAACCCAGAAGAAACGCCAGAGAATCAGCCCTCCAGGAATATTAACGAGGATTTGGGAAAGGGGAGCGAACGACTTTCGTCGCGCAAGCTTCGCGGTTTTGACTTGGATTTGTAGGTTGGATTGGCAGTTTATCTGGGTAATGGCGATGGTGTTGGCATTTATTGCCGTACCCATAGCTTTGGTAGTGAGGATGAATCCATACAGCCAACCCGCGATTTCCTTGGAAACTGTGGATAAGCAAGTTCGGGATACATATATGCAGGTTAATAATGCCAATGTCAGGTTACAGCGAATTGAGAAATACCTGGGTACCCAGCCAAAATCAAAATTGAAGTCAAAGGAGAAATGAGTTTTGTGATTGAGTGCGATCGCCAATTAGAAAACCTAACTTTACAGCAGTTATCCTTCTATTGTCACTTTAGGCAGAGGAAAAATAGAAATATGGGTAGTTCTGTTCATCAAAAATAGAGTCAGTGAAGTCCCTTAATGATGCGTATTAGCTTTGAAAAACCGTCTGGATGCAGAAGGAATCGGGATATAATGAAGAAACAATGTCTCAGATAGACGAAGAGCTAAAAAATAATTACCTTTTTATTTATTAATAGAATCTATAGTAAAGTGTGCGTTTAAACATTGCCATGACACAACTATCCCAAGCACGACACAGCACCTTGCCCCGCAAGCCAATATCACCTGAAGAATTAGCTAGTCGTCAACAACAACGCCATGACCTAGCAGCGCGGTGTCGCGTTGTTTTCGTTCGTCTGCGTCCCAGTTTGATTGAGACTCACTATAACTGGTATATTGCCATAGACCCGGATACCCAAGAGTATATTCTCGACCCCACTTTTGACGGAATCACAAAAAAAGTTGTAGAAACATACGGCTACAGTCATGAGCCAAAGTTAACTATGTTCCGGCTCAATGATACGGGTTCTTGCGGAAAAATATGATAGATGGGCGATTTGGTGACAACAAGGAATTGTTTTTTGAAATTCAGCTTGTTGCTGCCAATGATGAAGAATTTTTGGTTGAAGCTTTATTTGATACTGGCTTTACGGATGGTTGGTTAGCTGGATGCCTAAGACTTGGACGCTTTGGGATGGTCTTTAATGGCTTTACAGGTAGAAATGACTACAGCACAAGGTTCGGCACGATTTGATATTTATTCGGGCAAAGTGATTATTGATGGTATAGAGGTAATGGTTCCCGTCCATGTTGGTGATAATCTTCCCGAAACTATTATGGGTTCCTTTTGGTTGGGGATTATGCGGCTGGTCGCCGATAACCCCAATGGGGTATTGACCCTTGAGATGGTAGAGCCTCAAGGAAACGCCTGATATTTAAGTTAGATATTCGACGCGCGGTAAACGGAGCTTCATCCCGGATGCATATCGCACTCCACCAAGCTACTCAGATATCTGGGTACCCAGGTTTTTGCATTTCTCTAAAGCCCCGACTACACCAACTTCATCGGCTAGTCGAATAAAAGCACCTGCTAATTCTTCCAGCAAATCGCTTCTATCTATCTCAACACCCTCATCCGCTAAATCCATCAAGGCTCGGTTTATTTGCCTGCTCAATTTTTTGGGAATCCTGAAAGTAGTTTGGGTATAGTCGGGATTTTCGCGCTTGGGTATTTTCTCTGCATAGTTTTCAGCCACTTCAGATTCTTGGGTTGCTAGCTGTTTGTTTTTTTGGGTATGTGGGTATCCAGGTATTTGAGTCTTTTCATCCTTCCCTTTGCTTGCTTGAATTTCCGGCTGTTCAGATTGCTGAGTATCTGGATACCCAGATACCTGGATTTTATCAGCTACAGTTTTACTCGTTGATTTTTTTGACTGTTTGGATTTTTGAGTATCTGGGTATCCGGCTACCTGAATTGTATCTGTATCTGTTTTATTTTTGATCGAATTATCTGGTATCACCGTGCTATCTGGCTGCGTGGGTTCTTGAATATCTGGATACCCAGATATTTGAGTACCTGCATCTTCGGCTACTTGGGTAGCATCTTGCTTCTCTTTACTTTTTTGGGTAGTTGACTGTTTGGGTTTTCGAGTATTTGGATACCCAGGTTTTTGGGTTTTTCCTTGTCTAGCCTTGGATGGTTGAGTTGTTGGCTGTGCAGATGGTTGTACATCTGGGTACCCAGATTTTTGAGTTTTATCCTCTGGAATTGTATTTTCTGGGATTTTATCTGTTTGTATGTCTGATTCTTGGGTGTTTGGTTGTTCGGTTTTTTGAGTATCTGGGTACCCAGATATTTGCACATTTTCCTGTGCAGCCCCTAAAACTTCGCTGAACCTGCTTACCCTTGAAGAGCTTGAATTATTTCGCTTTTTATTTCCGCCCAATCCCGCCATGCTAATTTTCCTCCTCTAACTTTATATGGTGGAACCCCTTGCGCTACTGCATCCTTATAAGCTTTATAAAATCGAATTCCCCGGCTAAAAACTGGATAACCCTGTGCTTTCAGTGCTTCCATCGCTTCTTGCCCGTCCTTTTGGGGTGCTGGTGGAACCATTGTCAGCAATACTTTCCAGTTGCTATCCGGTGGCAACGACTTGGCTATAAGCGTCATAGCGTCCATACCCAAAATGTCCGGTGGAGTCGGCACAATCAGTAAATCGCACCCCCTCGCCAATTCCTCAATTTCGATATCATTGGGACGAGCGGGAGTATCAAAAATAATGTACTCGAACTTTTGCGATCGCATTAATTTTGCAGCTTCTTTTTCCCCGCAAACCTCGAAGGGTAAACCCCCAGGTCTAGCCCAGGTGGTTGCCGAGCGATTTGGGTCAGCGTCGATAACTAGGGTTGTACCGTCTTCACAAAATAATGATGCAAGGCATATAGCCGAAGTTGTTTTCGCCACTCCGCCTTTGAACGAACTAAGAGAGATGATAGGCATAGCCTTCCCTCACGAAACATGGAAGCATCATAGCGCTACCTGGGTATATATGGTATTTGAATGTATATACATTTGGGTACCCAGGTTTTCAATTTTTTGTATAAGTCTTAGCTAAGTATGAGTATAGTATGGCTGTTCATACATCTGGGTACCCAGATGTTCAAATTTATGTACAGTTTTTTGGTATTGGGTATCCGCCGAGGTATGTGCAAAATGGGACAGGTTGTAAACAAATATGTGCGGAACGTGCTTTAGTAATTTACTAACTTGCCCAAAAATGGTAAGGAGACATTTCATTTTTTGCACGCTAAAATCAACTCTTCACGCTATTCCGTCCCTCAACCTTGCCCATTAATGACCCTTTTAGGAAATGTCTTCATTTGAATAGCCAAGTTTTGGCTGAGGCTGAAATAACGGAAAATCAAGGTTTTTGGCGCTTAACTTTACAACACTTTACAACGTGTCCCATTTTGCACATATCTCGGCGGATACCCTACTACAACCTCCCCACCTTGTAACGATAATTATCATTTTAATGATTTGTATGTTTTATTTTCTGGAATTCCCTAAGTTTGCGATTAGCAATGCCAGTTGAAGCGGTTCAACAGGTTTGGCAATATGGGCTTGGAAGCCAGCCTCAATTACTTTTTGTTGGTCTTGGGCGCTAGCATAGGCAGTAAGGGCGATGGCTGGAATTTGTCCTCCTATGGATGCATCAAGCGATCGCACTTGTTGAATTAAAAAATACCCATCTTCGCAAGGCATTCCAATATCAGATAAAAGCAAGTTATATTGGTTAGGGTTTGCAGTCAAAGCAGCGAGTGCTTCAGAGGCAGACGTTGCGGTTAATACCTCAGCCCCATAGTTTTCTAGCATAAACCTCAAGAGTTCAAGAGTATCGACCTCATTATCGACGGCTAATATCCGCAAGCCAGCCAGCAAGGCGGTATACTGCTCAGTGTTTGAGGATGGTTCTAAATCGCTTTCTGGGGTTGATTCTTCGGACGGAACCACTGGTAAGGGCAGCCATACGGTCAGCGTAGCTCCTTGTCCCTCCCCCGGACTCTCTGCTTGTACCGTGCCACCGTGCAACTCAACCAGATGCCGCACGATTGATAGCCCCAACCCCAGTCCTGCAACCACTTTGGTAGTGCTAGAATCGCCTTGACGGAAGCGCTCGAAAATATATGGCAACAAGTCAGCTTCAATACCTTGCCCTGTGTCGCTAACTTGAATTTGAGCCGAATGCTCGTAGGAATTGAGGGTAATTTCCACTCGCCCACCTGGTGGCGTAAACTTAATGGCGTTGGATAAAAGATTCCACAAAACTTGTTGCAAGCGATCCGCATCGCCGTCAATTGTTACAGAACTTAGGGATGAAACAATTTGAATATTCTTGGCTGAGGCTGATAATTGCACGATGTCAAGTGCAGCTTGCACAATTAAGTGCAAATCGTGAGTACGGACGTTAAGATTAAGCTTGCCACTGGTAATTCGTGAGACATCTAGGATATCCTCAATAAGTTGAGCTTGGGCTTTGGCACTCTGCTCGATTTGTTCTAAGCCACGGAAAATAGTGGCTTGGTCCAAGGTGCGGTTGCGGAGCAGTTGCGACCATCCCAGCGTCATATTTAACGGGTTGCGAAGTTCGTGTGAGAGGTTGGAGAGAAATTCATCTTTGGCTTTGTTTGCAGTTTCTGCCTGTTGACGAGCCGATTGCTCTTGCGTTAATAATAGTGTTCGTTCAATCTCGAGCTGCCTGCGCTCGGTTATATCTTCGATTAACAGCAAAATCTGAGAAACATCGTCTTCCCGCTCCAACCTACAAGCATTGAGTAGCATGGTTTTTTGCCCAATTTGCTCAAAACAATGCTCTACCTCAAAATTACGAACCTGTGTATTGTTGCTTAGAACTTCTTCGAGAATGGTCAGCAGTTGGGGAATATTCCACTGCCCATTGCCTAACTCAAACAGGGAAGATTGCACGGTTTCGAGGGCGCAAACCTGAAATATTTCGTAAAAAGAACGATTGGCAGTGTTTACCCGCATATTTGTATCTAACACCACCAGAGGGGTTTGCACCGTGTCTATAATCGCCTCGGCATAGTTGCGGGCTGACTCTAAGGTACTAGCATTGCGTTTAAGAGCGTCAATATCAACAAAGAGCATTGTCACCCCGTCAATTTGGTTCTCAGTTGTGCGATAGGGGCGAATACGCAAGGAGTACCAGTAACCTGCCTGGGTTTGAACTTCCTGTTCTTGAGTATTGAGCGTCTCTAATACCTCCAAAATCATTGATTCTAAATTAGGAACGTCAAAATTAACGCGCAAATCGCTGAAGGGGCGACCGATATCGGTGGGAATAAAATTGAAGAGTCGTTGCGCCGTTGGTGTAAAGCGGCGAATCTTTAAATCATTGGTCAGCATTACAATCGGAATACTAATGCTGGAGAGAAAATTGTTCAAATCGCTATTATCTCGGTTTTGTTGGAGGTTACGAGAGCGAAGTTCGTCGTTGGTGGTAGAAAGTTCTTCATTGGTAGCTTGAATCTCTTCTTTGGCAGTTTGGAGTTCTTCGTTGGTACTTTGCAACTCCTCGTTGCTGGATAAAATTTCTTCGTTCGCCACTCGCAGGCTTTGGTTAAGATAGTTTTGTTCCTGAATTACAGCTTGTAAATGTGCTTGAGCCGAGAGTTCTCGTTGCGTTGCGGCTGCCAGTGAGGTACGCAATTGTATAATCTCACGCTCTAAGGAAGCTGGGTTCAAGTTTTCAGAGTTAGCTAGGGATATATCAGTATTTAAAGGTAAAACTGTTTCAAAAAGCACTAAAAAATAGAGAGCGTCCACGATGGCAGGACGGAAGGGAATCGCTTCAAGATTGAGAAGTATTGACCCTTCTGGCGAAGAAACCTGGATTTGTTCTTGTCGAACCGAAATATTTTGAGTTTGGGCTTGATAAATCACAGTACGAAGTGCAGTTTCCAATCCCGACCTTGCCATCATCAGCAAGTTTAAGTCAGTTGTTCCAAGTGGTAGCTTTAGGTAGGTATCTGTGTCTCCTCGCATTTGGATAATATCCATTTGGTCATTGACTACTACCGAAACAGGAGCGTAACGGTTTGATATCAGTTGGTCAACTTCTCGCCCTAAATCAAAGTTATTTGTGATTTTTGCAGTAAAATTCTTCCGACTATCGACATTTACAACTAGGTTAGAATTAGTTGCGAAAGAAAATAAGGGGCGATTTAGGCTCAATTTTCGAGCATAGATTTTGAATTGTTCGTTGACTGAAGTAAATAAGTCGCTGGAGGTTTTGACGCTTTCGCTAGTACCCAGTATTAGAAAGCCATTTAAGTTGAGACTGTAATGAAATAGAGACATAATTCGTTCTTGCAATGTATCTGATAAATAAATCAGCACATTACGACAGCTAATCAAATCAAGATTAGAAAATGGCGGATCGCCACCTAAATTATGTTTGGCAAAGACGCAGAGTTCGCGCACAGCACTGCTAATTTGATAAGTACCATCTGCTAAAGGCACAAAGAAGCGATTGCGCCTTTCGGATGAAACTGCTTCCATCTGGGATTCTAAGTATAAACCTGAGCGAGCTTTGCTGATTGCCGCTTCGCTAATATCTGTGGCAAAAATCTGAATCGGCGGTATGGTGGCTGTCGTGGCGAAAAACTCTAATAAGCATATGGCTATCGAGTATACTTCTTCGCCCGTTGAACAGCCTGCTACCCAAATCCGAATCGGGGCATCGAGGGATTTGTTTTGGCTAATGGTAGGAAAAACCTGCTCCTTTAAGTGTTCAAAAGCTTCCGTATCGCGGAAGAAACTGGTAACGTGAATTAGGATTTCTTCATATAGCGCTTGAACTTCAGCCGGATGTACCTGTAAATATTCAGCGTAATCTTCCAAGTTGTTCAACTTATACAATAGCATTCGCCGCTGCATTCGCCGATTCAAAGTCGCTGGCTTGTAGTAGGTAAAGTCAACGCCTGTAATCGTTCGCAGTTGAGCAAAAATTGTGGTTAGGGCAGTTCCTGGTTCGGGCAGCTTTTCCACTACTGGGAAGGGTTGTGAGTAAAAGGAAAAAACACTTTGACTTAGGGTTGTCAGTTCTTCGGCAATAGCTTGAGGTGGTAAAATAAAATCAACATTACCAGTGGCAACGGCAGTATTGGGCATACTGTCAAATTTGGCTGTCTCTTCACATTGAGCAAAAGTCACGCCTCCGGCAACCTTAATGGCTTTTATTCCCTGCGAACCGTCACCGTCTGTGCCTGAAAGGACGACGGCAAGTGCTTTGTTACCCCGATCTGCCGCTAGGGAGACAAAAAAGGCATCTGCTGGCAGATATTTGCCGTGTATTTTCTGCCGAGGTGCTAAATGTAGCATTCCGTCCTTCAGGGTCATTTGGGTATTGGGCGGAATAACGTAGACTTCATTGGGCTCGACCATCATGCCCTCTTGTACCTGACGCACAGGCATTGCTGTCACCCTACCTAGAATTTCGGACAGTAGACTTTCGTGGTCGGGGGATAAATGTTGAATTAGTACAAATGCCATACCTGTATCAGTAGGTAAATGCCTAATTAGTTCTGTAAATGCTTCTAGCCCACCTGCTGAAGCGGCAATTCCCACAATGGGAAAGGGGGCATCAATTTTGGGTGACTGTGCAAGGTCAATATCAAGTATGACTTCAGATGTGACCATTGAGGATGTACTTTCTGGAGAGAGCGGGTCAGAATTCATAGTGTGAGGTGGTGGATGGAGCGATGCGATCGCAGGTTCAACATTAATTCGGAAAGTACTGTTCTAGCAAACGGTAAGCGATTACTTGGTCAGCCTCAATCTCACTCTGACTTATTTCTACCAGCAGAGCTTTGAGTTGCCGGAAGGCTAAGGGCATTGGTTTAGCCCGATAATTCTCCCATCGGTTGACCGTCACAAGTGTTACGCCAAGCTTTGCAGCAAATTGTTCTTGAGTCAATCCACACAAAGAACGCAGGGGGCGAATCAGGGCATTTGTATCAGCACCAGATTTGGTTTGGCTCATCGTCAATGACCTGACTCGGTTTTACCTAACTTAAAGGGTGATATATCACCTCTATATTGAACACTCAACCATTTAATAATCTTCAACAAATCCGTCAAAAGGTACATTTGCTGTAAATAATTCTTCCTTTATTTCGGTCTTAGAGTATTTTCATTTTTGATATCAAATTAATAATTTGAGTGACATTCTATTGCGACAAGGCGTTGTTTGACTAAATTCATTCAAAAGTAGTAGCTAATATTCGACTTATTTAACTAAAAGGTATAAATTCTCCTGCATTCTTTCCACTACAACAGAAGCCATTAACCACGAATTGAGGGAAGTAAAATTATGCCTACAACTTTGAAAAGATTAATGCCCATTTTTTGCAATACTCAGCGAGTAAAATTCGTTGGTGGCGTTGGAATCGTGCGAAGATTCCAATACGAATTTGGAAGTTGGGATTATCTTGTTGAATTGGAGGCAGGACAGTATCCTGACTTTGGCAGAGTAGGGGCAGTATCACAACAAGGGTAGAGGTGATATTTATGACTTTACAATGGCTAATTTGTCATAAAAACAAAGGGAGTAAAAATGACTATTCAATACACTATGGCGTATCTATTCTTGCTAGTAGCAATATTTTGGGCAATGACTCAAATGAGTATTGCCTTAGAAGAATCGGATATGGAAAAGTTCGTTATTTGGACAGGTATTGCTTCTGTTATCGCTTGTTTACCAATGTCATTTTGAAATACTGTTATAAAAAAGGAAGTCCATCATCCACATCAATTGTAATCAGGTCGATTTTATCAGCACCAGGTGTCAAAGCATGTAAGCAGGCTTGATGGAGAGTACGGAAGTCTTCTGGATTTAGGGAAGTACTGCGGTCACACAGGTTATCTAAATAATCACAAATTGTTTGATAAGCAACAATAAAGCAAATTGTTGGTTCAATTTCGTCTTTAGCCAGTAGTCCATAGATAGAACCACCTTCACAGTGAAATGTTTTAGTTTTTATACTTAACAAAGCTTGAAAACGTAATTGCGGATTAGGAATTTGTTCAGCTTCTTGCTGCCAAAATTCTAAATATTTACGAACTCTGGGAAGAACATCACGATAAATTCCCAGCATCAACATCCCTGAATTAGATGGGACTTGCTTGGATGAAAGTTTTGATGGAGAAAAGCTAATATTCTTATCAGTATCAGGATATTTATTTAGGAGCATTAAGATTATTTGTAGGGCTTTTTAAAATACCCTTTCAGACTAGAATTAAAGCAAGTGAGCATCATCTGCAAATAGAAATACATGAGATTATTATAATGTCTATAATTAGGCGTATATTCGGGAATTATAAATAGCAATTTCTGTGAAAAATGGTTGGCTATTTTTTTATCAGAGTGATAAAAGTAGAAAAAGAGGACAGTCGCACATTCGGCGGATACCCTATAAGGTATTGAGCCGAGATACCTATAGTTCCCTAAATGACATTTTTAATAACATGATTAACTTTTAGGAACAGCAGCACAGGTTAATGATTTTTGCATATTACTAGAAACTTTATCTGCAACTAATTCAATTTTTCCTTGAGCGTTACGATGCCAACTAGTAGCTTGGACAAGATTTTCTGGGGTGGTGGGAATTTTCCCGATGACTGAGTTATTTTTACGGAATGCAGAGATGTCGCGCACATCAGACCAAGTGCGATCGCTCCTCAATTCTTGACTAGGATTTTGCGGTATTCCTCCTCTTCCTGTAGCAACAAAACTACTACCACTGTTATCTGCACATCCAGTAGCAATTTGTTGGGATGGGTCGGTAACATCTCCTGGTAGTTCAACTAAACCAGAATTTGGGTCAACACCAACATTATTGACTTGCACAGTACCATTAAGTCCAAATTGTGAACTGGCGGTGATGTCACTATTAGGTGTGGATTGGTTTTGAAATTTTAACCCGAAGATACCTTGAGTGGTAATTTGAATATTACCTCCGCTTCCCAGCACAGCATTAGCCGAAATATCGCTGTTTTCTGTTGGGATAGCAATAATAGAACTGGCATTGATTTCAATGTTGCCTCCTGTGGAGGTGCCACGAGCATCGGTAATGATGTTACTGCCATGCCGTAATAACAGAAAGTCACTCGCCTGGAGGTGAATGTTACCACGACCACCACCATTGACTTCGGCTCGCAGATTTGCTCCATTATCTAAAAAGATATTACGGGCGTTAACATTGATGTTACCTGCATCCCCAGTTCCAGGATTGCTCACTGTAATTTCTGCTCCATCACGAACACGCAAGCTGTCAGTTGTGATATTCACAGATCCAGCCGCAAAGCTTGTTGTTGAGGATGCCGTAATCGCACTGGGAAGATATTTTCCATTGACCAGCAATTGAGAAACACCATCCACATCAATGTTTTTAACTTGTAAGTTAATATTACCCGCATTTGCCTGACCCTGGGTGGAAGAGGTGATCTGTCCTCCATTGAATACCCGTAGGTTGTCAGCAGTTAAGGCAATACTTCCACCTGAACCTACTGAATTATCACCCACGGCAACATTAATCCCACCAGGTAATTTGCTGAGAACATCAATTACTGGATCGCTAACTGCTATCTCTTGCGCCCGAATGGTGATATTTCCCGCTTTCCCTTTTCCTGTTAAAGTAGTGCGGATAGTCCCACCATTAAATATCTGCAAACGTCCAACATCGATTGAGATATTTCCCGCGTCTCCTTCTGTTTGACTAATTCCCGTACCCACTCCAGATAGTAGTTGATAGGGTGTGTATCCTGATATCTCAAGGCTCTCAGTTGCTCGAATTGAGATGTCTCCAGCCTTGCCTGTGGGAGCAGATACAGGGTTAAAAGCGACCAAAGCTGTACTGACGATTCCACCATCTTGCACCCGCATTCGATTTGTTTCGATGGAAATCTTTCCACTCTCGTTATTCTTGCCACTAAAGAGAATAGTGGTAATCGAGGTGGGACGACCAGAAAATGGATGAGAACCTAGCACCTCTACATCTGAAGCCCGAACAGTTACATCTCCCGATCGAGAATTGTTGCCATTAGAAGAGGACTGAAGCCAAGCTCCATTTGCTAACTTTAAGCGTCCTGTCTCTACTGTTACATCTCCAGCGCGTCCAGTTGCTGGAGGCCCAAAGGAGATACCTACATTAGTTCCTATACCAGGACTAATTTGTTCTGGGAGAGAAGCACCCAGCAGGTCAACAAAGTCTGTGGTGTTGACAGTAATTCCCTTACCTTGCCCAGCAAAGGTAATAGAACTAATATTTGATCCATCCTGCACAGTCAACCCGCGTCCACGGATGTTGATTACACCCCCGTTAATTCCACTTGCATCAACTAATGAAGCTTGTTGTAAGGAAATTGTACCCCAGTTTGCAGTGGCAGCAGGACTCGTTAATTGCCATTGAGCTTGATTTTCCATTTGAATCCCCGCATTTTGCAAAGCCCATAGTTCGATATGCCCATCTGGTGCCGTCAGCTTTGCTTTTGTCATGTCGATTTGACTACCCACCAATGCTAGGGTTTGCCTGGTTTTAACTCGCAAGTCTGCCCCTTGAACTTGTATCGCTCCCGCATTACTGCCCATCTGCAAACCCACAGGTACGCTCATCGTTAACAACGGTGGTTGAGTTGGATTTACAGCACTAAATTCCACCCCATCAGCAAATTTAATACTATTCGCCGTCGTTCCTACAAATGAACCGCCAATATCCAATTTGGCATTTTGTCCAAACATAATTCCGTTGGGATTCATCAAAAACAAACTCACAGAATTATTTGCGTTGAGAGTTTGAATTAATCCATCAATATTAGAAATATTTCCACCTGTAACCCGACTAAAAATAGTAGTAATATTTGGTGTATTTGTTAAATCAAAGGTTGCGCTGCCACCTGTCGGTACAGAGAAATTACTGAAGCTGTGAAATAAATTATTACTTTTATCAATACCATTAAGAATAGTATAATTACTGCCATTTTGGTTAACAATGGTGTTGGTAGTCCCATCTGATGCTACTTGAGCCATAGCCGATCGCATCATGCCTGGTGTTAATAACCCAGTTGTTAATATTAATAGAAAGAGTACGGCTTTCATTAGCAAAAATTTCCTCAACCTGATTTAACCCTATAGTTCCCTAAATGACATTTTTAATAACATGATTAACTTTAATAACTTTTAGGAACAGCAGCACAGGTTAATGCTTGTTGTACTTGAGTAGAAGGTTTATCTGCAACTAATTCAATTTTTCCTTGGGCATTACGATGCCAAGATGTAGCTTGCACAAGTGTTTCTGGGGTGGTGGGGATTTTCGCTTGTACTGGCTGAGTTTTATGGAATGCAGAGATATCACGCACATCAGACCAAGTGCGGTCGCTCCTCAATTCCTGACTAGGATTTTGCGGTATTCCACCTCTTCCGGTGGCGATAAAACTACTACCACTGTTATCTGCACAACCTGTAGCAATTTGCTGTGATGGGTCGGTAATATTTGCTGGTAATTCTACCTAGCGTGGTAAAACTTGCTAGAAGAGGGTATAAATCAGGCGTTGCAAATTTATGGGATAATTTAGCTTAATTTTGAACGAAATACTAATAGTTTCAGCCTCTAGTTCATCCCGCAATGATGCAACGCCATAAATAAGGTTTTTTCGAGATGCCATGCTAACTTGTTTTTTAAACAGGCAGACACTCTTAAAACAAATTTGCGATAGTAGCGAATTGCGGCAGCGCTGAGCGATCGCTTAACCCAAATGCTGGCGAAAAATAATAGATAGATTTTTTAGTTCAGTTTATTAGGCATTGAATTACATAAATCTAAGTAAATCAAAACCTGGGTAAAACCGTCCCCGTTCCCGCATCCCGCTTGGCTCTTACATAAGCCTTGGTCGTATCACTCTTACTGTGCCCAAGTTGATTTTGCACCTCAAAAACATTCTTATGCTCAATCGCCCTAGTAGCATGGGAATGCCTCAACCAGTGACAAGAAAACTTCACCTTCGCCGCTTCTGAAATATCCTGAATCATCCTTTTAATCGCCCTATCGCTCAACGGCAAACCCCGCTTCGTCGGGTTCCGTGACACATTCGCAAACACAGGCATCTTATCACCAGCCATCCCTCGGTACTTCTTGAAAGCCCTCGAAGTCTCGTGGTCCAACCCAATCTCCCGATACTTTCCCCCCTTCCCCCGGAACTTAATCGTATAGTAGCCCCGGTTCCTATCCGCCAACGTCGGGTCGGGAAACCACTGAAAATTGTGCCAATACAACCCCGGATAATCCTCCCTCGGTTTCCCCGGCTCATCACCCGGAACCGTCACCCTACCAACCTCTCCCACCCGCATCCCACTGTAAAAAAGCAGCGAAAACACCAACCAATACTTCCCCCCCATATCCTTCGCAGCCTTACCCAGCTTCGCCATCTCCCAATCTTCCAGATAGCGCTCCGCCTTCGGTAAATCGCTAAAGTTATCGTAATTTATACTACTGGCAATATTCCTTAAAAAATAGCCACAATTCTCCGCATTACCATAACTCCACAGCGACCGCAACATCAAAATCTGGTTAGATTTAGTATAAGGAGAAACCTCACCCCAACTATGAATAAACTCCAGTAACAATGGTTGCTGCACCAAACGCAAATCTCCTATCCCCCGATTCCGTACCCAATCGAGTAATTTCTGACCAAATCGATAGTATTTCCGCTTAGTCTGCTCCCGATTTTGCGACCCCGCCCAAGCCAAAATCATCTCCTCATCACTACCCACAGCCGGAGTTCCGTAATAATACTCACGAATTACCTCCTCCACCATCTGCGGCGTAACTTTACCAACTTGGTAATTAATTACACCTGACTGCTCCTTCGTCGGTAGAATTTCGACCTTCAAGACCTCAATATTGTTCGCATCCATGTGGAAAAAACGGTTACTCAAACGTTTATTTATTACTTCCTGGAAGTGATGTTACAGGAATCATACAATTGATTCTACCTTTATGTGTATTCGCGGTCATCTATATTCCCCACTCTCTGCCCTTGAAAGATTAATAAAACAATCCTTTTTCTCCCTTATTTCTGATCTTGTGATATCAATGCTATCTTATTGATAGCGCGATTCATTTAGAGATTAAAATACAGTTAGCGTATAGTCGGATTTAGTGAGAGAAGAAATTCTATGATGAATTTACAAGAAATCATTAATTCTATTAACAGTTTGCCCACAGAGGAACGGGACTATTTATTTGAGTTTCTGCGTAACAAAAAGGAGGAGTCTAGAGGGGATAATTTTTGGCAGGGATTACAAAAATTTAGAAAGGTAATCCAAAACGAGGGGATAATCTTTACTGATGAGGATTTTGCTGATTTACGAGATACTAGTGTGGGCAGAGAAATTGATTTATGAGCTTTAAATTCTTACTTGATACCAATATTCTCTCAGAGCCAGCACGTCCTATTCCTAATGCGAATGTTTTACACAAACTAGATATTCATAAGTCCGAAGTTGTTGTTTCTAGTGTTGTTGTTCATGAACTTTTACATGGTTGTTTGCGGCTGCCAGAATCTAAGCGGCGAGAGTATCTTTGGAATTATATTCATGAATCGGTATTAAATTTACCAGTATTTAATTATGATTTAAAGGCGGCACAATGGCACGCTCAAGAAAGGGCTAGATTATCCCAGATTGGTAAAAATCCTGCTTTTGTAGATGGTCAAATTGCGAGTATTGCTTATAGTAATAATTTAATTTTGGTAACTAATAATGTTTCTGATTTTGATTTTTTTAATAATTTAATAGTTGAAAATTGGTTTCCGATTTAACTTTATGTGAAATCTTGACCTCCGGGCAAAGTTGCCGGACAGAATCTTCTGTCCCGGCACATTTGGGGAGTATCCCCCGTACCACTACGTGGAAGCAAGCTACGTCATAAGCGGAGCGCTGCCGTCGGCTAGACGTTCCCGCAGGGTAGTTTGCTCTCTAAGAGCATCTCCCCCGTAGGCGTAGCCAGCCCGAAGGGCTTAGTTTTGGGGACGGTTTCCGTCCACACAAACTTCTCTCCGTGGCAAAGTTTCACGTATATTCGCAGTCGTCTATTCATCTATATTCCCACTCTCTGTTAAGAACTATTAATCAAATAATCCTTTTTCTACCTTATTCTTGATATTGTGATATCAATGCTATCTTTTTGATAGCACGATTCATTGCTAGCAAACGCGATATCACTATGTCCGATGAGAACAAACCCAGCCAAATGTTGCGCGTACCCACTCCTTTAATTGATGCAGTGAGGGAATTATCCCGGTTACATCGACAGGGAAAAACCAGTGAGGTGCTTTCTGGTTTGGATGATTTGATATTTACCTTGGATGACGGCAGTGCTAGTTCTCAAAATGGAGTTTATCAAACCATATCGTCAATTTGCTCTCGCTTGGATAATTTAGAATCTCAACTGTCGGGTTCGGAGAATAGCAACGAGGTTCCATCGACTAAACGTCTCAATGATTTAGAGCAAAAAATAGACTCTATAAATAATCGGTTGACTCAATTTGCTGAGGCAATTATGCAGCTTCAAAGTAATATTAATAATCAACCAAGACGAGGTAAGTCATACTACGGTAATTCTTATAATCAAGGGCAACCTGTTAAGTTTCAGCCCATTACAGAAGAAAGTTTGGCTTCCAGGTTGGGGGTAACTCCAGAAACCATCCGCAAGGAAAGGGAAAGTCAACCCGCACCACTTTTTTTTGCTTGGTCTAAGCGTAAGGATACTTCTGGTATTGGCTGGGAATTTAATCAGAAAACAAATTTGTATCATCCAATTACTTGATCAAAATAAAACAATGAAGACCGACCAAGAAAGACAAGAATTAATTCAAGATATTATCGTACTGCTTTACCAAGCTTATGACAGCACTTTAGATGACATTCACGCGCTCTTAAAAAGAATCGATGATATGGAGGATGAAGAAGATTTACAAGCTATTCAAGAAGCTAGGGAAGATATACGTATTAACGGTACAGTGTCTTGGAATGAAATTAAGGAAGAAATAAGGAACGAAAGCAAAAAGGATGTTGCGTGACTTACGAAGTTAAATTTTCAAAGGGTGCAAAAAAACAATTGAGGAAATTACCTCTCGATGTACAAGAACGCATACAAACTAAAATTAATAGTTTAGCAATAGAACCCCGTCCAAGTGGAGTTAAAAAACTGCAAGGCGATGATAATTCCTATCGTATTAGGGTAAGTGATTACCGAGTAGTTTACGAGATAGAAGATGATATGTTATTAATAACTGTGATTCGAGTAGCACATCGTAGTCAAGTTTATAAAGATGATAGTTGATAAACGAGAGCGATTTTTTGGGAGCATCCACTTTTGCAACAAACACAATTATATAGTGGTACAAACCCTACTATATGGTTGGTCTAAAAAAGTCGATCTGCCGAAATTTGAAGTTATCGTTGGGAAGAGTATAAAAAAGGTTTTCAGGGGGTTGAGTTATGACAGCACAAACCGTCCAACCATCGAAAGTTGGTAAAACTGAAAAACCAGAGCGTCAATCGCCTAACTTTCGCAAATACTCCAAGGTCAGGACTAGGGAATATTTGTTACCAGAAGAAGTTGAGTGGGGGTAGTTGAAGAATAGCGATCACTTTTGCTTTATTTAGTTTGAGAGGATGTTTGAACTATTGGTGTTTGTACAGTATTTAACTTCGGTGAGTCGAAAAACCTAGTAAACTGAATACATAACCCAGAAAACTGGATGCTCAAACCGATGACGGCTATGATGGCGGAAATCTTCTCGAAACTACTCATTAATTTTTGCCTCTTGGTGTTTGAGATAATTTTGAGCAAATTAGTGGTTTGTTATTTGGTTGTTGCTTTGTTAAAGCGATATCGGCGTAATTTCATAGTTGCACTTGTTGAATAAACACAGACTGCACAAAACTGTGAGTCTTAATAAACAAGTCCAGTAAACGCTTGTGAAGCCGCTTACATTTAACATCAGAATATGAGTAAAGGACAGTTTGACAAAGCATTCAACGAGTTAACACACAGGCGACGGGAAGTATTGCTCAAGTTTTTGGCCTACGAGACAGATGAAGCGATCGCCCAATCTCTAAACATTTCTCAAGCAACGGTAAGACAACACATCAAAGTAATCTGTGAGGAGTTTGGTTTGGAAAATGAGTTTCCAGACGAACGCCGTTCAAAACGTGCTGATTTGATGGCTCTTTTTCAGAGGTACAAGCCAGAGTTAGTAGTTGGTAAAACTCCTAGAGAAACCGCAACATTAGAACAGATAAATCAAAACAGCATAGCCGATAAAAATTTTGTTGGGCGTGAAAGTGCGATCGCACATCTCAACAACTTCGACAGCCAAGGTGCAAAAGTTATCCTGATTCAGGCAAAAGGCGGTGTAGGCAAGACAACTTTAGCCAGAAATTATCTCCAGCAAAAAGATTATTATAATTTTCAAATAGAAGCATATTATGGTTTAGCTTTTATATATTCCATAACTTCGTTTAAAGAAAAAGCACAAGATTTTGCTAATAAAAGTTATAACTCATCAAAAGATGACTCAGATGAATTAAGTGAATGGTCAATAGGACATAGATATATATTTCTAGGATTAACTTATAAAAATTTAGGAGATACTCAAAAAGCATTTCAAATGTATAATCAGGCTGTCACATTTGCTGATGACAACCACTACGCTCAAATTAAAGCTAGGGCTTTAACTGGTCTAGCAGAACTTTATAGAAGACAGCAAGAATTTGAAACTGCATTTTCTTATCATTCAAAAGCGATTGAGGTGCTGGAGAAAATAGGCGCTAAATGTGACCTTGCTGAAGGTTACTATCAATTAGGATTGACTTATCAAAAAATGAAAGAATTAGCAAAAAGTAGGAAAAATTTTGATAAAGCGATTCTACTCTTTAGAGAAATAGAAGCACCCAAGCAAGTTGAGAAGGTACGACATGCAATGGAAAATAGTGAAAATAATAGTGCAACGTGAAGAGAGCGAAAAATTTCGGGGGAGATGGGGTAAATAACGCTGTAAAATGACCCCATGTCTCATTCCTCTGAACCAGTCATTTACCAGTTAAAAATATTACTACTCAGTATTACTCCAACGATTTGGAGAAGGGTACTTGTCAGCGGCGACAGCACGATAGAAGACTTGCATTACACAGTTCAACTAGCAATGGGGTGGGAAAATATACACCTGCACCATTTCATCATTCACGGCAAGTATTATGGAATTACCCAACCAGGTGGAACCATTTTTAGCGATCGCCCCTGTGAAGGGGTAAAAGTAGCGAAGACACTGTTGGCGAAACATTGCTTAACAATAAAAACTGTCATTGTCAGGATAATATTGCCGAATTGGGACGCTGTAGGTGATGCTCCGCTTTTATCCGCCCGAAGGGCGAACGTCAATCAAAAGGTTTCAGCTATTCGTTTTAGTTCTGTAATCAATCGATTAAGAGCTTTTTGAGCTGCTTTATATCCTGAAGCCTGCCGCCCCAACTTCAATTCAAATAAAATGCGATCGCGCATTGACTCGAAATCCACAAAGTCATGAACAAAGGTGATGGCAGTTTTGGACACGAGCTCCGAATTTTCTTTTTGGAGATTCTGTATCTGGATTTTAAGCTTTTCTATCTCCCCTTCGTGCCGTGTAATACTTGGGTGAGTTGATGGATTTACCCATGTAGGGGTAAAAGTAGCCAAGGCGCATTTTGCCGCCATGCGTCGTCTGTAAACCATACTCAGACTATATTTCAGAAAAAAAACTAACTTTTACCTAAAATTTAGGATTTGGCAGACTAGATCCACTACTTTTAGCCGTACCATTTGAACCCCTCTAATTTTTGTAGCCTGAAACCCTTGTGGTTACGTGACAAAATGCTGTACCAAATAACTTAGACTTTTATTGGTACAGTCAAAACCAGCTTTTTCTCTGTTTTTTGACGAAAAGAGCAATTTTATTTCTGTAACTCCTTCATAGCAAGCCTTTCAAGCTTTACGTGGCGGTAAAATGTGTCTTGGCTACTTTTACCCCTATTGGTATCCAGGTTCTGTGGAGGGGTTTGTCAAAATTACACGACCTTTGTGAGGGCTGGCAGCTTGCAAAAAATACTTCACGGGAAAAGTCAGGTATCGCTCTCAACACAGGCTTTTTAGGTCTATTTAGTACATTTGCACAGGGGAAGTTCAGACTAAAAAATGTTTTGCAGGAGTCTTTCAGGACTTTTATGGAAGCTTATAAGAATATACGTAGGGTCTGCTGAAAAAGTCTTCTAGTGGGCGTAGGGAACGGCGAACAGTCAACAGTTTTACCTTTATTTTTTCTGTTTTCTGTACTCCAATAAATCTGAATGCAAGTTTTTTAGGCTCTTCAGTTCTTTTTATGGAAAACTTAGCTAAAAATCCTTGAAAGCCTTATTACATAGGAATTTAGCCTCAAAAAGTATCATAGTTGCTTGTAATCATTGTTTTGTAAGGGTTTTACTGCAAAAAAACCTCAAGCTCCATAAAACTTGCCGAAGAGCCGTTTTTTAAACCTCAAACCCTTATTTCCTTGCACTTTCCCAGATAAAAATGCTGAAAGCATTGATAAATAAATGTTTTATAGTTATTGAGCAAGCCCTACGTAATGCTATAGGAAATGCTAATTAAAGTGATTAATAGTTAAGTTAAGATTGGCGAATGGGAATCTGAATTAAAAATTCTGTTCCTAATTCTGGCGTTGAGTAACATTCAATTTTTCCACCATGTAATTCGACAATTATTTTGTAGCTAATCGTTAGTCCTAAACCAGTACCTTTGCCAATTGGCTTTGTTGTAAAAAATGGATCAAATAATTTTGAAAGTACTGCTTTGTTTATTCCTTTACCATTATCAATAATACTAATAGCTATCCAATCTGAATTGACAAATCGAGTACAGATGGAGAGAGTTGGAATAAAGCTTGAGTCTCTTTGTAGAGTTGCATAGTGCTTGATATTTTCTTCTTCTAAAGCATCAATCGCATTAATAATTATATTCATAAATGCCTGATTTAGTTGTCCTGAAAAACATTCTATTAAAGAAAATGCTTCATAATTTCTAATTATTCTAATTCCGTTTGGTAAATCTTGTGTTGGGATGAGACGATTATTTAAAATTACGAGTGTACTTTCTATTCCCTCATGAATATCCACTTTTTTAAGCTTTGCTTCATCAATTCGAGAAAAATTCCGTAAAGAGAGAACAATATCACGAATTCGCTCTGCTCCAATCTTCATTGAATGAAAAATTTTATCTATATCTTGAATAATAAATTCAAAGTCAAGTTCTTTTATTTTTGTTTGAATAACTAATACTGGTTCTGGATAATACTGTTTATAAAGTTGTAACAAATCTAATAAATCTTGAAAATAATTATTAGCATAATCTAAATTTCCATAAATAAAACTAACTGGATTATTGATTTCATGAGCAATCCCAGCAACCATGACTCCGAGAGCAGACATTTTTTCAGATTCTATTAACTTTACTTGTAAAGCTTGGAGATTGGTGAGTGTATTTTCTAGTTCATCGCTGCGTTTTTTCAAGCTTGATTGTGACTTTTCGAGTTCTCTAATTGAATTTTTAAGAACTGCTTCTCTTAATTCGCCAGCTTCTTCAAGTTGTGTTCTGTCGCTTTCAGAACGTTCAAGCTTTTTTTTCAGAATACGAACCATTTTTTCCAACTCTTTAATTCTGCTCTCGTAATCTATGGGTTCCATACAAATTTATTTTGTTCCTAGAAGCAGCGTTACAAATGTTTCTTGATGATAGTAAGTTGAACCCTGTGGTTCTAAGGGTGCAAATTCACCATATGTATAAAATCCGCAAATAGGAATATTTTGGAAAAGTTCTTTTTTTACTAGCAGATATTCTTCTTTTGCCCTTGTACCCAAAAGCCAACGGCGACAGCAACACGAAAATAGTAAAATAGCTTCTGGTTGAGTTCCAGGATAGTTCTCTAAAGCAATGTTCAATGCAGTCTTAGATGCAGCAACAACCTGATTACGATTAATGTCGGTGAAGCTAACCACTGCTTGTTCAGGAACGTTTCCTAAGAAGTGAATACAACCTGTTTCTAAGTCATAAGTACTTGGTACCCGCATATAATAGCGATCGCTATCTCCTTCGTATACAGCAAGTGGGTTTTCTGATGTTGGTGGACGTTCTCCTAAATAGCGTTGGTAAAATGACAGTGCAGATTCGCCATCTATTTCATAAACTGCTGTCCCATGAGATTTTGTGACAATGTTCTTAATACCTATGGGTTCCCATCCACAAGCAATTCCATAGGAAAATAGAATATCTCCAGAGAAAATTAAAATTGGTAGAGAATCAGTCAGAACCTCTGTACCAAAAAATTGATAAGTTTTTTGAAACCGATATTGATCTCCAGCTGTTCCCCCAAGAATGGGAATCTGTACACCCAAACTTTGCTTTAGTCCTTGAAGAATTAATTCTCCATTTGTTGTTAAGCCATCACCTGTATAACTAGCAGGTAAGCAAATACATAATTTAGCTGGGGTGCTACTTTTTTGATTTGCTTGCTGAACAGCCTGTTCGGCAGCTACAATCGGCTTCTCTCTGGCTTCATACCCCACTCCAGCATGAATTTCTACGGTATCGGAGGAAAAGAGCATGAGAGTTAGAGAATGTTCTTGAAAGCCCAATACAGACGACATTTCTCCATCTGTAGTGCAACCAATCAAAGCGATTTCCGGAAATACTCGATTGATTTCTTTGAGAATTAGTGAATGTTCAAAATCTATTGCTGCAAATAAAACACCTGCTTGAGGAAAAGTACCTTCTAAATCCTTAGTACATTTTTCTAAAACTTCCTCAATAGCAAACAGAGAATCTGGGTCTTCGCTATGACCCACAACTACCTTCAGCATTTTTATCTCCTTGGAACAGTATTCAGGATTAAAGTTAGATTTTGAGCTTCATTGCCAAAACCAACTTTTTAAGCATGTATATTTTTTGCTGTTGCTCGCTTGATTTCTCAGTACAACAAGCTCTGACTGTCTTAGTATTCAGTTTGCCCAAAATTAATCAGCTAGTAACAAGATAAAGAAACGATTTGGTAGTAAAACAGCCTCAGAATAATTTTCCTTATCAGGAGATAAAAGCATTTTTGATACTCAGTACAGATCAGTCTTTACTTGAGTTCAAAGATGAGTTTTGATCCTTTCCCCTCTGTTGTGTATTTTGAAGAGATAACATTGGGTATTACTAACTGCGATCGCTCACAATTCACTTGCTTTAAAATAATAAAAAACTTGAGCAATAATAATTTAACGCTCTTTCATCACTCTGAGGTACAGTAACAGCAATGAGTAAACCAATTACGAATTTCATTTAAAGAGACTTTATTAAAAGCTATTTCAATAGCTTGTGCCAAATCTGGGTAAGTTCGGGCACCAATAGAACGTAGTGTCTCTTTAATTTTTGACCAGCAATTTTCAATTGGTGAAAACTCAGGAGAGTATGGTGGTAAATAAATTAATATAGCTCCTGCATCTTCAATCAATTTCTCAATATCTTTACCTAGATGAATAGAGCAATTATCCATAACAACACAAGCACCCTTCCAAAGTTTTGGGACTAATTTTTGAGAAATAAAAGCTTCAAATGTTAATCCATCAGTTGCACCCAAAATACTATATTGAGCAATGAGACCTCTCATACCTATTGCACCAATTAAAGAAACATTTTTGCTACGTTTATGGGGACGTTTACTATACGCCCTTTTTCCTTTACGGGCACGAGCATTTTTTCTTATTAAAGACAAATTAACACCTGCTTCATCAATAAATATAAGGTTTTCAGGCAAAATGGCTTGAATTCTTAACCAAAACTCTACTCTTAACTTCTGAACTCTTTCAGTTTCTTTTTCCGAAGCGTGCAATGTTTTTTTTTACCGTGATGCCTATCTTCTTTAACATTCTATCGACTGTTGAGCGACCGATAAGAACACCTGTTTTTTGTTCTAAAGAAATACGAATTTCTGCCAACGTAGCATCATTATTTGCTTCTACAATTTCTTCAAGAATTTTTAATTGCTGTTCGTTTAATTTCGGTGGAGTTTGCTCTTCCCTCACTTTCGGAGCAATATTTCCTGTTTCTCGATATTGTTTGAGTATTTTTTGAACAAAGCTTAAAGCAACTTTAAATCGAGTTGCAAGCTCGCGTTGTGATATTTTATCTTCGAGATAGGTATCAACTATCTTCTGGCGTAAGTCAATTGAGTATGGTTTCATTTAGAATTTTTACCAGATGCACTACCTGATTAAATATCGTACCTCATCAGACTGAGAATAATTTGCGGCTCATTATTCAACCATATGGATTTTTCAATTTAATCAAGCCTTGGCTCACTGTTTTTAATATTCCAAGCCTACAATCTGGATTTTTAAAGCTAATAAATATTATGAATCAATTTAGCGGCTATGTAGCATTTCATTCTGAATAAGTTAATATACAGTTATTTTACTTTAGCCAGAGTGATGAAAGAGCGTTAATAACCTACCTTGCGGGAAGTCTCAGTCTACGTTCCTCTCAATGACGATAGGGAGCATCTTGCTCCCTGACGACACATATCTAATTTTGCACAAACACTTAGCTCAAAATTTCTACAGAACTTACGCAAACACTATTTGCTATTGCGACTGTAACGTAGTGTAGGGAAGCAATCCCAGAGTTTTTAGCGATTACTTCGCTTCGCTCGTAATGACGCAAAATCGTAGTTAGTGCGTAAGTTCTGTTCTAATAAAGCATTAATTTATAGAGCTGACTTTTCCCGTTAAGTCTGGAAACATGGATATAGTCAGGATTTCAGGCCACAGTCTTATTATCAATAAAAGACGTTTAATGATAATAAAATAACGGGAGAATAGGAATTTTAGGATAGCACTCCTGATCGCGATCACTGTGATAGTAAAGATAACGGGAAAAGTCAGCAAAGAAATTTATCTCTTCAGGTAGCTCGTGACTTCATTTTGCAACATCTTGAACAAAAGGTGGGCTTAATCGCACATAATCAAATTACTGTCAATGCGTAAGTTCTGGTTTAGTCGAGAAACAGTAATTGGGGAATAATAAGTTTTGGTGTTTATAAATATAGAATAGCATTGGTACTTAAAATACGTTCCAAAATAGGTTTCTGTAGGATTCACCTAAAACCTGATGTAGGGCAATCTGGCAAGTTTTTCGCAAGCCTAAAGCCTAAATTCACACATCAGAGCCTAAAAATACTGAAATGAGGGATTTCGACTTACTATTGAAATCCTTAATTTAACTGGATTGCTTTAGCTGATAGATGGAAACTTTCGGGTTAATAAATGGTGCAAGATATCAGGAAGGCTACTTGCAGCCGCTCAGCAGGAACGTTATGCGTCTAATTAGTAAAGCTTGTAACTGAGTTTCTGCCGAACATTAAAACATTTGGTTAAGTGAGGTTGTGGACTTGTGCATGAAGAGTACCTCGAATTAGATCACCTTTTTATTTGGGTATCTCCGGATGCACCTGAGAAGGAAGTACTGGTGAAGGCTGGTTTCAAGCTTGATGAGGAAGTCAATGTCCATCATGGTCAAGGAACTGCTTCGATCACGCTTTCATTTGAGAACACCTACATCGAGCTGGTCTGGATCACTGATGAAGATGCCGCAGCAAAAGCTGGGCGGACAATTAATACAAATTTGCTTGCCCGCGCAAATTGGACTGATACCGATGCTTGTCCTTTTGGAATTGCCCTACGACGAAAGAACGGATCTGCGGCGGCGTTACCTTTCGCGGTTCGCCCCTTTCATGCTGAGTGGATGAAGGCAAACGACACGGTTATGTACGCCGAAAGTGCATCTGATCTCGAAACGCCTCTCATCTTTGTTATTCCGCCTGCGATGGATTGGGCTGCGGCAGTGGCAGGAGATGCGAATCTCCGCGATTCGATATGCCACCCGATTGGTTCACGTGAACTTACACTCACGCAAGTCACGATCGCCAACACAAAATCTGATGTCGCGGCATTGGGGACACATATTAATGCACTACAATTTAAGGTTGGATCGTCACCCTTGGTTTTGCTTACACTCGATGATGGCAGACAAGGACAAGCGATTAGCTTTGAACCTATGCTCCCACTCAAGATTCAGCTATAGATGAATGTATGCTTAGCTCCTGCATAACAACCGCACTGCACCGGAACATATCAACATAGTCGGTTAAGTTGCAAAGGTTATCTGCTTCTTAAAGCAGTGCTTCAAACCAAATAATGAGAAATTAAGCTCAACTTATATAATGCAAATGTATTATATAGGGCTTAAACCCTTGTTGCATAAGCAACCTAGCCTTGAACGTCAATATATGTCTACCCATGTAAGCGATAGAACAAATAGCACATCTGTGGTATGCTCAAAAGTGGCTGGTAAACGCCTCAAATTTGCTCCGCAAGACCCTTTGACAATTTGTACCCAGTAAAAAATTGGAGAGAAAGTAGTTTATGATCTGCTTGAGCCGGATGCGGTTTGCATCGCACGTCCAGTTCTGAGGGGGCGTGGTGGTTATAGCGATATAGTCCTGCTACCCGATCACCGTGATGCCAACTACCTAAAAGTTGCTGTTTAAATTACCTTCCACAGTTTTCAAGCTGATTAATTGTGACTGCTTCCCCTCTTGTATCCCAGGATCGGTTTTCAGTAGAAATATAACAAGTTCCTGTAGATTTTTTGTACACGGCAATTTCAGTCCCAGGACGACTAGTATTATAGTCAGATGGTACAGGTGTATCGCTCTTACTACCCCATTGAACTATTCTTTCTGAACCGTCTCGATTAGCCCATGATAAATTGCGACTGGAAATATACCAATTCCCATTAGATGGTCGCCACACTGCTATTTCAGTCCCAGGACGACTAGTGTTGTAGTCGGATTGTACGGGTATGTCGCCCCTAGTACCCCATTGAACTATTCTTTCTGAACCGTCCCGATTAACCCATGATAAATTGCGACTGGAAATATACCAGTTCCCATCAGATGGTCGCCACACTGCTATTTCAGTGATTCCGTCGCCATTATAGTCTGCGGGAACGGGAATATCTCCACGGGTTCCCCATTGCACAGTTAAATTACCTCGTGCTGTTCTAATTGTCCATATTCCCGTTGATTGATCCCAGGATAATACTTCGTCTGTGACTCTATCTCCATCAAAGTCTTGAGCTAATACTTTTTGAGATGGCAATACAGATACGAGTGGTGTCGCTATTAAAGCTAGCAGCAATAGAAGGCGATGATATCTGAACATGAATACAACTCCACAAACATCACTTACATATGTTTTATTAGATACAACAACACTATGAACAATTTCCGATAAAATACCATAAAAACCAGGTAGCCTTATCGCGCATCTTTTTAGTTTGCCTGTTAGTTTGCCTGGGTTTACACGGGGTAAAAGTAGCCAAGACACATTTTACTGCCACGTAAAGCTTGAAAGACTTGCTATGAAGGAGTTACAGAAATAAAATTGCTCTTTTCGTCAAAAAACAGAGAAAAAGCTGGTTTTGACTGTACCAATAAAAGTCTATAGAGTTTCCTATGCTAGTAAGGTACAGTAACAGCAATGAGTAAACCAATTACGAATTTCATTTAAAGAGACTTTATTAAAAGCTATTTCAATAGCTTGTGCCAAATCTAGGTAAGTTCGGGCACCAATAGAACGTAGTGTCTCTTTAATTTTTGACCAGCAATTTTCAATTGGTGAAAACTCAGGAGAGTATGGTGGTAAATAAATTAATATAGCTCCTGCATCTTCAATCAATTTTTCAATATCTTTACCTAGATGAATAGAGCAATTATCCATAACAACACAAGCACCCTTCCAAAGTTTTGGGACTAATTTTTGAGAAATAAAAGCTTCAAATGTTAATCCATCAGTTGCACCCAAAATACTATATTGAGCAATGAGACCTCTCATACCTATTGCACCAATTAAAGAAACATTTTTGCTACGTTTATGGGGACGTTTACTATACGCTCTTTTTCCTTTAAGGGCACGAGCATTTTTTCTTATTAAAGACAAATTAACACCTGCTTCATCAATAAATATAAGGTTTTCAGGCAAAATGGCTTGAATTCTTAACCAAAACTCTACTCTTAACTTCTGAACTCTTTCAGTTTCTTTTTCCGAAGCGTGCAATGTTTTTTTTTTACCGTGATGCCTATCTTCTTTAACATTCTATCGACTGTTGAGCGACCGATAAGAACACCTGTTTTTTGTTCTAAAGAAATACGAATTTCTGCCAACGTAGCATCATTATTTGCTTCTACAATTTCTTCAAGAATTTTTAATTGCTGTTCGTTTAATTTCGGTGGAGTTTGCTCTTCCCTCACTTTCGGAGCAATATTTCCTGTTTCTCGATATTGTTTGAGTATTTTTTGAACAAAGCTTAAAGCAACTTTAAATCGAGTTGCAAGCTCGCGTTGTGATATTTTATCTTCGAGATAGGTATCAACTATTTTCTGGCGTAAGTCAATTGAGTATGGTTTCATTTAGAATTTTTACCAGATGCACTACCTGATTAAATATCATACCTTATCAGACTGGGAAACGCTATAAGTTATTTGGTACAGCATTTTGTCACGTAACCACAAGGGTTTCAGGCTACAAAAATTAGAGGGGTTCAAATGGTACGGCTAAAAGCATTGGTGAGAACTTAAGCAGAAGAGCAAGATGTCAAGGGGTTTTGGAAGAAAAAGTTCTCTTGTCCTCTTTGTCGGTCAGGGAAAGGGGCAATAATTAATTTTGTATTGGGTTTTCGTTTACGCTTAACAATACCTAGATGCTGATTTTTCGGGTCAGAAAAATATTGAACAGGGTGATTGGCTTTACCTTTATTATAAGCAACATTAAAATGATATAAACCTCGATAAATCATTTCTAAAGAAATCTGTTCAAAGGGTAAGTTAAGTTCATCGGCAACAGCATCACCCAAATCAACTTTCATCAGCATAAAATAACCAAGTTGCCCAAATCTGCAATTGAATACCATTAATTGAACCCGTCCACAAATAACTCAAATCAAGTAAACGTTTGACTGTACTAAAAGCTTGCTCAATACGCCAACGTCGTTGGTACAAATCTGCCACAATATATGGTGGTAAGATAGTAGGGTCATACCAATTCACAATTCGCAATTCGCAATTCGCAATTAAAAAACTTAGATGCAGCAAAGCTTTCAGAATTTACATCTGTATCATATTTTTCGTGAAATGGTATCAAGTACTGAAGTTAAATAAGAATGCCATTGTTTTTCTGAGCGAATTTCGACTAAACGTAAAGTTAAAATTGGTATACTTTTTTTGCCACAACCCAGAACAATCAACCTATCACGCAAAGCGTAGCTATTACTGAATACTTCTTTTACTTGAAAAAATGCACCTTTTTTTATTCGAGTAATAAAGTCAACTTGTTGCTCAATCAATTGTTGCCAAAAATGGAAATGATAGAACCCTCTATCTAACAATAGCAAGGTATTTTCTGAAACTAAATTTAATATATCTGGCTCAAATTTTATATCTGACCTAGAAGCCGATTTCGTCAACCAAATCTCTACTGGAAGATGAGTAACTAAATCAATAATAGTTACTATCTTCCCAGCTAATGTTCCTGGTGGAACATCTTCAAGACTTTTTAATTTCCGAAACAAAGCTTCCAATGTTGAACCATCTACAATCCATATCTTTTTGAAACGAGAAAGGGCAAAATTTACACCATCGGGTAGAGGACGTTTTTGCCGATAATTCCACTGTTGCTGTAGCTGAGGTAGTAATTCTTTAAATACTTTTTCAAAAAAAATAGCTGGGAATGTTAAAAATCTGTTGGAAAGAGCTTTCTGAGTCAGTACAATTCGCAATTCGCGGTTCGTAATTCGCAGTTAAGACCCCACGGATAAATCCGGGGGCTTGAACTCCGTTATGTCATAATTTATAGACCATAAATGAATTTAGGGGCTTGCACCTTAATTAAGCAATTAAGCAATTAATTTCCAATTAATTAATTGCGAATTACGAATTACGAATTGCCAATTGTTTGGTCACTTTAGTCGCTTCTACCCATAAAAACCCCTCGTTGTGTAACAAGCGAGTTAATTCTTGAACTCCTGAAACATTACGCCATAAAAGAGTTAAAACTGCTGCAAGCATTAACGGCAAATTGAGAATACGGTTCCTCATTCCCAACTGTCGATATAAAGCTTGTTGGTTAAAAATTGCTGGACTTAGTAGAGCTTCTAGGTGGGATGCCATCGCTTCACTTTCAATCAGTGGATGATGTTTCTTCTTGGCATGGTCTCGGTTGCTTTTTTTGCTACTCATTGGTTTGGAGTAAGTCGGACACCAAGCTCAAATCTATCATTTATAAGCCTTTTAGCTGTTTCTTATATTTTGTTAATTACATATTGACTTTTGGCACTCTTCTTTAACTTCTCACCAATGGGCTAAAAGTAGTGGATCTAGTCTGCCAAATCCTAAATTTTAGGTAAAAGTTAGTTTTTTTTCTGAAATATAGTCTGAGTATGGTTTACAGACGACGCATGGCGGCAAAATGCGCCTTGGCTACTTTTACCCCTACAAGGTCAAAAAATTAAATTACAAAGACAACAATCTTATGTCTGCCGTTCCCAAGAGCAAGGTAAAACTGAAAAAAGGGGCGTTGCATAAATGCGGGATGAACTAGAGGCTGAAACTATTAGTATTTGGTTCAAAATTAAGCTAAATCATCCCATGAATCTGCAACGCCAAAAAAGGCATAGTAATTTTTGGATAGGTTTGTATGGTTTTAATTGGATAGTTGCTTGGCATGAGTGTCAAGCATGGGTCGAGGAACTGGTCGCTTCCATACGCACGCAATAAGCAAGGATATTATCAGCGAGGTTTAAGGGCTATGGAGCTTATACAGCAAGCACTTTAGAGAGCTTGTCGCCCCTTGAAAATCAGGTCTTTCTTAATCGAGAAAATAGAACCCTTTCCCCCACAAGCTTTTCGATAGCCACTACAAGGCAATGCTAGACATTGGCTTGTAGTAAACTCACATCTTGCACCTGGAAATATGAATGTCAAAACCATGACTACGTGCAAGGGGAGTTAGCCGTTGAATATCAAGTAAAAGAAGATACACAATTATATGTGGAAAAATAGATTCAAGGGCAGATTGTGCAGCCTGACCCCAATCAGGTGGCGATGCGCCCTGAAAATGGAGATAAGTCCAATGGGCAATGAGGTAAGCAGTCAGTGAAAGGATAAGCCAGCGATACATACCCAGCAGAGTCCCTTGCCCAAAACGGTGTAAGCCAAAACGATGCTTTGCAGTTTTAAACCACCCCTCAATCTGCCACCGACGCTTGCCCCACCACTTAAGAGTAGAAGCTTTAATTGGACGAGTAGACAAAACAAAGCGTTTTTCTAGTTTGCCATTATCGCGTTTTAAGTAATACCAAGAAACGGTAACGGGGAAATTTAAACCAAATAAATAAACCTGTTGACCCTGTTGATGTAAACGTCTTAAAAATCTGCCATCAGCCAACTTACGACTACTAGATACACCTGTAACAGCATGATATTTAAGCCGACGTACACCCTCAAGGAATTCTACACTGCCAAAGGCTGTGTCAGCTAAAATAATTGTTTGAAAATGTTGAGTTAAAGAAAGAGGTAAACGTTTAACCAGTTTGAGCCCAAGCATTGCAGGGGAAGGAGTTCCCTTACCTCGCCAAACACGAAAACTCCAAGGAATGCGCCATTGTCCTATTACCAAATAAACTACGACTAGATGGAGACCACGCTTACCATTATAGACTTTGATTAAATCACTAAATTCTGGGAATTTGCCACGTTTTTCTAAAGTCGTCAGGTCAATAATTACTTGTAAAAATGGTCTGCGCCCTTTGCCTGATGACGATAATGAATTGATAACTTTTTGTAATACTGAAGAGCGAATTATCCGAATCATTTCCCTTGTTGACCAAGGATTGATATTTAAAAATCGACTGATTGCGCTTGGGGATTTTGTCTGACTATGTTCAGGTAATGGGTGTCCTTGTGCCTCTAAGAATAACGCCAACATCGCTTCTAGGTTATCTTTTTGGTACTGCGTCGGCATCAGTTCTTTGAGGGTGTACACTAAATCTTGGGCGTGAGCAAGCATTTTCTTAGTGCTTTGTTTAATCAGATATTTCACGCCTTTTCTCTCATGTTTTCGGTTGCCAATGCAAATCTGACAATTTCATGGCGGTCATCCCCTTTGAAACGTACAGCATCTTAGCATCTGTTATTTTGGCATCCGAACCCGTAGTATTAGTTAGCTTGTAGTATTATTAATTACCTTTTTTTTGCTTTCGACAAGCCTTTGCTTCCTGTAAGATTTTGCATCATTATATTCGCTTTTACGTGTTTACACAGCTAGGTGCAAGATATGAGTAAAGATAAATTTTCAATTGACTGATAGATGGGGATTTGAATCATAAACTCTGTTCCCTGTCCGGGTTGCGAATAAAATTTTAATTTACCGCCATGTTTTTCTGTAATGATTTGATAGCTGATGGACATACCCATACCCGTTCCTTTTCCTATAGGTTTTGTTGTAAAGAAGGGGTCAAAAATACGCTTTTGAATATGTTCTGGAATACCAGAACCATTATCAGCAATACTAATTTCTATGGATTGTGAATTAATTACAGATGTACGAATGATGATGCGATTGGGATTATCTTCGATTTGTTGATATGTCCGTTTGGTATTGAATTCTTCCAAGGCATCAATGGCATTAGCTAAAATATTCATCAATGCTTGATTTAATAGTCCAGGATAACACTCAACCGGAGGTAATTTGTCATATTCTCGGATTAATTGAATTTCTGGACTTTCAGATTTGGCTTTGAGACGATGCTGCAAAATCATCAGGGTGCTTTCAATACCCTCATGAATATCAACAGCTTTGAAATCTGCTTCATCTATGCGGGAAAAGTTTCGCAGCGACAGTACTATTTGACGGATGCGTTCTGTACCTATTTTCATGGAAGTGAGCATTTTAACTGCATCTTCCTGTACAAATTCTAGATCGACTTCTTCTGCTTGCTCTTGAATTTCTTCCACAGGATTGGGGTAGTATTTCTGATAAAGTTGCAGAAAGTCTAAGAATATTTGTGTATATTCCTCAAGGTGCTTGAGATTGCCATGGATAAAATTAACTGGATTATTTATTTCATGGGCAATCCCTGCTACTAGTTGTCCCAAAGCTGCCATTTTCTCGGATTGCACTAACTGAATTTGAGATTGCTGCACTTGTTGTAGGGCTTTTGTGAGTTCCTCTGTGCGTTCAGCTACTTGCTGTTCTAAATTTTGGGTGAGGTGGCGTAATTTTAATTGGGTTTTAACCCGAGCAATAAGCTCAGCTTCTTGGAATGGCTTGGTAACATAATCAACTGCTCCCAAGTTAAGTCCCTTGATTTTATCAGTAGAATCAGCAAGGGCAGTCATAAAAATTACGGGTATATCTTGAGTAATTTTATCAGCTTTGAGTCGGCGACAGGTTTCAAAACCATCAATACAAGGCATCATCACATCCAGGAGAATTAGACTAGGTAAACATAGTTGGGCTTGGCTAATAGCTAATTCACCATCAGTAGCAATAGCTACTTCAAAACCCCCATCAGTCAATGCTTCTGAAAGAACTTCCAAGTTAGCGGGGGTATCATCTACCACTAAAATTAAATCTGGATTACTCATGATTTATCTCTTAAAATATTAGTTAGTTTATCTATTGATTGTTTAATAAAAGTTGTAATTACTTTGATTTGGAAACCTTTAGATTTCTCAATAATATACTCAACAAAAGCAGCATAATCTTGATTTTGTTGTTCTAAGTTTTGAGCAACTTCTACTAGTTTTTTTAATCGACCTTGTTGAGCAAGCTGGAGTAGATTTTCTAGGTCTACTAATGGGGGTAAGATTATATCTGTGGTGTTAGTTTCCCTTTGGCTACCATTGTGTTGATGTAACGACTCAGTTCTTCTACCACCAGTAATGGTGGGTTGATATTTCCAGGTAATTGGTAAATACTTTTGTAGTAACTGAAATAACTCATCTGCTGATATAGGTTTACTTAAGAAAGCATCACCACCAGCATCAAAACTCTGCTGTTGATCCATTGTGGAAACAGACGCAGAAGACACAATGACCGGAGTCATTTTGAGTAGGGGTGATGCTCGAATTTGCTGTAAAAACTCATATCCATCCATCACAGGCATTGCAATATCAGTGATAATTAAATTTGGCTGTATCTGAATGGCTTTGTTGAACCCATCCTTACCATTTTCAGCTTCAATTACGGTAAATTTGAGCGGTTCGAGTAAATTGATAATTACAGAACGGTTTTCCCATTTGTCATCAACAACTAACAGCGTTTGTGACTCTCCTTCATAGCCAATTAATTGCTGTTTGGTAGTATTCATGGCATTATGTTGCCATTGTTTTACTAAGGGAAAATCAACCTCAAAGGAAAAAGTACTCCCCACTCCTAACTCACTTGTGACTTTAATTTCACTACCCATGAGACTGACGATATTATGAGTAATGGCAAGTCCTAATCCGGTTCCTTCAGCGTGTCGTTTCCCTTCACCAACTTGTTCAAAGGGCTGGAAAATCTTTTCTAAGGAATCTGGACTCATACCAATTCCTGTATCTTCAATTTGGAAGCGGAGTTTGATATTATCTTGAGCTATAGCTATGGAATCAATTACCTCTACGTTAAATATCACCTTCCCTTTATTAGTAAACTTAACAGCATTCCCTAATAAATTAATTAAAACCTGACGCAATCGTTTATCATCAGTTAAAATGCCTGCTGGTAAATTAGCATCCGGTAGATAAACAAAATCAATACCTTTTTGTTCGGCTCGAATGCGAATAATTTCCCCAATTCCTTGGAGAAAAGACGGGAGATAAATTCCCTGGGGTTGTAATTCCAGTTTACGGGCTTCAATTTTAGAAATATCCAAAATGTCATTAATTAAAGTCAATAAATGGGAACCACACTGGTGAATAATATTAATTCCTTTCTTTTCTTTGTCTCCCCAGGTTTGGGAACGGTGGAGAATTTGAGCGTAACCCAAAATTCCGTTTAAGGGGGTACGGAGTTCGTGGCTCATGTTGGCTAAAAACTCGCTCTTTGCCTCATTTGCAGCATCTGCGGCTTGTCGTTTCTGTTCTAGAGAATTATAGGAATCTGCCAATCGCACTGCCATTTGGTTAAATGCCTGTGCCAATTGTTCAATTTCATCACTGGTGTGAATCTGCAACCGATAATTTAAATCCCCCGCACCCAACTTTGTGGCTCCAATTTGTAGGGCTTGAATTGAGCGAATTACTGGTAGCAGTGTGAGGGAAAATTGAGCAATGAAAATCAGCAGCACCACCCCAATTAAACAGTAAGTAATAATGGCTGTATTTTGCTGAAATTGTGCGGCAGCTTGTTGGGTAGCAGCATCTTCTTCCCGTACTTCCTCTATCAAAGCATTAAGAAACAGGAGAATATCATCTTTAAAGGAGTTAATAGCTTGGACATCTTGCTGGGTTTGAGATAGGGAATAATTATCTTGTTGAGCAATTTCATCAACTAAGCGGACAAGAAATTGATGACGACGACGTACCACTTCCGGGTGCTTTGCTTCTGGCATCAACTTTTTTATCTCTGACAAACTAGTCAAAAAATCGGACATCGCTTGCTGATATTTTGTCAACTCAGCAGTGTTGTAATTGAGCAAAAGATAGTTCTTTAGTGCCGAAGTTTGCTTTTCCAAAGCAAGCCTGAGTTCTTGGCTAGTACGAACTGCTTGATTAGTGCGATTGCGGCTTTGCTCCACAGATTTTTCTATATTTTTAATCAGGATTGTACTACCCCCAAGTAAGGCTGCTACCAATCCCACAGAAATCCCTGTGGAAGCAATAAACTTAGTGATAATCTTCATTTTTCGGCTACTTTTGTAGACTTGAGACGGTTGTAGATTTGCCGTGTTTCCTCAAAGTTGGCATCTTTCACTAAGGTATAGCCAGCAGTTTTAGTACCATGTATGTTCGCTACACCTACTGGAGCATCAATCAAAGCTTGTTGTATTTGCTTAATTACTTCTGGGGAAAACTTCTTGGTATTGATAACCACGGGAGTTGCGGGTATGGGTTTAGATTCCCAAATAATTTTGTAACGACTAGTACTAAAAGTTCCCGATTTTTGATTCCGCAAAAAAACTGCTTTATCGTTAGCGATCGCATCTACTACACCAGCTACTAAATCTTGCACGGCTTTATCATGACTATCAGAGTAGTGGACTTTAGTAAAATCTTTTGTTGGCTCAATACCTGCTGTTTGTAAACCATCCATCGGTATAAGAAACCCAGAGGTAGAAGATGGACTGACAAAAGCAAAACGCTTCCCTTTCAAATCTTGCAGGGATTTGATATTTTTGGTACTGTCCGCAACTATGGTGCTAGTATACCAAGGTCTACCACTGTCTTGATCTATTGGTGCTGCTATTGGCTGAATATGAGGATTGCGCTTGTTGGCTTGAATATAAGTGAAAGCACCTAAATACGCCATATCTACTTCTTCTTGAACAATCAAATCCACCGCGTCTGTGTAATTTTTAGCAATTCGGAAGTTAATAGGACGTTTGAGAGTTTGCTCTAGATATTTTGCTAAAGGCTGTAACTTTTCTTGCTGGTGTTTAGCACTTTGGGCAGGAAGTACAGCTACTCGCAAAGGTTTACTAATAGCAGGATTGGAAGAAGAAGTTTTCTTAGCTTGAGAAGTTTCCCTAGAAGCAGTTGAAGTACAACTAACAGCAAGGATATTGACGTAAAACAGTAAGCTAAATACCAGCGAATATCTCACAAAGGGATGATTTTGCCGCATAGCAAATTTCATGAGTACGACCTCTTGGATATTTTTAGAAACATGGTCTTGTCAAACTTCAATCTATACATAGTGTTCCCAGATTTTTCCAAAAACCCTGGAGAGCGATTTTTTTTTCGGGGGAGATGGGCAACAATATTGAGCCGAGATACGTGTAAAAACCTGCAAGATGGTCTGGAAAGCGTTGCTATATAAACGTTCTAGTACTTTTGATGTCTAATGAGAATTTGTGCATGAATGCAATGGCACTTCTGACCCCATATTTGCTTTTCGTCTACCACAGAGAATAATAAATACTGTTTGGTTGGAGTCTCTGGATTGGACTACAAAGCTTTATGTCAAAGAGTTTCAGTCAATTCACCACAAAAGATGATCATTGCCCTAGCTGTAAAACTTGTAAATAAAGTGAATAAATACTCTGGTTTTTGTAGCTATATTTGCTGATAAAGTTGATGTCGAACAAAAGCCTTTAGCCAAACCTAAACGCCGGGGTAAAAAACAACCTGGTAATGCGCCACAATTTGACTTGCGTACACATTTATACCGTATTAGTGGTGTTGATTTTACAGCTGTTGATGGTTTGGGTGCTTTAACTGTATTGATATTACTGTCCGAGGTCGGTTTAGACGCTTCTCGCTTTCCGAGTGTTAAGCACTTTACCTCCTGGTTAGGTCTATGCCCCGGTAGTCGTGGGGGTGAAATGAGCAGTTGTACAGAAAGTTACGCTAAGGATTTGATGAGCTGCTTTTAACCCAAGCGATCGCTTGGGAGAAACCTGTACCAATTGAAGTCTCCGAAATTTGGGAGCCTCAAACCCTTGCTATGTCGTTGAAAAAAGCTGTACCAAACAGAGTATAGGTTAATTGATACTTTGAGCATGGCGCTGGACACTTTTTTGAAGAGCAAAAATATTGCTGTACAGAGTGCTTATACAGTAATGGTTTCAGACAAGCGCGTAACTTTCTGTAGCACTGACCCCTATGACGCGATCATAGGCTGAACAATTGTGTTTTTCACCCCAATTTTGCCCCAAATTTTAAGCATTATTGCTCATTGATAAATAGCCTATCAGCCTAAATTGTCACGAATGGCTCGGCTATTACTTCATCTTCCACCATTGGTCGCTGTTTCTTTTTTGCGTGGTCTCGGTTGTTTTTTTTGCTGGTGGTCATGACTCACCTCAATCGCTCAATTACTTGTCTAGATTGAGTTTCCCACTATTTTTACCTCTGCAAATACTACCCTTGACAATTTTCCCTTTTCTTTAACTTGTCACCAATGCGGTTACATCGACAGGGAAAAACCAGTGAGGTGCTTTCTGGTTTGGATGATTTGATATTTACCTTGAATGACGGCAGTGCTAGTTCTCAAAATGGAGTTTATCAAACCATATCGTCAATTTGCTCTAGGCTGGATAATTTAGAATCTCAACTGTCGGGTTCGGAGAATAGCAATGAAGTTCCATCGACTAAACGTCTCAATGATTTAGAGCAAAAAATAGACTCTATAAATAATCGGTTGACTCAATTTGCTGAGGCAATTATGCAGCTTCAAAGTAATATTAATAATCAACCAAGACGAGGTAAGTCATACTACGGTAATTCTTATAAGTAAGTCGGCGTTAAAAAATCAACCTATGTAACGAAGTGTAAAGCCAACAAAGAGCTTATAAAAGAATCGTTCCAGGCTTTTTACAAAACTCAACATACCTTGGTTTTATCGTGCCGACTTACTTAATCAAGGGCAACCTGTTAAGTTTCAGCCTATTACAGAAGAAAGTTTGGCTTCCAGGTTGGGGGTAACTCCAGAAACCATCCGCAAGGAAAGGGAAAGTCAACTCACATCTTGCACCTGGAAATATGAATGTCAAAACCATGACTACGTGCAAGGGGAGTTAGCCGTTGAATATCAAGTAAAAGAAGATACACAATTATATGTGGAAAAATAGATTCAAGGGCAGATTGTGCAGCCTGACCCCAATCAGGTGGCGATGCGCCCTGAAAATGGAGATAAGTCCAATGGGCAATGAGGTAAGCAGTCAGTGAAAGGATAAGCCAGCGATACATACCCAGCAGAGTCCCTTGCCCAAAACGGTGTAAGCCAAAACGATGCTTTGCAGTTTTAAACCACCCCTCAATCTGCCACCGACGCTTGCCCCACCACTTAAGAGTAGAAGCTTTAATTGGACGAGTAGACAAAACAAAGCGTTTTTCTAGTTTGCCATTATCGCGTTTTAAGTAATACCAAGAAACGGTAACGGGGAAATTTAAACCAAATAAATAAACCTGTTGACCCTGTTGATGTAAACGTCTTAAAAATCTGCCATCAGCCAACTTACGACTACTAGATACACCTGTAACAGCATGATATTTAAGCCGACGTACACCCTCAAGGAATTCTACACTGCCAAAGGCTGTGTCAGCTAAAATAATTGTTTGAAAATGTTGAGTTAAAGAAAGAGGTAAACGTTTAACCAGTTTGAGCCCAAGCATTGCAGGGGAAGGAGTTCCCTTACCTCGCCAAACACGAAAACTCCAAGGAATGCGCCATTGTCCTATTACCAAATAAACTACGACTAGATGGAGACCACGCTTACCATTATAGACTTTGATTAAATCACTAAATTCTGGGAATTTGCCACGTTTTTCTAAAGTCGTCAGGTCAATAATTACTTGTAAAAATGGTCTGCGCCCTTTGCCTGATGACGATAATGAATTGATAACTTTTTGTAATACTGAAGAGCGAATTATCCGAATCATTTCCCTTGTTGACCAAGGATTGATATTTAAAAATCGACTGATTGCGCTTGGGGATTTTGTCTGACTATGTTCAGGTAATGGGTGTCCTTGTGCCTCTAAGAATAACGCCAACATCGCTTCTAGGTTATCTTTTTGGTACTGCGTCGGCATCAGTTCTTTGAGGGTGTACACTAAATCTTGGGCGTGAGCAAGCATTTTCTTAGTGCTTTGTTTAATCAGATATTTCACGCCTTTTCTCTCATGTTTTCGGTTGCCAATGCAAATCTGACAATTTCATGGCGGTCATCCCCTTTGAAACGTACAGCATCTTAGCATCTGTTATTTTGGCATCCGAACCCGTAGTATTAGTTAGCTTGTAGTATTATTAATTACCTTTTTTTTGCTTTCGACAAGCCTTTGCTTCCTGTAAGATTTTGCATCATTATATTCGCTTTTACGTGTTTACACAGCTAGGTGCAAGATATGAGCAAGCGTAGGGATACTTCCGGTATTGGTTGGGAATTTAATCAGAAAACGGGATTGTATCATCCGGTTACTGGATAAGCTTCAATCCCGAACAGGCTGAAGAACAGCAGGTTAACACTCCCCCGTTTAGGATTCGTAAACAAGGGTGTAAGTGTGAGACTTCTTTCTGCCCTAATTAGCTAAAGCCTGGAATTCCCCCATAAACTGGGTTTCTCAAGAACGAATCGCACTTGGTCATATCTCGGTTCAATAAAAAATGGGTTCTATAAGCAAAAGGGTGAAAGATTGGGAACTATAAAGTTGACGAATAAACTTTATAGTTCCCACAAACAATGATTAGGTCTCAATTTCTACATGAATATGCTCTGAACGGTGTTATTAATACTGGTGTAACAACTAATATTTATCGTGCAACAAAACACGAGGGAAATGTAACAGTAGTTATTAAAGTCCTTAAAGATGATTATCCTGCATTAGAAGCGATCGCCCGTCTCAAGCATGAATATGTGATCGCCGCAAATCTAGACCATGAAAATATTGTCAAAATTTTACAGCTAGAAAACCAAGACAATTTCCACGCGATTGTATTTGAGGATTTTGGTGGTATTTCCCTAAAACAGTATTTGGAGAATGAACGAGCATCATTAAGGCTGACATTGCAAGTTGCAATCGCAATTACCAAAGCGCTTATTTATATTCATAGCCAAAATATTATTCACAAAGATATTAAGCCAGACAATATTATTATTGAAAACAAGCAAGATAATAATACATCAGATTTCCATCCGGTCATTAAACTCACCGATTTTAGTATTGCCTCCTGTCTAAGCACAGAAAATATTCAGCAAGCCAACCTCAACAAACTAGAAGGTACTCTTGCCTATATTTCTCCCGAACAAACGGGACGAATGAATCGTAATTTGGATTATCGTAGCGATTTTTATTCTTTGGGAATTACATTGTATGAAATGTTAACGGGTCAAGTACCATTTATCAGTGATGACCCCTTAGAGTTAGTACATGCTCATATTGCCCAACAACCTATTCCCATTCAAAAAATAAATCCAGATATTAATAATACAGTTTGTGCAATTATTGAAAAATTAATGGCAAAAAATGCCGAAGATAGATATCAAAGTGGCAAAGGTTTACTCGCTGACTTAGAAAAATGCTGGGAGCAATTAGAAGTAAGTGGAACAATTATGGACTTCGTTCCCGGAGAGCTAGAGGTTGTTTCACAGTTATTTATTCCTCAGAAGTTATATGGTCGAGAATCCCAAATTCAGTTATTACTAAATGCTTTTGAAAAAACACTTTATGGCAACAGCGAATTAATATTAGTTTCAGGTTATTCTGGGATTGGTAAAACCGCATTAATTAATGAAGTTCACAAACCCATCTCTAGAACCAAAGGTCATTTTATTAGCGGTAAGTTTGACCAATTTAAACGAGATATTCCCTATTCAGCTTTGATGCAAGCTCTGTCTGGTTTGTGCGAACAATTACTAACAGAAAGTTCTGCACAATTAGAACTATGGCGACAAAAAATACAGGAAGCAGTTGGTAATAGTGGTCAAGTGATAATTGACCTGATTCCAGAGGTTGAGCTAATTATTGGTAAACAACCAGAAGCTTTACAGTTAGAAGCAACAGAATCCCAGAACCGTTTTAATTTAGTCTTCCAAAAATTCATAAAAGTTTTTGCTCAACCAGAACATCCATTAGTTATATTTCTAGATGATTTACAATGGTCTGATACTGCAACTTTAAAATTAATACAAACATTAATTGTAGATTCTCAAATTCAATTTTTATTAATCATCGGTGCTTACCGTAATAATGAGGTTAACTCAGTTCATCCCTTAGTCACGACAATTGGAGAAATAGAAAAAACTCACACTGTACATAATATTATTCTGGAACCTCTTGCCCAACATCATGTTTTAGACCTAGTGACAGATACTTTACACGGTCAAGCAAGCGATTGTGAGTCCCTTGCTAACTTAATTTTTGAAAAAACCGCAGGTAATCCATTTTTTCTTGTTCAACTCTTACAAGTATTGAATCAAGAATTTCTACTTAGATTTGATTTTAATCAACAAAAGTGGTCTTGGGATATCAAAGAAATTACAACATTTGGTGTCACCGATAAAACTGTTGTTGAATTGATGGTATCTCGGATTGAAAAGTTACCAAAATCAACTCAAGAAGTATTGCAATTAGCAGCTTGTATTGGCAATAAGTTTAATCTATATGTATTATCGATGGTGACTGAAGCCTCGATTTCCGAAACAGCATCTCGATTGAATCTAGCGCTTCAAGCTGGATTAATATTGCCATTAAGCGAAAACTATCGCATTCCTTTATTATTTGGCGAGCGCGAAAGAACTAATTCGTTTGATAGTAAACAAATTAGTTATAAATTTTTGCACGACCGCGTTCAGCAAGCTGCTTATTCCTTGATTCCAGAGAAGCACAAGCAAGCAACCCATTTGCGAATTGGACAACTCTTAAAAACATTAATCAGTCAGGAAGATTTGGAAAGCAATATTTTAGTTATTGTCAACCAACTAAATCTTGCCGTGCAGCTATTAAATACTGACAAAGAAAAATATGAGTTAGCTAGTTTGAATTTGATTGCAGGTAGAAAGGCGAAAAAAAATGCTGCATTTGCAGTAGCACTCAGATATTTCCATGTTGCTTTAAGTTTGTTGAGTATAAATGACTGGCAAGATAATTATGAATTTACTTTAGGTTTACATGTAGAAACGACAGAAGCTGAGTATTTATGTGGAAATTTCGATAAATCCCAAGAATTAGCCAGTATTTCATTATATAAGTGCCAAAATATTTTGGATCAAGTAGAGTTTTATGAAATACAAATTCAATCATACACGGCCAAAGGAGAGATTAAAAAGGCGCTAGAGATAGGAGTGATTGCGTTGAAAAAGTTGGGCTTGAAACTACCAAAGCAAGCTACAAAAAATCACGTTTTATTCGCATTTGCTCAAACTAAATTAGTTTTATCTGGTAAAAAAATAGAAGATTTACTTTATTTGCCAGAAATGCAAGATCCTTATAAACTAGCAACGATGAAAATGCTAATGCTTATTACTCCTGTAGCTTCTCTATTAGGGTCATTACTACTTCCGGTAATGACACTAGCGATGGTTAGATTATCTGTTAAATATGGCAACAGCATATATTCAACCTATGCATATAGTGGCTATGGTGCGGTACTATGCGATAAATTTGGAGATATAAATTTAGGCTATCGCTTTGCTCAATTAGGAATTCAACTAATTTCTAAGTTAAATGCTTATTCACTAAAAGCAAAAGTTTATATGCTCTACAATGCAATGGTTAAGCATTTTAAAGACCATATATCTCAAACTCTTCCTGAGCTAACTGAAGGAATGCAAAGCGGTATTGAAACAGGAGATCTACTATTTTCCAGTTACAATGCTTATTGGTTGGTTCTAAATATATTTGTCTGTAACACCAATCTCGATATATTTATGAAAGAGATTGACAAATATCTTGAATTTGTCAGTAACAATTTCAAACTTGAATCTGATATTGTATGGCTAAAAGTATTAAAACAAACTGTTTTAATACTTCAAAAATTATCATTAAATCAAATTTATTCGACAGGCAATTACTTAAATACAAATGATTTGCTATCTCTATATAAAGATGATGCGTCGATAATGAGAATTGTTTGCTTTTGTAATACTCAAACAAGTTATATTTTTGGTGATTATAAAGCTGCTATCATTGCCGCACAAGAATCAGAAAAATATAGTGACTTAGGCTTTTTTGTGTATCTTGTTAACAATTTTTATTATTCTTTATCTTTGCTGGCTGATATCGGAAATATATCAAAACAAGACAAAAAAAAGTATCTACATCAAGTAAAAATAAACCAGAAAAAAATGAAACTTTGGGCATACTATGCTCCTTGTAACTTCCAACACAAGTATGATTTGGTAGAGGCGGAAATGGCTAGAGTATTGGATAAAAATAATCTAGCGAATGATTTATACGACCGTGCAATCGCCGGAGCAAAAGCAAATAATTTTATCGCCGAAGAAGCTTTGGCTAACGAATTGGCTGCGAAATTCTATATCGAGCAAGGTAGAGATAAATTTGCCAAGGTTTACATGACAGATGCTTATTATAGTTATGCTAAATGGGAAGCTTTTGCAAAAGTCAAAGATTTGGAAGATAATTATCCCGACTATATTATACGTGGTCAGGATGCTAAATCTTCAGAGACAAAAACAACGGCAGCTTCAACGAGTTACAGCCAAACTTTACCGTTAGACACTTCAACTTTAATTAAATCATCTCTGATATTAAGTAGCGAAGTCGTTTTAGAAGAATTAATAGCAAAATTGATGCATCTAGTTAAAGTCAATGGGGGAGCGGAAAAAGTTTTCTTTATCGCTATACATGAAGACGAATTAGTTATTGAAGCTTCGTTAAACGAACAAAATGATATAGCGGTGTTACAACCCCTGACAATTGACATAAAAAACAATTCTCAAAATCTCCTACCTATATCTTTGGTGAATTATGTCAAACGAACTCAAAAGCCAATTGTTTTAGATGATGCAAATAACGCCAATAATTTTAAAAATGATTCTTATATTATTGCCAATCAACCAAAATCAATTTTAGTATCTCCCATTATCCATAATGGCAAGATGAGCGGAATTCTATATTTAGAAAACAATCTAACTAACGGTGCATTTACTAAAGATAGACTGGAAATTTTGAAAGTATTATCAGCACAAGCGGCTGTATCTCTAGAAAATGCTCGTTTTTATTCCACACTGGAATCGCGAGTCCAAGAAAGAACCCAACAGTTGCAAGAAAAAAATCAGGAGTTGAAAGCTATTACTAAACAATTACAAACTACTTTAAAAGAGCTAAAACGCACTCAATCCCAACTAGTTCATAATGAGAAAATGTCTTCTCTAGGACAATTGGTTGCTGGTATAGCTCATGAAATCAATAATCCAATTAATTTTATTTACGGTAACTTAGCTCATACTGCTAGCTATGTAGAGTCTTTGTTGGAATTGATAGATACGTATCAGGAAAATTGTGGGGATAACCCTGAAATTTCTGACATGATTGAAGAAATTGACTTGTCCTACATTCGAGAAGATGTACCAAAACTACTTAATTCGATGCGAACTGGTGCAGCGCGTGTGCGAGATATTGTCAAGTCGCTACGCATTTTCTCCCGTTTAGATGAGGCAAAAATTAAACAGGTCGATATTCATGAAAGTATCGATAGTACCCTAATGATTCTCATCCAAAGATTAGGAAATATTCAAGTTATCAAAGAATACGGTCAATTACCGGAGGTTAATTGTTACGCCGGGGAGCTAAACCAAGTTTTTCTCAATTTAATTACTAATGCAATTGATGCTATATCAGCCAAAACTAAAAGAGAAACTACCAGCATCTCTGATATTAAATCCGAGAACGAAAATATCCCGACAATTCGCATTACCACTGAAGTTGCTAACGACAATAGAGTTATTATTCGTATTGCCGATAATGGAGTGGGAATAAGTGATGAGATAAAGCACAAAATATTTGACCCCTTCTTTACGACTAAAGATGTTGGTCAAGGTACTGGCATGGGATTATCCATATGCTATCAAATTATTACCGAAAAGCATAAAGGGAGTTTAGAATTTATGTCTTCGCCAAAAGAAGGAACAACATTTATTATTAACATACCCTCTACAGTATCGGCTTAATAATTTTCAGATATAGCACTTCTAATTAACTTGTGAAAATTGAAGTGCTTATATCTGCAATTACTGTTTTCAATATTGAACAAATTTTACTGTGAATAGGAGAGGGGCTTCTGTACTCCTTACTATTTAGCTGTATAGCCCCCATCTATTAAAAGTGATGTTGCTGTAATATATGAAGCTTTTTCAGATGCAAGAAATAGAATCGCTTGAGCCACTTCTTGTGGTTGTCCTATACGTTTCATTGGAATTGTAGGGGCAATTTGATTGATAGCTTCTTCTGTTGTCAGACCTAGTGCATCAGCAAATTGTTGCGTTTGTAACGTCTCAATTGCACCTGGACATACACAATTGACCCTAATGTTATCAGCAGCTAGGTCACAAGCCAAACTTCGGGTTAATTGTAGAACTGCTCCTTTGCTTGTGTTATACAATGCACATCCAGGAAAGGCAATCAAAGAAGCCATAGATGCTACATTGACAATGGCACCACCTCCACGTTTACGCATATGTGGAATAGCATATTTAGCACAAAAAGCATAGCCTTTAACATTTATTCCTAAAACTTTATCCCAATCCAAATTTGAAGCTTCTTCAACAGAACCAATAGCTAAAATTCCAGCATTAGCAACCAAAATATCTATACTTTGCCATTGATTAACAACATTTTTAATCCAATCTTTAACCTCACTTTCATTACTAACATCACAAGTGCAAAACATTGCATCACCACCACTATTTTTTATTTCCTCAAGTAGTGATAAACCACCAGTGGTATCAATATCAGCGATCGCCACCTTAGCACCCGCAGAGGCAAGAAGTTTAGCTGTCTCTCGACCAATACCGGAACTACCCCCAGTAACTAGAGCTACTTTATTTGCTAGCTCCATAAATTCAAAGTCCTTTTCAAATTAATTAAGACAAATTTATCTGCACAAAACATAAATTTTACTGGTGAGTTGAAGAATGCTCGAATTGTAACTGCGATTTATCAGTTGAATATTCTATTTTTGAACCGTATAGCTTTTTTAATTCTTCACGCGCATTACTGTATGCTTGAGAATCTAATGGCTTCATTATTGCTGCAAGCGAACCAGTTTGACGAGTAGGAAGTCCCATATCGGACATCAAAGTGTCTAAATAATGAAAAGTAGAAGAGAAGAAGCAAGTACCTCCATATCCTGCGTAGCCATTCTGCTTTCGCCATTCCAAATCAGCTTCCATTTCCGCAAGCATTTGATGGGTTCCTGGCTTCTTGATATTTCCTTTTAGAAATTGTACTAACCATAAAGCGCCTATGTCACTTGTTAAGGTTGCAGATAATCCTGCGTTGTAACCAACAAAAGCTAGATTTGGAATTTGTGGATGAATTAAATTGCGGTACAAATGGAAATAGCCTTCATTATCAAGACATAATTGACGATATTTTTCTTCTAAAAAGGGTATAGCTTGTTTAAAGCCAGTACCAAATATTACAAGGTGCGGATTTAACTTTTCACCTGACGCTAATTCAATACCATCTTCGACAAATTTTGTAATTGATGTTTGATGAGGAATTATTTTATTGTTGCGAATATATTTATAGAAATTTTTAGGAGCAAAATTTATCTTAGCTACTATGGATTTTATAAGGGGTTTTTTGGGAACCAGACCGCACGCATCTAGCCCAAAAGTATAGCGTATGATAAATTCTTGAAGTTTCCAAAATCCATTTACTAATGATTCCCCATGAGAATGCAACCACCTTTCAATTAGATTTGGTTTGTATTTCGGTGTCATTGATTCTGCACAACGTGTCAAAAACAATTTTTTGGAGTTGATCAAGCCACAAAAAAATCTGGGAACTTTCCAGTCTGGTTGACGAAAAACAATATGGCATGACAAAGCATGTTCTACAGCTAACATAGCAATATCACAAGCTGACTTCCCGAAGCCAACAACTACTACATTTTTTCCTTCTAGTTGAGTCGTTGAATTAAATTCTGTACTATGTAAAACAGTACCACCATTTAACTTAAATTTGTCAATTCCCGGTATTTCGGGTAGATAAGGAATATGATTTACCCCGTTGCATATAACGACAAAATCAAAACACGATGTTTCTATGGTAGTTTTATCACATTTACGAGTTGTGACTTGCCAACCCTTATGTCCATTTTCTATAGCTTTTAAAGTAATTACTTCAGTACCATACTGTATTTTACTTAATAATTTAAAATGGTTTGCATATGATTCCAGGTAAGCATTGACTTGCTCACCCGATGGCCATTCTGGATAAGAATCGGGTAAAGGATAATCAGGATATGAGTACATCCTACCTGGTGTTTGAGTTCTAACATTTGGATAACGTCGTGACTTTTTCCAAACACCCCCCAAAGCATCCTGCTTTTCATAAACTAATACTTCATAACCTTCTTCTGTAAAGGTTTTAGCTGTTACTAAACCGCTGACACCTGCTCCTATAACACAAACTCGTTGTACTACCATATCTTAATCATTCAATTACAAATTACTATTTAGACAATCTTCTGCTTTGGCGTTGCTGAATCATAGTATAAATTTATATTTTTGATAGGATTAAACAACGATACTTTGCGTATATCCTACGGGAAGTCGCACTCCGTGCGTCCAATGCGTGAGCCTAATGTTAAACTAAGCCAGCAAGTCACCTTGCTGACTCTGTTAACCATCCCTGAGTATTTCTACTCATCTAGGTTAAACGAATCGCACTCATCCCGCATTTATGCAACGCCTCTGCTTTTGTAACACTAATAGAAGTTCCTGATTGCTTAATACCATCCATTGTTATAAACGGTTGATCGTAAGTGTGTTTTTGGGCAAACCTCAACATCTCATCCATTGCTTCTGCACAATATGCAAACACTTTTTCTACTAGAGTAAAAGCTTTTTCTTTCTGTGCTGCTGTTAGCTGTATAGCTTCAATAAAATGCTCTATCGAGTCCATATTTACTAGGAGGTGACCCGTCTCTTTCGCGAGATGAAAAGCACCAAAATATAGGTAGCGGTGCTTAGTTATTTCTTGGAGTTCTTTTGCTATTTGTGAAAACTCAACAAAAGCACAATTCCCCGCAGCTTCTATCGATTCAACTACAACTAACTTCATCAAAATATCTTCTTCTGGGGGACATATAGAAAATATCTTATAAGCCCATTGGCGTAACTTAATATTTTCTTCTCCCCACAGGAATTTCAAAGTATCAGTATAGTTAATAGGGCTGTCGTATCCCATCAATTTCATATCTTGCAGAAACCATACCCAGTGCTGTGCATCTTCATAGGTGTGCTGGTTAAGAATTTCTTGAAGTTCGCTATCCGCTGGCTCCTTACGAATTACGATTTCGTTAAAATCTTTGAACATCATTGGAAAAAAAGCAAAGGCAGGTATCCAAGCTAACCTTTGTCTTGGGTCTACACTTTTATCTTGCAGGAATTTAATGAACTGCGTTTGAGCAAGTTCTTGCTTCTTTTTTTCGATGAAACCTAAAACTTCTTTCATTTTTATCGCTCCGATATTTCTACTGTTTGATTTAGGAAAAAATTACTGGAACTGCTCTCTATGCAATGTGTTGTCACAACATATTTGATAATAAAAAAGTGGGATTTTCAGCTAGAAATTTCTCTCGGTACTATCTGTGATATTTTTATATACTCTCAGTCTGTCAAGAATGGATGAGATTCTAAAGCTAAATAAACTGTAACTCGTAGTTTCTGCTGTTCGTCTCGACGAAATGAAATACAAGAGTGTATTCCCGAACGTTCCCTCAAAGGACGAGTTGCAACTGCTTTAATCGACCTGTCGTAAATAGTGCTGGGAAGATTTTTTTCAATAAGATAGTTGTGAATGCGATCGCCCATAATCGCGTCATTCGCTGCATAGGGTGTAAGTGGTATTTGAATGGTTGCAGTATTTGGAGTACTGGCATTACCTTCAATAAAAGAGAAACAAGAAAAAATAGGTCTTTTCGATAATCTAGTTGTACCCGCGATCGCCTGACAAAATTCGGTTATATCTCCGGGTACATAATTACGCGCGATGGAGTACATTTTCTCTAGCTCATCGGTGGTAATGTCATGATGTCGCCAATAGATTTTTACTCTTGCTTCTGGTTTTTCGGATAAGTCGAGAGAAAAATACTGGATTTCGTTTTTACTTGGATATTGCTCTTTTAGAACAGCTTCTACAGCCAGCCAAGACTCTTTTAATCCGAGTCTTTTAAGGGCTTCTTCGATTAAATCATTAGCTTTCTCTTTCCCTTGAGCTTGAGGATTTAAGTAAATTTTGAACTCAGATTTTTGATTGGGTAGAAAGCAAGCACCATGCCACATAGCAAAGTGAGCGGATTCATCATCAGGGAAAAACAAGTCACTAACTTGATTGAGTCGCGTCAAACTTGCATCATAGTTTTCCATCAGCCAGTAATTGAAGCGCATTCCGGCTCGCCAATTGGAAATTAAATTAAAGCCTTCTTGTTGAGATTCACACAAAATTCGTAACTCTGGTTCTTCACCATCTATTGCTACGGAAAACTCAAATGGAGTATGGTCATCAGCAATTCCTGACAACCATAGTGGCTTATCCTGAATGATGTTATGTCCCCAAAAGGAAGTCATCTGCTGAAAAACTTGGATTATCTCTGAGGTTTTATGGCTCATTCCACAGATATTGATGAGCGATCGCAATTTTTCTGAACCGTATTCCAAGTACATAGATGGTTTTAAGGCAATCTGTTCTGCATACATAGTTCTTACTCTGATTCTTTTTAATGCTTCTAATCGCTGTTTGGAATAGCACGATTAATTTTATCCCATTGCATACATCGTTGTTGGATGCAAATAGAATCGAAGTGGTTATCGCCGCGAATATAATAATGGCTATGAATGCAAAACCCCTAAACTAATCAATAAACTTAAAGGATTTTGCTGGTAGATGGCAAAGAACAACAGCAACAACTCGAATTGCAATCATCAAAGTTTGCTCCAAGGCTTTATGAGTTTGTAAACCATAAAATCCACATTTGGTTTTGATACCTTGGTCACCCCTGTTATTTTATCTCGGCTACAAAGAAAACAATTAATAAAGATAATTATTTATTTTTTGAGCATACTAATAAATAAAGCACACTTGTATGTTTTTTTCAACATTTCTTTTCATGTCTTTTTTCTATTAACAAAAAATATTCTAACTTCCCTAAAATCAAGGTTAGCCAAAAATAAAATCTATCCCTAGGAGGATGATTTAGCAGGACAGCAGAAAGGAACCTTACTATTTAACGCAATATAAAACTGGCAAGAATCTTGCGTTTGCTACCCTCCGGAGTGCGGAAGGCTATTATAGCTAATTTCATCGCCCTTTCAGTTCTTAAATACAATTAACTAATATCAAGTATAAATTTATAGCTGTTCTATCTGTAATTATAAGACTGTTCCAAGATACTGTTCCTGGAACATTCCAAGTGTTCCGGGAACGCTGTAATGCCTGTTAATACCTTGGAACAGCAGATATTGAAGCCATATTAGGAAAACTGGAACAGTTGGAACAGGCAATTAGTTTTTATTAAATAAAAAATACCCTTCTGTCTCATTACCTCCCAATCTTTCACTTAAAACTAACTGTCTTAAACTCTGTCTTAGTGCTGCTGATGCTGGCGATTTAGTATTCCATTCTCTTTGCCAGGAACGGTGCTTTCTGATTGCATCGAATGAAACTGGAGGATTTTCTGATTTAGAAACAATCTCAAAAATCCGATCCAAAAAAGTCTCATCAATTTTTTCCAATATTTCTACATCAGGTACTTCTAATTTCAGCAATGCTTCTAACTTGTTAATAGTGTCATCTGAAGTATTATCTGAGATATTGTCGGGAGTAAAATTTTCATCAACAGCTTCCACACCGTGCCCATTATCAACCCCAAAATTAGGGCTATTATCAAGCAATTCTGGGAAGAAAGTAAGCAATGTTCTCGCAGGGTCAGGTTGACCGTTAACGGGATGCTGTTCTGTTTTCATCCAATCCGGTAAAACCCCAATTTCTCCACCTTTAACAGCCTTATCAAAGCTATCTGGGTCAGCTAAGAAATAACGCCCTGTAGCTACAGAAATTCTCTTCAATGCTGACACTTGAATGCTAGTAGATTCACAGCCAATAAACGATACTCCCGATTTAAAAGTATCTGCCATGCCATTGGTATTTTTACCAACCCAAGTTGATAAATGCTTGCCATGTAACACGACAAAAATTTGAGCGCCTTTTTTATTAGCACGGGTAAGTAAATATTTGACCATCCATTCTTTTTGGTCATCGGTTAAATAACCAGATAAAGCAACCGCTTCATCAATTACTAAAATGACATCATCGTATACCCCTTGAGTCGCATTATCCATCTTTTTGAGGTACTTAAATAACGCTTGGGCGACCTTTGCATCTGCCTCAGAACCATCTAAATTATGCCAATTCAAACGACACAATAACTTGTCGCATTTGAAGGGGTAAATGTCATCCCCAGCCGTGAAATAGTGGATTTTGGTTTGGGGATTAAGCGCGAAGCTAAGAATAGCCAGGATAGCCATTAGGGTTCCCTTTCCCCCACGCTGATTGCCTGCGATCGCAGAAATTTGGTCTTGGATGCATTTGGCAATATCAAAACCATCCTCAGTCAAGGCTTTGATAATTGCCTCTGCTCTGGCTGTGAGTGGCAGTTTTAATAATTCGTCCCGGTTTGGTGTTGTTGGCTTGTGTGGAGAATCTTGGCAGTTATGGTTATTTTCTGGGGATAAATTATTGATTTTAGTCGGTGATAAATCATTGATTTTTGTTGATGCTGAATCGTTAATATTCCCCAAAGACAAATCATTGATTTTACCCGGTGGTAAATCGATAATCCGTCCTGGTGGTAGGTCAATAATGCGGGGTTGTTGCTGTTGGGATTGGTGTTGAATCAGGGCATTTACTTGCTCAAAGTCCGTGCGGGGGTCAACTGTGACAATTTCTAAATGCTGTTTCAAGGTATTGGCACTGGGCAAGCTGCCCCGATACTGCTCGAAAGAATCTAATAACCAACGGTAGGCGTAGAATTTCTTCCCCGAATCAACAATACTCAAATAATCGGTCAATTCCTGCTTAAATTCCCTCAACATGGCATATTCGGTACGCTCCATCCGTTCCATGTGGGAAAGCAAATCTAACAAGTCATCCTGGTTCTCAAACCATTGTTCCCGCGCTTCCGCATCACCCATTGCACTGAGAAATTCCCAGAAACTACCACGAACAAAGGGAACGGGGGCAAATTTATGGGTAGCGTTGTTGTCTTTCGCAACTGTCCAAATATAGGAGCCAAAGCCGATTAACGCGGCAATGGGTGCGATGGGACTAGTAGCATAACAAACTGCCCCCACTGCACCACCAGCCAAAGTGATTAATTTAGCTAAATTCATGCTTGCCCGTCCTTCGGTTGCACGGCTGAGTAATTGGTCTTGTCGTTCCTGCAACCATGCGGCAACGTTGCCAGCTTCCAAGTGTTCGATGCTGGGATAATTTTCTCTTAGTCTTGCTGTTTCTGGTGTGGTTAGTTGGGGTATGGGGGGTTGCTGTGGTATTAAGTCGCTTTTATCGTCACTTTTGCCATCCCCGGTGGTAGATTGTGGAGCGAATTGGGGATTGGAGTCTGGTTGATGATTGATAAAGTCCATATTGTCACCCTCATAACACTCGTGGGCATTTTGATTCAGTCTCGTTGCTGGGATTTGTGATAGTAAAAAAATGCGAACCGACAGATCAGCACTGCGCGATCGCATGGAGTCTCCGCATAATTGCGAACCGACAGGTCGGCGCTGAGTCCCAAGGGGACACGCTACGCGAACGCTATCGCCCACCGCAAAACCAAAAACTATATTTACCGTTTACTGTGTTTCCACAAATTCCAACCAATTTCCCCTGCCATCATGGTGGCAAAGTTATAAACTATACATCCGACAACTTGACCGGGGTCTGTGAAACCAAAGGGATTACGGCTATAGAAGGTGGTGACAAAATCTAACGTCCAAATCAGTAGGGCAATCAAGCCACCTGAATGGCGTTCCCGCATCCCCGCCCTTTTGTAATCGCTCCAAAGTGCTTTGGTTAGGTCAATTGAGCCGGATGGTTTGGAGGGAAGGGAATATTGTTTGGATTCATCAAATTCCGTCTTGGCAATGTGAGGTTTTTTACCTCTGAGGGTTTTCGCCTCGGCTTGCTGAATGCACCAAGAAACTACGATAGAAAGCCAGAATAGGGGATTAAACCACACAGTTAACCAGCCAAGCCAACCTATCCAACCGCGTTCAAACCAAGGGAACATCGGTGTTCCTTGAAACAGTGTTTGCCAAATTCCATCGGCGGAGAGGACAACACCACCAGCAAACATTAACATTCCGAGAATCTTCGCTCCTGATGTACCTGGTTGTACGAATTGAGACATTACCGCTCCAGCGAACTGGAAGGGAATAGAAATAATGTCTACGACCCATTGAGCAACGATTTCGATATATTCGTTTACTCCTTTTTTCTGTTCCTCTTTCTTGCTTTGGGATGCGTCTTTTTCTCCTAATACTGACATTTTGTTACCTCCTGATTAGGTTACTTATTGGAGATATTGTTTTAAACTCCCTACCAAACTGATGAATTGTTGGAGGCATTTTTACCTCCTTACTGAATAGGCGAGTCGGTGAGTTGTTGGGGATATCTTTTGATTTCTTTACTGAGTAAATCCTCAATTACAGATATGATTTATACTCTTACTTCGCCAGTAAATCATCGCGGGATTTTGATTTCTTTTTTGATTGCCTTACTGAGCAGGTGAATCATTACAGGCATTTTTATACCAATGCTTCCAAAACCATTGGCGGTTTTCTATCCGTCCAATACAAATTCCCGCAGAATCGTAAACAAAAACGGTTTCATCTTCTAGATAGCCCGTGATATCGGGGTTGGGGTTGCGTTTGGGGTTGTCGAAATAGCGGCGGATTTTGAGTTTTTGGTGGGTGGGTAATATTCCCGTGCGCTGTAAGGTGTCTGCGGTTTCTTTGCGTTGGGCAATGCGTTCTCGTTCAATTTGTTCGCTGGTTCTAGTTTTGGAATAAGCGATCGCAGCATCCACTTCCATTTCTGAATTTTTGTTAAATGCCTGGTATTGGGCAGGTAATTTCAGAAATAGGGGGGACGCAGTTAGACATAGACTAATTAGCCCTAAACTGGCTTGTAGTTGGTATTTGTTGCGTCCCATTGTTCTTACTTGCTGTGTTTGACTTGGTTGACTAAAGCTTCGATTAATCCCAGGCGATCGCTTTGTTGAAGTTCTGAGTTTGAACGTTCGACAGCTTCTTCTACTCCTTCGGTTAAATCTTCAATTTCTAATGTCTCCTCAAACTCCGCGCATAATTCTTCGGCGAGTTTGTAAATCATCCAAAGTCGGTCTGCATTGTTCAATTCCTGTAATTGTGCGCCCCAAGCTTCTTGCATTTGGGCAAGCAATCCTTCGTCACCAGGAGTGTAGTTGGTGTAATAGCCTATTGGTTTTGACATGGTTTAAAATCGAGCTTGTTGTGTATTTTCGTTTTGCGGCGATAGATGCACCCCTTTATTGGGTATCAATGAGGCAATGTCTACTCTTCGAGAGGCTGAGTCGCAAGCGACACGCTACGCGAACGCCAATGACAAGCTGCGGGAGCATCTACGCTTTCTTACTTAGCGGTAGGGGCATTAACGTTCCCACAGGGTAGCTGACCGCAGGTATCGCTCTCTAAAACAAACTTTGTTGAATTGCGCCGCTCGTTACTGTTGCGCGGTGTTGGCGGTACAGTCCTGGGACTTCATAGACTTTACGCAATAATTTATCTTTGTTCAGTCGCAGGTCAGCCCGTTTCTTTTGGTTTGGCAGTGGACGGAAAATATACTGTGTGTGTTTGATACTGTCGGTTGAGTACAAATATCTGTACAATGTCTCGTCAATTTGGTAGGTTTTGCTTTGAGTCAAAAGTGTCGGACAGTTGACTAGTGCTAGTTCTGCCATTATTCACCCTCTCCATCAATGGCGTTAACTCCCCATTCGATAGCACTTAAAGCATCACCAAGGGTCATTTCTCCGGTTGAGAGGGCTGACTGGCAGAGATACTGCCAAGTAGTAGGGTAATCTGAGGCAAACTTGGTCAGCGCAACGTAAATATCATCAAGCTTTCGCAATAGTTCGCTGCCAGTAACGCCATCTTTTTCTAATGCAGCATTCAGTTCGTCGAGTTCGCTCAATAATTGAAAAGTCATGGTTATGTTCCACGTTTGGTAGGGTTAATTATTTGATTGATTGGTCATGGTTCTGGGTTTAATCTTGTTTCGAGAAATTTTGTTCGGAGATTATCAGAATTTTGGATTTAGTCGTGTGAGGGAGAAATTTTGGTCGGAAATTGTCGAGAATTTAGATATTTAGATTTAGTGGTGTTTCGCGAAACTTTGGTCGAGAATTACCAGGAATTTGGGTTTAATCTTGTTTGAGCGCTTTGACTAGTTTTTCACCGTAATTTACAAGCAAGATTGCGAACAATTGACTGCAATTGGTAATTCCTGTTTTGTCGAGAATGCTTTCTGCTAAGGGCAGGTGTTTGTCGTCTAAAACAACACGTTTCTGATTCATGATTACCTTTTCAAGCTACTTAGTAATGCAGCACCTTTTGCTTTATTTATTGATTCTTCAGGCTTTGGTGATGATATTTGTTGAGGTTGTGCTGTGGGTAAATTGTCTATTGATTTCAATCCCGCTAAATATTCACTAACTATCAGATTTATTGCGGCACTGGTTGATATTCCCCGCTCTGTCCCATAATCTTTTACCCAACACTGATGGCGCTTATCTAATTTCAACCTAATTGATGAGACTGGTTTTGATATGCGTGATTGAGAAATGGTTGATTTAGAAGTGGTTGATTGAGACATACCTGATAATTTCAATTCCCATCCAAATCTGCGAGCATCAAGTATCAACATCACCACGTCCCTGGGGGAAGAGTATTCGAGAGCCGCTTGTACAAGGGCAATCTTTGCGGCTACTTGCTGGCTGAGTCGTATTTCCATTACGCCCCGTTAAGATAGGTTATTGATTAATTACCTTCCATTACGGAGGATAGTAGGGCTTGAATGTTGGTCAGTTGGGGATTTTCGGGGATAAAGTATCCTGTTCCAGTAGCGCGATCGCGTAACAAGTTAGCGTTACCACCGACGAACATGATGTTTACCACGTCGGCTAAATATTCCCTTGCATCCACGGTAATTGAGTCCACAAGGCGGTTAAACCAGTCATTTAACAGGTCATCAAAGATGGGGGAAAAGTCGTATCTGTTGCCGTAAATCAGGGAGCCATCTGTCACCGCGTCCATGACTTTGCAGGTTTTGAAGGCTATGTTGTCTCGCCGTGCGTGGGACTGCATCAAATCGCTGTTGATGATGTCGTTGGCGAGGGATACCCCACCGACATCGGGAATTGACCGTCGATGGACTGCCATGCCCTCTGGAGTCATGACGACGTAGTTTGTCGTTCCTCCACCGATATCGATGATTAAGCAGTCACCAGCGTCGTCTAGCCAGCCGTTACGGTAGGCATACACCCCGGCAACGTCGGATTCTAGGTAAAACTGAATATCGGTGACGTGGTGCTTGTAGATTGTGCCGTTAACTGTGATTTCGTGGGGAGAACCAATCAATGCTTTTTTGATGGTATCTTCGCAAAAGCGATCGCGTGTGGGAATTAAGTATCTAACAATGCCTTCAAAATCCTGGTGCAATCCAGCAAATAGGAAAGGTTTGACAATTTCTGGGCTGTGTTTGCCTCGTTCGACGGCGGTTTGAGAGTTTTTCTGTTTGGTGGCGTATTCTCCCAGAATCAAGCGCTTGTGGTTAATTTCCACTGTGGGGGATGTGTTGGTATTTAGAGTCATGACGCTTTTATGGGTGATGTCGGCGCTGACTGAGCGCATGATTTGGGGTGGTTGTCCTAACAGTGCGGTGACTGTTGAGTAGTTGCCAATATCTGCACAAAATATATTGCTCATAATCCTTTAGGCGTTAGCCTTGCTTGTTTATGGGATGATTGCTGTTGGAAATATTCGGAAAAGCGCCACAACGCAAA
>AP018278.1 GCA_004296455.1 Calothrix sp. NIES-4101
TCTAGCTAATTCGCCAACCACTGCTGAGTGGTGTGTGCGAATGGGCGGCAAAAAGCTTGTTTTAAGAAAAACAAGTCAGTATAGACGTAATTCCTACGGCACTCTCGTCCACAGTTTTGACAGACAGTACATAGAGCGCGACTGTCACACTACTTCTGATTTTTTGCATCTCCCTGAAACCAACAGAAAAAACGGTCTTCATTTCCATTTTTTCTCGCCCTTTACTGATAGAAGCAATACTTTATATCGCCTAGCGCCCGATGATGTTGACTACCTAAAACCTCCAGAGATTAAGTGTGATTTTATCCCTTTAGCTGCCGATAAAATGAGGCTGCCTCCCCTTAAAAAGTTTCTAGAAGAAGGCGGCTCTAGTCTCTTCGGCAATGTTCTAAGTGACCCCGAATTTAAGCAGGAATATTTAGCTAAACATCCAGAAGTTGGGGAGCTAGTTTATTTAATGTTTGAAAATATGGTATCCGAATCAACCGATGATTTAGGGGCGTTTTTGACTAAATATTTTAATGAAAACTAGCTAATTTCTTCCTACGCCAAGTGAGGATAAGAACTGAACTTGGCGTAAAAATTTGCAAATCTACACAAATCGAGGTCTCTTATGCCTTACACCAAAAAGCAGCTTGAAGAAGAGTTTAAGTTAAGTAAAAGCACAGTCCACAACCGTCTTCACGATTGTGGGCTTGATACAACTAAGGCTCTATATTCTGACGAGGAGATTGAAGCTAATTTTAAAGTTGCCTGCGACATGATGCAAGCTGGTAGCAGCCGTAAAGAAGTTCGCGATCGCTTCTCTGTTAAGGAAAGCAGTCAGGTAAATTCTTCAAGTAATCAGCAGTCAAACGCCTACGGCGTGCCAGATGTTTTGCAAGCTAGCGAGGCAATAAGTGATGCTACAAAACAATATTTTGAGTCCGAAATTAATGATGCCGTCGAAGGTATATTACCCTACGTGCCTGTCATGATCAATGAAGCTATAAACAAGGCAATTTCTTCCGGTAAGCTGCATGAAGTGATGCTTAAATTTGAGGAGCAAAGGCGTAAAGCTAAAGATGCCTACTATTCATCCTCTACCCTTGAAATACGGAATCCTATAGGGGGGCTTACGGCTGGTTCTGATGATGAGGAGGATGAGGGATAATTGGCTGCTAAAAAATGGTAACAACTTCTAATAAATTTAAGAAGTTAGTTTTGTAAGTGGTAAGTGTTTGTCTTGCTTGAATTTTTATCATTTTACTTTAATAAACCAAGCAAAGGATAACTGTTATGAAAGATGATTTTGTGGCTGCTTTTAATGAGCTATTTCCTGACCTAAAAGGTTATTCAATTAAAGAGAAGGTAGCACTTCTTTTCTCTCCTTTTTACCTTGCATATTATCCACCAAAGTCAATTAAATTTATTGGTAAATATTTTTCTAGCGATAACAAATGCTGGCTGCTTTTTTCTAATGAAGAAACTTATTATCAACCACATTATGTAACTTACAAAGAAGAGCCAGATGGAAGTATTTCTATTTTCATTAAGCGTACTAACCTTGACACAACAATTCATAAATCAAATAAGCCAGAAGCATATGAAGTATTTTCCTTATTTGAATGGGAAGGCATTAATATAGAATGGGAAAGGATTAACAATGAAAAAATTGATTTAGAACACGAAAGTCTAAATCAAGATGCCTTTGGAATTTGCAACTGGTTTTGCGAGTATCCTTTTCCTAATAAAGAACTCCCAACCTTAAAATTCAGACTTTAAGACAATATTTTTTTCTGTAAATAGTACACCTCACCCCTCCTCTCCAAATTTATGGGAGACATTGAACTTCGTTTGCACAGCCGTTCAGAAGAAACTTCTAATCTTTTTAAAAAAGGTAATGGTCATAGCTGGATTTCAATTACTACTCCTGATGGCTATACTACTAGCTATGGATTATGGGCGGATAATCATAGTAACGTAAATTTATCACGTCAACAACAGGGTTGGGATGGTTCTGGAACTGCCATTAAGCAGAACATTGAATATGGTTTTGATAAACTTAAGTCATCTGTGAGTACATCATGGAAAATTAGCGATAAACAATATCGTACTTTTCAAGATTGCTTGAATAATTCTGAAACTTACCACGCCGCCAAAAACAACTGTGCTACTTGGGCAGCTAAGGTCACTCAAGATGTAACAGGCGAACGGGTTCATAATAACTCAATTGTTACACCTTGGAGAGTTAAATTAGAGATTAATAGGATAAATGCAGAAAAAGAGATTAAATCTAATTATGAAAAAATTGACGCAATTAAATCTAAAGATTTTTTAACGAAAATAGATCAGAAGATGCTAGAAAATTATGCCGGAGAAAATGAAACGCTGAACTTAGAGTTAGCGCGAACACGTACTGACATTACAAAAGCCGATGTTTACGAAAAACTTTTTTCTCTAGCTCCTAATAAGGTTTTAGATAAGGTCATTCAAAAGTACACTCAGCAAAGAAGTAATGAACCAGAGATGTAATTTAAAAAACCTACTGCGAGGACTACTCGCAGTATAAAAGAAGACAAACTGCGAGTAGTCCCCTTAAACCCACATTCAAAGTTCAAGCCGAGCCTAAATGAAGCACCTAAAGACCCTTGGATGAACCTAAATTTCACTTCCAAGGAAGCCCAAAGCTAACTAAATGGTAAGTTTACTATCACACTATTTTTACATTTTAGCAATCAAATTTTTTGCTGTTTTGGTCTCCCCGTTTTGTAATACGGCATCTTATCAGCAACTTCTTTTACTTTTTCATTAGGAGTTTTTTCTAACACTGCTAGCGCTAATCTTAAAACGAAGCTTGTGCTTGGCATAAAGAGAATGTCTTTCTCGTCTAGGTTTTTTTGTAAGTTTTCTAATCGGTTTAGGTCTTCTGGATGAAGGGATATTGATAAGCGCGATCGCATATTTGAATCTTAACTTTACTATTGAGAAATAATATAAAAATACAATTTTTTCAAGTTATACTCGATACTAAGTACTTTGCTAGCATATGAAATATTCATAGCATTTAGCTTATAAGTGACTTGCAAAAATGAGAATTAATTATGTCAGAAATGATTGTGTTAAGTAATGGAGAAGGTTTAGTTGGAATGCCTGTGGCAGCTAAAATGCTTCTTGATAAAGAGTCCAGCTTAAAAACCGTAGAAGAAGGTATTAAGCAAGTTGAACTTAGCCCTAGAGTAACGTGTGTAGGGCTTGGAGGTACGCCTAATCTTCTTAGAGAAGTAGAGTGCGATGCTGCAATAATGAATGGTACAACATTAGAGTGTGGCTCCGTTGGTGCATTAGAGGGGTATGCCCATCCGATCGTAGTTGCAAAAGCAGTAATGGAAAAGCTCCCTCATGTATTTTTAGTAGGAAAAGGAGCTGCACGGTTTGCTAAAGAGATTGGAGCGGAACCTGCTAATCTCCTAACTGAGGAAGCAATTTCTAATTATTCCAGTTGGATTAAAAAAAACAATATTCCTGAAAATATTTTTAAAGACAAAGACCTATCGCTATTACCATACGCTAACTTGTCTGCTAACGAGAACCTATCCAAAGGAACAACAATATTTTTGGCTAGAGATAGTAAAGGCAATATTGCAGGGGGGACAAGCACCTCTGGCTGGGAGTATAAGTATCCTGGAAGGCTCGGCGACTCGCCAATAATTGGTGCTGGTTTGTATGTTGATAATCGATACGGCGGTGCAGCTTGTACCCATACAGGAGAAATGACAATTCGTGCAGGTACGGCACGGGCAGTTGTTGCCTACATGAAAAAAGGAGCTACTGCCGAGGAAGCTTGCCACGATGCTGTTGATGATTTATCAGCACTTAAAAGGGGGTTTATCGGAACAGTTGTTATTCACGCAATTGATGCTCAGGGAAATCCATACGTAATTAGCACCGAGAAAACTGATACTCTTCGTTACTGTATTTGGACAGATGTTTCGCTTGAAATTGAGCAAAAAAAGCCTGTTATGGTGGATTAAAATTTATCTGTAAAAGGGACTGTAAAACACTAGACTTAATATGACACTGCCGTGTTTTTTACAATTTAGTTCTCTATCTCCACTGCCCCCAAAGCTTTAAGTGTAGATATTTGTGCTTCTGTTAAACCTTGCGCGCCAGTAACATTCATACCTTCATAAGGTCTGGGTATATTTAATACGTGAGTACAAAAACAGGTTTCCACATCCCAAAATCTTATGGTCTCATCTTCGCTTGCACTGATAAGAATTAAATTTTGAGCATCAAACCCAAAAGTTACTGAACAAACATTATTAGTGTGACCTTCTAAAATATTTAGCATCTGCCCTGTTTGAAAACACCAAAGCCTTACTGTTTGGTCTAAACTACAAGTCGCTAATAATTGACCATCAGGGCTGAAGCACACATCATTAACATCATTTGTATGTCCTTCTAGTACATGTATAATTTCACCAGAACTGACGTTCCATAATCTGACTGTTTTATCACTACTAGTACTTGCCAATGTTCGACCATCGGGGCTAAATGCTATTGCTCGTACAGCACTAGTGTGCCCTTCCAGAATTGAAGTACATTTACCATCCCGCACATGCCACAGTTTGATAGTCCTAACTTTATCGCCACTAGCTAAAAGTTGACCATCAGGACTAAACTTTACAGAATTTATTCTAGCAGCATTTCCTCTTAAGATGTTTGTACACTCACCAGTTTTAGCAATCCACAATCTTATTGTTTTGTCGTCCCCTGCGCTTGCTAAGGTCTGACCGTCTGGGCTAAAGGCGATTGAGCGAATCACGTTAGTGTGCCCTTTTAAGGTTCTTATACACTCACCTTTCTCTGCCTGCCATAATTTCACAGTTTTATCTCCACTTCCACTAGCAAGTAAGTAACTGTCTGACGGGCTAAAAGCAACTGACCATACAATATGACCGTGACCTTGCAACAGTCCTACGAAATTGTTGGTTTTACTATCCCATATTCTAATAGTTCCATCTTCGCATCCAACAGCTAATAGTTGCTGATTAAGGCTGCAAGTAACTGACCATAAACTATTCATATAACCTTGCAAGATTTTAAGGCATTTACCATCTTGTGCTTGCCAAATTCTTACAGCTTGATCACCGCTTCCGCTAGCGATTTTTCGGCTGTCATGGCTGTAGGCGATAGACCATATAGTGCTAAGGTGTCCCTGAAGGATTTTTATACACTTGTGTGTTTTAATATCCCATATGCGTATTGTTCTGTCGCTACTGCTACTGACTAAAGTTTGGTTATCAGGACTAAATGCAACTGCCAATACTTCACTATCGTGATCTTGAAAAATCTTTAGACACTGACCATCTTCTACGTTCCACAAGCATACCGTTTTATCAAAGCTTCCACTGGCTAAAAATTGACCATTGGAACTATAAGATATTGATCTGATACCTAAACTGTGTGCTTGTAATGTTTTAAGACATTCACCATCGTTTACTCGCCAAAACTTGATTATACCATCACTACTTGCACTTGCTATAATTTCGCAATCGGGACTAAAAGCAACTGAAAATACCCAATTCGTGTGCCCTTCCAATGTTCTAAGGCATTCACCGTTTTGTAAATTCCAAAACTTTATTGTTTGGTCGCCACTAGCACTTGCTATAATTTCGCCATCAGGACTAAAAGCAACGGATGATACTTTATTATTATGTCCTAAAATAGTTTCTAGACAGCCTCCACTTTGAACTTCCCACAATTTTATGGTGCCGTCTTCGCTAGCACTGGCTAAAGTTTCTCCATCAGGGCTAAAAGCAATACTCTGAATCCAGCTACTATGACCTCTACAAATTGAAATTTGCTGCCCGTTACTTGCTTGCAATATGCTAATTTCATTTTTGGTATGACCGACTGCTAAAAAACGACCGTCCAAACTGTATTGAACCGAAGCAATATTACCAAAAGTTTGAGTAAAAACGGATTTAAAAAAATTAGAATGTGCAAAGTTAACTCTAAATAAACTTACTCCTTGAAGATAAGCTTGCCAAATAGATATTCGTGAAAAATCATAATCACTTAAATCTACTCCCATGCAGTTTAGTAAATTAATAACATTACCTGCTGTATAGCCTGATTTTAAGTTTTTTTTCTGAGTGCAAAGGATAATTTTATTAAGTTGTTTTGTGATAAAAATTTCATTTATCTCTTGAGAGATTTTATTAATAATCGGCTTCATAATCACTCGTTTCTGAGATTCTCTAACAAAATCTTTTGTTTCTGCCTCTATCAAAGTATGACTATTTAAAACATTAGATTTTGCTGATTTTATTTCTCTACAAACTTGCTGGATCAGTTGTTCAATCATATATTCACTCAACACTGCCTGTAGGGTAAAACCAGTATTAGATTTTGTAATTGGCAGTCGTCTGTTCAGTAGTTCAAGGCTTTCGGCAACTTTTTCTTTTGCATCTAACGTAACAATTTTGTCTCTTAGTAATTCAATCGCCACTGGTTCACGACTTATGGCAAGCCAGTACATAATCTCTTTCTCTGCTTCAGATAGGCGATTAAAATGCCAATTTAGTAAATCTTTTAAGTCACCAAAGAGATTTCTACCTATTTCAAGAAACTTTGCAATATTTCCATTAAAGACCCAAAAAATGTGTCTCGAAACAATTTCTAATGCTAGAGGGTTGCCATCATAGAAATTAATTAATTCTTCCCATTCATCATCAGTGCCAAAGAAAGTACCATTATCTTCTATAATTTTGCGACCCTCTAGTTTATCTAATCCGCTCAAATGTAGCGATCGCACAGGTCTGTTTTCGCCTTCTATTAGTGCAATTTCTTGCGGCTTTTCTCGGCTGGTAAGTATTACGCAGCTTTTATGTTGTGCTTCTCCAAGCATTTTAAAAAGCCTACCGTAATCTTCAAAACCATCTTTGTACTGTCCTGCAAGCTTAGAACCTTGTAGCACGGATTCAGCGTTATCTAGAATTATTAAGCAGCGATGTTTACGTAGGTAGCTAAGTAGTTTGTTTATTTTGTCGCTGAAAATCTCAGGTAAATTGGTTTCCTGCTCATTAGAAATAAATTTTACTAGGTCATCTACTATGTATTGTGCAGAAGGTTCACTAAGTAGCGATCGCCAAATGACATATTCAAACTCTCCTTGGGTTTGTTGTGCCACCTTCATCGAAAGGGCACTTTTGCCGATACCACCCTTACCAAGTTTTATAGATAGTCTTGTTTTACCAATACCGCCAATTCCTAAGATTGCGATTAGGCGGCAGCGGTCTTCTAATATCCATTTTTCTAAGGTTGATATTTCTTCATGGCGACCATAGAAGGAGGTAGCTGAGAGGTCGGGGGCATCGCCCCAATCTTGGTGGCTGTCTGATATCTGCGTAGTTGCTTGATTTTCTTTAGTAGGAGGAATTATATTTGTTGGCGAGTCTGCAATTTCTTCCCAGTTGAGACCTAATAAATCGCAGAAAGCTTTGAAGTTAACAGCCTTAATCGGTTCTTGGACAGCTAAAAAGCGATTCCATGTAGCACGAGATACGCTTCCTTCTTGTATCTCTCCATTAGATGTATAGCTTTTAGGCAGCAACTTGCTAGCCTCTTCTGCCCAATCTTCACCGTACTTTGCCCAGCCTGTCTCGCTTGAAATCCTTGTTATTGCTTCTTCGATTTTTTTTAGACCTTCTGGAGACGCTTTTAAGCTGGGCATCGCTATCATCTACTCGCTGATTCGTCAATAGCATTTTCCCATCATTTTGCTATATCTGCAAGTGAGCTGGTTTTGAGATTGTAAGTTTCACAGCATAAAGGTTTAATACAAACATTAAGTAATTCAAGTTCTTCGGTTTTTTTAATGGAGAAACTGGTCAAAAATCGTTGAAAGCCTTACTGCATAGGGATTTAGCGACACAAAATACCATAATTGCTTGTAATCCTTATTCCACAATGGTTTTGCTAAAACAAATTCCCAATCTACATAAAAGGAAGGGAGCAATGCGATTTTGTAAGGTAGGGGGAAGAACGCGCGATCGCAAATTGTCATACTAAGGAACGCAAGAGCCGGAATTCATTATAAGTAGGTGGTGCTAATTAAACTTAAGATTATTTCAAGCTGGACAAGGGTTTCAAGTCATCTTATTTTACGTTTAATTCATCCTCCCTACTTAGTAGAACCAATATGATTGATAATAATAATTATTATTATTACGAAAATGAATGAAATGCAAGAATTATTCACACGTTATTTCTTTGATAACTATTGGAGCTTAGTGATGCAGAAAAGTCTAGAAACCCGCATCATGTCGTAGTCTTAACCTAAGACATATTTTAACAGCCTTTATTCAAAGCCTTGTAAATAGGGTGTTTCAAGAGGCTAATTTACCTAAATAATATTTCAAATAAGACCCAAAAAAGTTTTCTGCACCACTAAGCTGTGAGTATGTAAGACGAAGCCAAAACAAAACCAAAAAAATACCACAAAAAAATTAAACTCCAAAAATCACTGACATACAGGTGTCAACGATCTCTCCTTATTATTGAGGGTATGACCTGATACAAGCATCAGCATTATGCTGATACTTTTTTTGTCTTACAGAAAAAAATCTCGATGCAAACATAAAACAAATCTGTACCTACCAGCAAGGAAGGTAAACTGAGATGACTAAAATACCGCAGATTCGGATAACTGTTAACTCCCGATGTGGACGAGCTTGTTTCTATTGCCGCCCTTCAGGAGAGGCTCTAGCCACTGGTAGTGGTGTTGAAATCGGGCTTGAGAACTTGCTGAAAGTGACAAGTGCATTTGTTCGTCAAGGTGCTACCCACATTAAGCTCACGGGGGGAGATCCTGCACTCTGGGATGATCTAGTTGAAGCTGTGAGTTTGCTTAAGGAGAAAGTTGGTGTCACTGATCTTCATGTGATTTCCCGTCATCCTAAAATAGGCGACCTAGCTGATTTGCTCGCAAATGCTGGAGCTGATTTAATCAACCTCAGCATTGATACTCTAGACGATGAAACACACCGAAAAATCACAGGTATAGATGATTTGCCTGACTTGTTGAAATCCTTAAAATATTGTGTAGCATCTGGTATTCCTTGCAAAGTGAATACTGTAGTAATGAAAGGTGTCAACGACCAAGAACTGGATAACTTAATTGATTTTTGTGGCAAGGTTGGGGTTAAAACCCTAAAGCTTCTTGATGTAATTGATGACCTCCACACTGGAGATGAAAATTATGGTCGCAGACTTAAGGTCATTGGTGCTAGCAGTCTTGATGATTTATATCTTCCCCTAGGAGAGATTGCCCAATCGCTGAAATTACGTGCCACGAATATTCACACTGTTTATCAAGGTGGTCTTGGACATCCAATGTTATCCCTGACTCTCTCCACTGGACTTGAGGTCTTAATCAAAGATCATCAAGCTGGTGCTTGGTATGGTTCCGTTTGCCAAGGTTGTTCTCACTTTCCCTGCCATGATGCTCTTATGTCGATTCGAGTTACATCTGATCTTAGACTGCAATTCTGTCTTTTAAGAGGAGATGTTGCTATTGATCTCAAGCCATACTTAGATGGCGACCAAGCTGAGTTAGACACAATTATTGCTAAGGCATTAGACATTTATGCAACTGCATATTTTCTAAAATCTGAGACAGCTAACAACAGCGAGATACTGAGTGTTGTATAAACTTGTAAGGATCTAAAAACATGAATAAACCTCTTGTAATTTTGGCTTACCCAAAAATTAATCATGAGAAAAACTACGTCTATTTTTGGATGCCTTTCTCGATACTTGCGATCGCCAAAGTGCTGATTGATGAGGACATCGCTGACGTAGTGCTGTTTGATGGTAATCAACAAGATCTTGCCGCTTGGAAACAATTATTAGATAAATGTTCTGACCAAGCGATATTTATCGGATTGAGTATTATGACTGGAGGTGGTCAAATTGGTAATGCTTTGGAGATGGCAAAGATCGCCAAAGAGAGGAAAAACTGTCCACCTTTGGTCTTTGGAGGTCCTCATGTTAATGTCCTCCCCGATCAAACTTTAGAGCATCCTTTGGTAGATGCGGTATTGCAGGGTGTTGGACAAACATCTATTCCAGCGTTAGTCCGTGCTTTGACAGGATGCCTTCCATTAAAGGATGTGCCTGGTCTTCGTATGAAGGTTGGGAATAGCCGTCTTCAAGGTCCGCCTAACTCGCCCAGATCCTTGAAATTAGGTGGCTACCCTTGGCATTTACTAGATGTACAGAAATACGTTCGAGATGATCCCACAATTTCGCCACGTACATTGAACTATGTATCTTCTCAGGGGTGCATTTATAAATGTCAATTTTGTTATGAACTTACCTATCAACGTAAGTACAGTAAGATGTCAGCAGAATTGATGCTTAATGATATTGAAGACCTAAAATCTCGCTACGACATTAGCGGGGTGAAGTTCTATGATGCCGATTGGTTTGTTGATTTAAATCGTGCGACTGCCTTTTCAGAGGGATTATTAGAGCGTAACCTTGACATAGCATGGGCAGCTTCTATCAATCCAAACGACATACTGAGGGCGCGTAGAGTACAACCTCAGCTTATGAAAAGCCTTGCAGAAAGTCATTGTACTCGCTTACTTATGGGAGTGGAATCTGGTTCTAATCGAGTTTTAGAGGAAATAGTCAAAAAAGAAGTGACTCGTACTCAACTCCTAGATGTAGCTCAAGAGATTGCTGATCAAGGGATATTGGGATCTTACACTTTTATTATTGGGTTTCCTGGTGAAACTCAGCAAGAACAAGAAGAAACCCTCAGTTTAATTGAAGAGTTGTGGAATTTAAATCCAAGCCCAGAAACGCGAGTACATCTATTTGCTCCTTATCCTGGTACACCTTTGTTTGAGGCAGCAATTCAGCAGGGATTTAAAGCACCTTCTCATCTGGAGGCTTGGTCGAGCTATGACTATTACGACTCTCAAACTCCTTGGACAACCAGCGAAATGGTAAAAGCTGCTAGCAGCTTTACTAAAATGCGACTGTCACCATCTAAAATCGCTTAGTGAACTCCTTAATTGAGCTTTATCTATGATTTTCCTAACCTCCGCAAATATTGTATCCCAGCGTCATCAAGTAGTTTCTGTCATGAGGAACTATCTCATTTCTCACAATTATCAGGAAGTCCAGACTCCAATACTACACATCTATCCTGACATTACTCCTACGCCCCAGTTTGAAACTCAGCATCCTATATCTAAACAATCCTATTGTTTACGAGTAGCTCCCACAGAACATCTAAAACGACTGATTGTGCGGGGAGCGCAACGGATATTTGAGTTTGCTACCTGCTTTAGACCAGAAATTCCTGATGCCACGCATCTTGAACAATTCCTATCGCTAGAGGCTATGGCGGTTAATGTCGATGTCTACACTATGCAAGTTCTAGTAGAAGCTGTCATCAAAGCAATACTGAAAGACACTCAGGTTGCAGAGGAGACAGGATATTTTTTTACCCCACCTGACTCTAAACAAAGCTATGATTTGAGTCCTGAAAAGCCCTGGGCAAAAGTGAGCTTGCCAAAAATTTTAAGAGAGAAGTTTGGATTTAGCGAAGATGATTTTTTCTCTGAACATCGAGTTTTAGACTTAGCGGTTGAGGTAACTGGCACTAAACAATTTACAAATCTATCTGATGCTCTAGATAAAATCATAGAGACAATCAGCAAATCCTTTTCAACTCCTGTATTTATAGCTGACTACCCCGATTATCTCGGTGGTCCCGCAAGTCCTACAAAAAATCCTAGATTCAAGCAGCGTTCAGAGCTTTTCATTGGGGGAATGGAGTTAGCGAATATGTCCTCAAACCTTAACAATCCAGATTTACTTGATGAGTGGTATCGGACTACTTGTGCTTATAAAGAAAACTTCAAGATTGAACCTAACAATCTTGATCGACCACTACTTGCCGAGCTTACTGACAACTTTCCAAAATCGGCTGTATGTGGTATTGGAGTTGAGCGGCTTATAATGGTTTGCTTCGGATACACTAGTATCCAGCAAGTTGCTTTGCTTACCGATTTGGCACATCCATAGGAGAACAAACTCATGAAAATAGTTCATCCCCCCCGACTGTCACATGGCGACCTTATTGGTGTGGTGTCTGGGTCAGCTCCAGAAACCTTACTTGAACCTACGTGGTTTCAAAGAGGACTAGATGTCCTCAAGGCTAAAGGCTACCAAACTGCTCTAAGCGCTCAGCTCCAAAAACGTAATGGATACCTCAGTGGTAGCGAGACCGCTATGGCGCAAGACCTACTTGGATTTCTACATGACCCTATGGTAAAAGCAGTTTTATTTGCAGGCGGTGGTACTAACGCCAACCGAATGCTGCGACACCTTGATTTAAAAGGATTTTCCGATTATCCCAAAATCATTATAGGACTTAGCAATCCCAGCACCTTACTTAATGCAGTCCATACTAAAACAGGAGTCGTTACTTTTCATGGTCCAGCTCTGATATGGAATATGGGAAATCCTAACGGACTTACAAACTACACGAGTAAGCACTTCTGGTCATTGATTGAATCTCCGACAGAAAGTTTTATCTACGAACCTACTCCATCATGGTTTTGGTTGAAAGAAGGAAAAGCATCTGGACGCTTGTTGGGCGGCAATTTAATATCGATCCAAACTCTTTTGGGCACATCATGGGAACCCAGCTTTGACGATTCTATTTTTTTCTGGGAAGACATTAGTAAACCTATTAATCGACTCGATCTGATGCTAACCCATTTTCGTGATGCAGGAGTATTTGATCGGATTAGTGGAATGGTCGTTGGCAACTTGGTTAACTGCGATCCTCCTGAAGGTGGACAAACTTTGAGTGAGATGCTGCTAGAGATTACTGATGGCTACAGCTTCCCAATTTTAACAGGCGTATCGTTAGGACATACTGACGATAAAATCACTTTACCTATAGGTATTCGAGCTTCATTGGACTCTATCAATAATACTTTCCAGCTTCTTGAATCCGCAGTAAGGTAGTTTTTGCCATGATAACTAAAGGTCTCATTGTTCGTGAAAGTTTGCTAGATGAGCAACTGCCACAGTTCTTGAAATCATATGTTTCAAGATGTTATCCGCATTCTATCGACGGTATTAACAATATCGAGATTATAGAGTTGAACCTAGATAACCAAACTGTATCCAATGTTGCTCTACGACTAGCTCAGCAACTCAAGCCAAGACTCTACTATGCTCACTTTGTTAACGGGGATACAATGACAATAGTATTTCCAAAAGTTGTGTGTTTGTTAGTCAAAGGAGATTCAGAGAGCTTACTACGCGCACAGGCATTGGGACTTACCTACAACATTTCGTTAGAGCAGATGCAATTCGACAAAATGTTTTACGAGGATCACCCCGATGCCTAAAGAAGCGGCAGTTGTTTTTGGGGCTACAGGTGCTATTGGGCAAGAAATTGTAGCTAGCCTACGTAAACGAGGATTAACTAAAATCTTAGCCACCTACTTCACTCAAACTCCAGAAATTGTAGCTGATGCCACATCAGACATTAAATGGATGTTTTTTGATGCAAACAGCGATGTTTCCAATGAAAACTTATCTATTAAAACCTTCTCAGAAAATATTATAGAAAATTTATTCGTGTTTTATTGCATTGGGTTACCTTCAACTAAGCAGTTAGTTTCAGAGACAGCACCAAAAGAGTTGATTTCTTTATTCAATACCAACTGTGTAGGCTTAGTACGGGCTTTTCAACTGGTCAAAACGGACTTACGCCGTACTAAAGGCTGTCTCGTTATATTGAGTTCGGATACTACTAGAGTCATTGGATCTAAAAATGGGGCATATTCTGCTTCAAAAGCGGCTTTAGAGGTTTTAGCTGAGACACTTGCTAAGGAAGAATCCATATATGGTGTCAGAGTGATTGTACTTTCACCCTCGCTGGTAGAATCTCCACTAGCGAATCACATTTTGTCCTTAAAGGGTATCGAAGACAAGGATTCCTACGTTAGAGACACCTGTCCTTGGAATCGACTCATTACTATCGCAGAAGTTGCGGAAGCGTCTGTAGCACTTGGCTTAGATCCTGCTTGGCAATACATGTCTGGACAGGTTGTTAGACTTTCAGCCAAGATTTAAGATAAATATGAGTACACCTTAAGAGGGGTACTCCTCAAAATGTGTGCTAGGCATGCCTATAACCTATAGGGTGAAAGACCCGAACATCGAAGATGGTGGTAGGTGTTAGCCGAAACCAAGGGTGTCAGCGGTGACGCTGAATCTGAAGGAAGGTGGAGGCAAATCTCCGAACCGAAGAACATGAAGCGCATAAGAGGCGTGGGCAAATGACTGAGTGAGCGTTTCATCACGAAAGTCTGACCATCAAGACTTGCCTATCGTACATGCGTCGGTTGCATGGAGAGAAAGGGGATAGGCTTACCCTAGGAGACCTGTACGGAAAATTGTACAAGCAATAACTTACCAACAAGCCGGAAGGCGAGAGGTAACTGAGCGTACAGGAGTCAGCAGAGGTCATAGTAGGAGGAGTTTGTACAGACTGCTCTGAAGGACCGAACGTAAGAGGAGATATTGAGTACACAGTACTTTTATGAGAGACCGAAAAAAAAAAATGGATAGAAAATCGCAAGAGCCAGTCACAGTAAAGAGGCGGTGCATACGCTGTGGTACAATGACGGTATCAAGGTACTCTTATGCAAAGGAATGAGGAAAGATATAATACCAGTTCTCTTATTGACCTGATGGTTGAGGAGAAGAATATGGCTTTAGCTCTAAAAAGAGTTGAAAGCAATAAAGGAGCTGCTGGAGTAGACGGGATGCAAGCAGCAGAGCTGCGCTCTTGGTATACCCAGCACAAGGAAGAGCTACTGGAGGAGATACGAGAAGGGACCTACGAACCTTTAGCGGTCAAACGGGTAGAGATACCTAAGGCAGACGGCAAGGGAATGAGGGAGCTTGGTATCCCTACAGTAATAGACAGACTAGTCCAACAAGCGCTACTACAGGTGTTAACCCCGTTATTTGACCCTGAGTTTTCAGAGTCGAGCTACGGTTTTCGCCCTAGGAGGAGAGCGCATCAAGCTATAGATAAAGCGAGGGAGTACATCCGAGAAGGGTACAAGTGGGTAGTAGATATTGACTTGGAAAACTTCTTTAACCGAGTACACCAAGACAAACTGATGAGTAAGATAGCGAAGAGGATAGAGGATAAAACAGTCCTCAAGCTGATACGAAGCTACCTTAGAGTTGGCATCATGGTTAACGGAGTATGTATGTATCGAGATGAAGGAGTACCACAAGGCAGTCCATTATCACCGCTGCTAAGTAACATCATGCTTGATGAGCTGGACAAGGAGCTCGAAGCAAGAGGGCATCGGTTCTGCCGCTATGCGGATGATTGTAACATATACGTTAAGACGGCGAGAGCTGGAGAGAGGGTATATGAGCATACGGTGAGAATTATCGAGAGACGCCTATTGTTGAAAGTGAATGCTGAGAAGAGTGCCGTTGATCGAGCGAGTCGTAGGAAATTCTTAGGCTTTTCGTTCACAAGTCAGAGAGAAGCACGAGTGCGACTAGCGCCGCAAACGGTGAAGCGCTTTAAAGGGAGAGTAAGAAAGCTTACCAGTAGAACGTGGGGTGTATCGATGGAGCGGAGGATAGAATCACTGAACCGATATTTACACGGTTGGTGTGCCTACTTTGGCAAAGCTGAGACAGCTTCAATATTCAAGGAGCTTCAGTCATGGATGCACCGAAGGTTGAGGCAGTGCTATCTTACCCAATGGAAGAGTGGGAAAACTCGCTATCGGAACCTTGTTAGGCTTGGATTAGGCAGTAAATTTGCCGCACAACTTGCAGCCTCTAGAAAAGGCACTTGGCGGCTTGCTCTTACTCCTCAACTTCATAAAGCTCTTGATGCTGCCTTTTGGAAAGCATCGAAAGTGGTTGATATTGTAGAAAAGGTATTTGCTTGACCGCACCTCTTACGAACCGCCGTATACGGACCCGTACGTACGGTGGTGTGGGGAGTCCGGGGCTAAACGCCCCGTCTTACCCAATGGTACATTTAGGTCTGTAAAGCTTGCGGGATGGGAGTTTCAACCAGGTTAGAAGTTTGTTGTTCTACTCTAGACTGCTTGCAGTCGCGTTGTTTCTCAGCCAGAAGTCGAGCAGTGGAGACGTGAGGACGGTTAGGTTCTCTTTCTCTTTTTGGTTGGGGCTTTTTTTCGGCTTTAGGACTGGAAGCAAAGCGTTTGAGGTCAACTGTCGCAGCCCATTGTTTTAATAACTCGGCAAAAGCAGGTAAACTCAGATGGTTTAAAAATTTCCATTCAACGTCGGGAATCGCAATCATCATACCCGTGTAGGTACTTTGAATTTCCTCAACTAAATAGTAATTAGAAACACCTGCATCAATTTTTCCTTGCCCATGGACGCTACGCAATGCTGATTTAATCACAGATAAAATATTGTAGGCAACTAGTGCCATGCAAAAGCTGAATAAAGCGGCTCTGGGATAACCTAAAGTCTTAATTTCGCATTCTAGAGTATCACTAACGACTTGAAATAAACCCTCAACACTCCAACGTTTAAGGTAAATATTTGAGATTACAATGGGAGAAGCATTTTCTTTTCTGAGGTTGCAAAAAACTGCCACTTCAGTATCTCCATCGCGAGTTGGCTCATTTAAACGAACAACAACACGACGAGATTTTATCGATTCTCCTTCATATTCAATCATCACATCCTGCTCGAAAACTTTGCCTGTTGCACTATCACATATTTCCTTTAATTCTCCTAATTCTTTATAAGGCATCGATGCATGTTGGCGAATCACAAAGTAAGCTTTTCTCTTTGCAATTTCAACTAGAAACATACAGGTACAAAAATTTCTATCTCCCACCCAAACATCATTCTTTTCCACAGTTTCTAATACTTGGCTAAATAATGCTCTTTCCTGGGTATAAGCATCCTCACATGGGAATTGATCGATTGCCAGCATTAATATTGGGTCAAGCACAACTAGAGATTTTCCTGGTAATGGTCCACCATTCACTGAGCGTAAAACCGAAAGCCTATGCTCTGTTGCTGCCAGGTTATTTCCATCAATTATCTTGATTCGATAACCAGGTAAAATTGCTGGCTGTTCTCCTCCTAACTCCGATATAATCGGTGCCAATTCTTTACTGCTATAACGTACTAAAGCTTGAGAAACTGAGGGTTCGATACCGTTAATTTTACTGTAGAAAGCAACACGGGAAACTCCTATTTGCTTACAAAATGCCTTGTACGCTGCGCTAATTGATGGGCGGATGTTACATACGACTAAACTCATTATTCCCACTACTGTCGAAAATAATAATTCCTGTGTATATTGCTTTTCTCGCGTTGCTTCAAATAATTCATCTAATTTTTCGGCGCTGAAAATTCTTTCTAATGTTGCTCTCAGCATTACCGTTACCGGAGATACTTCAATAAAACGCTCGAAAATTGAACTCAGCATGACACAGCACCCATCAATTATCGTTACCTTCTCAACCTATAATCTCATGTTTGACCTTCTATGAATTGCTGGTTATTTTTTGCTGTTCTTTGATTAATATTGGTATATTCCCTTACCCCACAATGGTTTCAGCCTTTTACTGGTTCATTTTTTAGTACACCTTAACAGGGGTAGATAAATATGAGTTAGGAGTAAAGAACTCGGTATAGCAACAGGTATAGGTTCTGCAACTGTAGTAAAGTTTAGATCAATCGGATCAAGTGCTAGCCGGTCATAATAAAGACTAAAATTTTTTGAAATAAAAACGATGCTTTATTTTTAGATACTATTTAGTTAAAACTTTCATATAAAGCCTCCAAAATAGGCTAAATTGTCCCATTCCGCCTGATAAGTAATGTTATTGGGTACAAAATTAGGTGGTTTTTATTAATTGTCCGACAGTATGGCTAGATAAATTTACTGAAGATAGTATCTGCTAATACTCGTTATTTAGGTATAATAATAGGTGCTGTTTTGTCAGAAAAGCGATAAACTGAGAAATCCCTTTTATCAAGGGTAAAGATATTAGATATACCCCTTTCTTCAGCAAGATACATAATACTAACATCTGCAATTTGAGGGTTTAAATCAGAATATTTATCCATGAATTCATGGATCGAACCTAATGCTTTTGAAGGTATTTCTTCCAATAAAAATAACCCACTTTTAAAACATCTAAAAAGTGCGTTTATGGCTTGCCTATGATCTCGTAATAAATAATGCGCCTCGGTAAGTACAGCCCAAGTGGTGAGAAGTGGCGGAGTTAAGAGCTTTAAAGCCTCTACACAATCATTATGATAATTATCACTAGGAGAAAGGATAGCCACAATGGGGCTGGTATCAATTACAGCTCTCACCTATGCTACTGTCCAAAACCCTTAAAGTATTCCTTATTAGTACTTAAATCACTCGGAAGGTCTTTAGCTATTCCAACGACACCTAGCTCCAAAGCTAGATCGTAACAGCTATTAGATGAGGAAGCTGCTGACAAAAAGTTGAAATACTCCCTTAAAGCTATAATAACTATCTCAGATTCTGATTTATTTTGCCTAATAGAAATACTCTTTAAAAGTACATGTTCCTCTGGCTGTAAAACTACGCTAATTGATTCTTCTTTCATGGACTTCAAAAACCATAAAAAATTGTTATTCCACCCTCAACATTATAATAATCATAATCGCTTTATTTCAAGTAAAACTTGTGTAGGACTACTGCATAACTACCAAATCCTCTTAAATTGCCCGATAACTATTGTTATCGGGCGCTTTTTTATGCCCCTTTCTAAAACTGTCCGACAGTATAGGTGAAAGGACTCTCAAAACTACCTTTTTTCGCTACTGTTCCACGAAAATCTCACCCTGAAATTAGGCTTATAACTCTGTTTTATAGATAAGCAAAGCTTACTAGAAGTTATCTATAAAAAGGTAAAACCTTATAAAATCAAGATTTTATTGATTTAGCTACTTATAGAAAATTATTTGAATTATAAAGAATTGCTAAGAAAAATTTACTCAATAAACTCTTCTTTTTAAAGCGTGGAACATTGATACATCAAGACTCCTTTAATGCTTAATATACCAATTATTAAGTTACTCTCGTAGTTCTTGATTCAAAGATGCAATATAGGCACGCAGAACTTTATTTATTAAAGAATGATAATCACCCTCTTTTGATTGTGAGTTGAGCCATTCAATTAAATCAATATCAATTTTAAATGTAATTTCTCTACTTGCTTGCTTCTGACTTTCTATAAAATACTCAACAAATCGACCTTTTTCTTCCTCTAAGTTTTCTACACTTTCCCACTCTCCATTTTCATAAGAATTCAAAATATCTTTTTCGTCATCGTCTAAATTATAATTATTGACCATCTTTCTTAATACCTATGAAAAGTAATTCTTTGTCATTTTTCGACTGGGAATTATAGTTTTTAAAAATATTTTTTCATCGTCTTCAACAAACGGAACTATATAAACATAGTTATCAATACACAGAATAAACATTTTTTGATGACCATATTTCCCCTCGTTAGGGTGTCTTATGATATCGATAATATGACCACTTACTATAAGCTGTTCTATGATTTCAAAACTAATGCCTCTGGTTTGTTTTAAATGAAGATTCTTTTCAAAACTCCAAGCAATCTTTTTATTTATTTTTGTCTTCATTCACCATCTTAAAACTGTTTAACCATTTAGGAAACTAAGATTTTCTAACCACCTATGGTAGCACTCTGACTTTTATCTCACCAATATTAAGTAACAGCCTAATTTACTTACCTATATACACTATATTTCCTCTTTTTGCTTAATAAGTACACTTATCGGGCGCTTTTTTACCCCCTCTTTCATAACTGTCCGACAGTATAGGTGAAAGGACTTCCAAAACTACCCATTTTCGCCTTTGTTCCACGGCTTTTTGGTAGCTAAAAATCAGGTTTTAACGCTGTTTGATATTTGGTGTAAAGTTATAGAATATGGTTGTAAAACCAATAAAATCCTTATTAAATAAGGATTTTATTGGTTTTATTTACTTATAAAACATTCTTGTAAATATAGAGGATTACCAAGAAGAATTTACTCACTAAGCTCTTCTTTAAAAGTGTGGAACATAGGCTGCTTTAATCTTGTTTATATTGCCCATTTTTGTAACTCTTAAAAGTTAGATTCTCTTGATTTCTAAACAAATCAAATAACAACTACTAATTTTACTTATAAATAAAAGAAAAGCATTGAAAATGCCTTAATATTTACTTATAATTTAAGTAAATATTAAGGTGAGTAAAACATGATTAAAAATAATGGGTCTGTAAAGTTAAGTCTACACATTTCAAAACAACTTAACGAACTTCTCGAAGAGCTTGTAGCTGTAACTGGCTCTTCTTCTAAAACTGAAGTTTTAAAGAAGGCAATTGCACTCATGGAAATTGCTGTTAGAGCAAAACAGGAACAGAAATTTCTAGGAATTTCTAATAATAAAGAAAATTTAGAAACTGAAATTATAGGACTTTAATATATGGGTCGCCCTATTAATTTAAACGACCTTATTGATAATGATAAATATGATTTAGAAAATCCTATTAAAGACGAGCTAAGTTATCAAACTTGGGAGAGAAAATGTCTTTTTAAATTTTTCATTCTTATCAGTGGATGTCTCTTTACTTTTTGTTTGATTACCTCATTTGCGTCAGAACGCTCTTACTTAGCAGATTTATTCAATACTAAAAATAGAGAATTTTCAAATAATATTTTAATAGCTATTATTTCTGGAATTGTTGGATATTGGAAAGGCTTTAAGGATTAGTTTGAATCAATAAATTTTTTACTATTTCTATCCGAAAATAACCAATAAAATCAACAACTTTTAGTTTGCTTAAGCCTCTATCTTTTCTATAAACTTACTCCCGTAATTGACTGCTCGTGAACGCAGGACAATTAGGATAGTCATAAGCTTCTGCGGTAACACTTCGGCTCCGTGTCCTACCAACACGGAGTAAAAGAAGCGTGAGTTTAGCTAACTACAAACCGTTACCGAAACCCTTAGCGCTGGATACCTTGAAAGGGGTTTGTCCAGTGCGAGGGAGGCTGGGTGAAACAAAGGCTGGTTGTTGAATATACCAGAGTAATCTCATCCTTCTATCCCATTCTTTTTTGGAATTTGGGCGACCGAGACACGCTTTTTTAAAGAAGTCGTTATAGCTAAAGCGGCGAAAATCCGCATAAGGGGGTGTAGGCTAAGGCTTTTAGCTATGCCGCATTACCTTCTCAGGTGTAGGGAGCTTGCACGGTAGTGATATCTGCAATCGGAAGATGATAATTCCGGCGATCGCTCGAAATAGCGACGGCGAAAAGCTCAACTATGAAAGGCGAGAAATCGCTTACCTGTAATTGCTTCATGGTGCTAAGACAAACTGCTACAAGGTATATCGGTGAGTAAGTGTTGCGGCTCGCAATTATAAATGCTCTGGCTCGCAAACAAGGTAAATTCTGGCTCACATTATTTGCAAATCAAATTACACTTCGGCTCAGATTAATTGCAACTAGGCTCAAGTCAACTGCAAATGGGCTTGCAAACAGAAATGTAGGCTCAAATTAATTGCAACTAAATTAGTAACAGAAATTTTGTAAAAACAAAATGCACTTGTTGGATTGCACTGTCCCTAATTGTTGTACATAACAGCTTCTAGCTTATTTGCAATTAATGTGAGCCAAGTCTGACGATTGCAAGCCCGTTGCAAATAATAATGAGTCTGTTTGCAAATAATGTGAGCCGAAGTGTAATTTGATTTGCAATTAATTTGAGCCAACAATTTTCTTGTTTGCAAGCCGGAGCGTTTATGTTTGCGAGCCGCAACAAGTAAGGGGAAGCTTTTGTCACTCTTTTCTTGGTTTTCGATTAATTTGCTCAAAAATATAGATACTAATTCATCAATCGAAACCTTTGTTTCTTCTTCCATCCTTTTCAAAAACCTCTCTATAGCTTCGTGTTTTATCTTAACTGTAAGCATTTAAACTCCTTCGTTTATATTTCCTTTAGCTATTTAAGATACTTGTGTATATCTTTAACTAAAATAAACAGATGAAGTGGATTAGTCGGAGAAGCTATAAAACCAAAATGCTCATAAAAACTTCTCGCTTTTTCGTCTTTAGCATGGGCAACAAAAGCACGTATTCCTATCGTTTCCGAAATAGATACTATTCTAATCATCGCATCTTTTAAGAGACCTGCTCCAATGCCTCTACCTTGATGCTCCTTTGATACTGCAAGTCTTGCCAGCACTGCTATCGGTATTGGATGTCGTGCTAGACCTTTTTGTATCCGCTCTGGAGCATCATCGTAAACAACAGCCCCTGCTACTATCGTGTAGAAACCTACTATTTCATTTCTGCTGATACCAACATAAGTTTTTGAAGCGTTCGACTGTTGACTCGAATAAGCATAATTTTTAAAAAATTTATTTAAAGCCTCTTCTCCTGAGTCAAAACTTTCTACTTTATGCTCAAGCGATAACTTTTCTATAAACGATGACACTAGCAATCTTTTTCAAAAAAACTCGGTTCTTTTAGTAATTTATCTAATTGTGGGATAAAACGTTCTTCGGCATCCAGTGCATTCATAAACAATTCCCATTTTTCTGAATTTAATCCAAAAAAACGTCTTTCAGCAAAACTTAACTCTCCCGAATTAAGTAGCTCAAAATCCTCTATTGATAAGACTACGGCTACCTCTTTACCATGACGCTTTATCTTTACAGGCTCCCTCTGTGCCTTGTTTATAAGTACCCCAAAATTCTCCTGAGCCTCCGTTGAATCCATAAGTACAGTCATAGCTCTCTCCTTAAAAAATTTAGACTATAGATATACACATTATCGGTAAAATACACAAAAGTAATGATTATTTTTTACTTAGTTTGATTAAATAATTTATTACTTTTTATATAAACAATTATGAAAAATTTTAAATGAAAAATTGTTCTATTATTTTTAGCTAAAATAACCAATAAAATCAATAACTTTTAGTTTGCTTAAGTCTCCATCTTTTCTATAAACTTACCCCTGTAATTGACTGCTCGTAAACGCAGGACAATTAGGATAGTCATAAGCTTCTACGGTAACACTTCGGCTCCTGTCCTACCAACACGGAGTAAAAGAAGTGCGAGTTTAGCTAACTGCAAATCGTTACCGAAACCCTTAGCGCTGGATACCTTGAAAGGGGTTTGTCCAGTGCGAGGGAGGCTGGGTGGAGTAATCCTAAGTTTTTAGAGTAATCCCATCCTTCTATCCCATTCTTTTTCGGAATTTGGGCGACCGAGACACGCTTTTTTAAAAAGTCGTTATAGCTAAAGCGGCGAAAATCCGCATAAGGGGGTGTAGGCTAAGGCTTTTAGCTATGCCGCATTACCTTCTCAGGTGTAGGGAGCTTGCACGGTAGTGATATCTGCAATCGGAAGATGATAATTCCGGCGATCGCTCGAAATAGCGACGGCGAAAAGCTCAACTATGAAAGGCGAGAAATCGCTTACCTGTAATTGCTTCATGGTGCTAGGACAAACTGCTATAAGGTAGATTGATCAGTAAGGAGAAGCTTCTACATTCTGTCTCCCCAAATTGCACACATACAATTTTGTATATCTGCAAAAGGTACGAGTACCTAGTCAATTTTACTTATCCTACATAAAGGATCGGCGACACCTAAAAAGCATTAACAGATGGCTATAACTAATCGGGGAATTTCTTGACTACAAAAATGCGAATCTAGCTAATTCGCCCTTTGGGTATCAGCCAAAAGTAGAGTCAAGAGAGGGAGCGGCAGGCAAGTAAGTGTTAATCCCTCAATCGGGATTAAGTGATCGTCTCTGCCGTCAGTGGAGAGGTCATTTAGGGTTAGCTGGTAACTAATCTTTTTAAAAACTAACTATGAAAGCCTGGAGGGGGTTTAGAAGCTTTATGACCCCAAAATATCCTAATTCTTTGCGGGGATATCGGTATGGGTGAATAACCTTTAGCGATATCTCTCCCGTCAATTTCACTTACAAACTGCGAAAAAACAAGAAGGACAACACAAACATGACTTAAAAAGTCAAAGGACTTAGGGGCAAGACAAGGCAAAAACTTGACGGTTCTAAGTATTTGAGAACATTGAAGAATTTACGGCTATATGGAATGTGGCGGCTTTGAAGCGAAGTCGCTACGCTTTCCGTGTATCTGCTGCGTATCTTTGTATCTTTTCGCTTACAGGGAAGGTTCTTAAGTGTCTTCGGGCTACAAGGTTTTTGTCTCTATGACTCAAGGGTTCTTCTTTTATAAAGGTTTTTATTTGGGCTTTCGGGGGAGTTTGAGCCGTTTAATCAATCCCTCTTTTTTTGTTTTTGAAATTGGCGCTAATGGAGACAAAAATAAAACGAAAGTATGAAGCCGAGACTTTAGGCGAGTTTTTGCGAAAGATTGCTATCGATTACTTACGCTATGGCTATACTCGTTATGTTTTTCGGACTATTCCAGATGGCAAGAATTTGTATGAGATTGATACGAAGATTATGAAGGTTTACGGGTGTACCTTCTCTCGCGCCCTACGGCTCCACAGGAGGCGCAAAGGGTTAGCTAACGTAGTTTACATCCGTTTTAAAAATCGCTTCATCCTCGTGGCATCTGGAGGCTCTAACGAGGCTTTTGCTAAAATTGACTTTCTCGACTTTCACGCTACCCCTTTACACGTTGATGGTTACACTATTGGAATCAAGCGAAATAAGCCGTGCGTCATGATTAAGCCTTCGCGGTTTAAGCTTTTAAGAAAGCAGCTTCTGGCTATTGCCCTACACAATGAGAGCAAGGTTTTGGGTCGTTTCAAAAAAATCTCCCCTTTTAGTTTTCCTGAGATAGTTCGGCAGAAGCGCAAGTTATTGTTTGAAGTCAATAAGAAGCGCCACCTAGCTGGGCTACCTCGGATAAGTCTTGATTTGCGGTTTACTAAGAAGTAGCTGGAATAGTCGATAATGTCCGGTTAAAACCTATGACATTTTAGGGAAAAATACTCGCCCCGAACAGTCGGAGTTTCTAAGAGGATAACATCGTTTTTTTACTCTACGCACACAGATTTGGAGAGAATTTTATCTTTCAAGTTCTCCCTAGAATGTCATAGGTCTTGGTTAAGATTCAAAAGCACAATTTCATACACCTTCTCTAACCCCCATAATTTGACAAATACGGGGGTTTATTTTTAGAAGTACCTTTTACCATCACTTTTTAAAATCACCTCTCTACGGGGCTTCTAGGAGTTTTAAACTACAAATCATAAACTAAGCTTTAACTCCAGATTATTTTTTAAATTTTTAGCTCTTTTGAGTGAAATAAGAAACTTGAACAGTTGATTACTATTTTAGACACGTAAGTATCTTATTTTATTGAATATATACTAATAAACTCCGACTGTTCGGGGCGAGTATTTTTCCCTAAAATGTCATAGGTCTTTGCTAAAATTAAATAATAAACTTCCCTCAGCACGACCCAGATTTGGGGGATTTTGAAGTTCCTTGGAATCTAGAGATTTTGAAACTAGGATTTTAAGACCCGTTTCTAAGCCAAGGAGAGGCGCAACAACGGAGAATTATTTATTAGACGAGAGGAGAATTAAGTATATAAAAATATTCTCTCTATGAGGCTTCTAGAAGGTTTAAATGGGTAATTGTAAATAACGTTTAGTTCTTGGTTTAAATATTTAATATTTTTTAGGTTTTTTCAGTTTTACTAACTGGTAGTAAAGTTTAACTGCTTGAGTGCGTTAGCACTTAATAAATTCAAACGCTCTTCTATTTTAGGCTAAGCAAACGCTTGGGCAACTTTCCAAGTTTAGTGAGCTTTAGCTCGAAATAATTTTAGCTAGCCTTACCAAATTTTTAACTCCCAAATTTGGTTCTAGCCTTTATGTTTCGTCAATAATTTAAACACTGTAATTATTTCAATACACGATAGAGTTATCCACAGGCTGGCTAGTGTTCTTAGTGTTCTTAATATGTGTTCTAGTGTTCAGGGCTGTAACTATCTGATTTTATTAGTAAAAAGAGGTAAATCTACCACTTTTCGGGGCGAATCTACCACTTTTCGGGTCAAAACTACTACTTTTCGGGTCAAAACTACCACTTTTCGGGTCAATTATCCACAGGTAAAATTATGGGTTATCTACAAGCGAAACTACCACTTTTCGGGGGGAGTAAAGGTTGGACTTTCTACTACTTCTAATGTTGCTTGAAGTGGTAGTTTATGTAAAATTAGATAGTTACAAAAAAAATTTAATGCTTATTTTAGATTTTTTATAGCTATTGGGGACTATGGGGAAATTGATAAAATTAGTGCAACCAACAGGTGATTTAAAAAAGGAGCCAAACAAAGATGCTACCTTACCTGTTCCTCTCCCCGTTGTAATGGTGCAGATAAAAGGTAAATACACCGCTTTAGATCGAAAACTATGGGCTTTACTGCTTCATTTAGGTTGGGATGAACTAGAAACAAAATCGCAGCTTGGTAAATGGCACGAACTAGAAGAAGCTGAAGTGCGGCGAATAATTAGAAGATTTTCAGGCACAAAGGGGATGAATTGGATATGGGAATCAGCTCAAAGATTGACAGAGACCACGGTAAGATACGTAAGAGTCGATGAAAACGATAAACGCTGGAAAGGGATTACTAGCCTTTTTACTGCTGAATGTCCTGAATCAGATGAACGAGATGGAATTTTTAGGTATATGTTCCCCGCCGCTCTCATACCGATACTTAAAGAGCCTGAACGATTTGCTCGACTCAGAATTCAGTTTCTTTTGCGTTTAAAAAGTAAGTATTCGGTAACTCTTTATCAACTTTTTGAAGCCCACGTTAACAAACGAGTGCCAGTTGTTGAGGTAGAGGTTGAAGAGCTTAGAACTTGGCTCAAAGTTCCTGAAGGAAAATTAAAAAGATGGGATGATTTTTACCAAAAAGCTCTCAAACCAGCACTTGAAGAGATAAACAAAAATCCAGAAGAAGCTGGTTTTTCAATTTCATTTGTATTGAAAAGGGGAGGAAGAGGAGGAAAGGTTCAAGCCATCAAATTTAAAATTAATAAAACAGCGTCTCGCTTTGAACTAGAGTCCAAAATCCTAGCAACCCAAACTGCCAAAGAGACCGCGCGGATAAATACCCTAGTGCCGCCATTTAGAGGTACTACCATCTACGACAAAGCTAGAAAAATTGCACACGGTCTCGATGTTCACGTTCTTGAGCAGGAATGGAGGGAATGGATTATCAAAAATGATATGAAAATCGATAATCCTGAAGCCCATTTTATGGCGTTTATAAAAGCTAAAATAAAAAAACTATATAAGCAAATATAACTACTTAAACCTCTCGCCTTAACAAACCCCTAACTTATAAAGAGAAAAGCTTAAACCATATAAACTATTTATACGGTTAATATAGTTAATACCGTTATAACTATTTTCTACTCGGTCGTCCTGTTTTAACCTTTTCTAAGCTCCCTACGGCTTGAACTAACTGAGCATCGGTCATATTTTTTAGCGCATGGAGACCCGCGCGGATGATTTCGCTTTTGTTGGTACTTAGGGCAGATCCAAGACAGCGACTCATTAAATTGCGAATTAGCTCGACATCCTCTAGCGGGAAAGTAAAGCTATCTCTTACCACCTTTCTTGATGACTCAAGCGGTGGCTCACTTGCCGAATGTTCACTGTTTTTTTCAGTCTCTTTGTTTAGAAAGACGCTATCTGCTTTTTTAAAGCGCTCGGCGACAGAATCACTTTCAGCTTTTAATGAATCAGACAACGCAGATTTAATACTTTTTTTCATTGTGGCAGTATACAATATAAACACTTTGTATAGTATAAATGATTAAAACCGTATAAATCGTTTATATTATTTTAACTATTTATACTATTTATATAATTTTATCCTATGACAGCTAAAATTATCGCCGTTGTCAATCAAAAAGGTGGAGCAGGGAAAACTACCATTAGTATGCAGCTTGCTGGCACCATTGCTCAGAAAGGTAAGAAAGTGTTGGTTGTCGATACCGATCCGCAAGGTACAGCCACTCGCTGGGCAAGCTCGGCAAGTGACGACTCTATTTTTCCTGCCTCAGTTATTGGCTTAAGCAATGCTTCTGATAAGGTTCACCGCGAAGTAAAAAAATTTATCGAAGACTATGATTTCATAGTTATCGATTGCCCACCAGCAGCAGATTCGCCCGTGCCGCAAAGTGCTTTGCTCGTAGCAGACCTAGCGCTAATTCCTATACTGCCCTCGCCCCTTGATATCTGGGCAACCGTCGGTATCAAGAAGGTAATTGAAAGCGTTATGACAATTAACGAAGATTTAAAAGGACGATTAGTTCTCAATCAGTCTCAGCCCAAAACAACACTTACCAAAGAGAGTGAGGATATTTTAAACGAATTTGGCATCCCTCTTTGCAAAACTCAGATACAGCAAAGACAAATCTATCGTCAATCAGCCGTCTACGGGCAAACCGTTCACTCTTTTGGGGCAAAAGCAAAATCAGCTATAGCAGAGATGGAGAAGTTGACTAAGGAGGTATTAAAGCTGGTTGGCAGTTAACTGTATAAACAGTATAAATAGTTTGTATTGTTTATACTGTTTATATTATTGAGCCAAGTGTTTTGCTTTAGGTAAAGAGGCTCTTGGCAAATTTAAATGAAAGTAAAGATATAAACCGTATAAACTATATAAACAATATAAATCGTTTATATAGTTTATACTCTTGTGCGAGCTACCAATTTAAGCTGAGAGGTCATATAAATACTGCTGAAAGCCTACAAATACTTCGCTAATGCTAGCCACGCTTCCTAGCTCTTCTACGGCATCATGAACGTTTTGGTACTTAAGCTCAAGTAGTTTCGGTAGTTTAGTGCGATCGAGTTCGCCTACGCCAACTTTAATATATTGCTCTAATACAAAATCGAGAAATTCCTGTTGTTTGCCGATATAGCGAGAGAAAATTAGAGATTTATGGGTAAGGACACGCTCTTCGCGGCTTATAGGTGGAGAGGCGTAGGCGATATAGGCTAGTACATCGTATAAGTCGCTTTTTTCAGCATCAATTAGGCGGCTTATTTCTGTAAGTTCTCTTTCGCCGTAGCCTTTCTCGGCTAGCCCATCGAGTAAGGCTTTGCGCGTATCGGGGCGGCTCCAGATTCTTCGTAGCTCTTTTTCATCTTGGAAAAGTTCGGGTATTTCGCCGAAAAGCTTCTCGACAAACTCAGCAGCACTTATGGGTTTACCGTCGGGACTCCAAAAGGTGGTAGCAATTTTGTTTTGAAAGAAACGATCTTTGCCATCAGCAAGTTTAACCTTGATTTTTTGGGGGCGTTCTTCTTCTCCCGTTTTATCTTCATTAGGTGTTTTAGTAGTATCTTTGCTTCTCTCAGGCTTTTCTACAATGACAGGCTCCTCTGGTTCGCCGTCCCATTCAGGGTCGCTGAAATGCTCGTAAGCTTTAACAAAATCATAGATAGTAAAGTAGTCTTTGCCCTCAAATAGCCGTGTGCCACGACCAATAATCTGTTTAAACTCAATCATTGAATTTATGGGGCGCATTAGCACGATATTACGGACGTTTCGGGCATCAACACCAGTAGATAATTTTTGAGAAGTGGTGAGAATGGTGGGGATATTTTTCTCGTTATCTTGGAAAACTTTTAAGTGTTGATCGCCTATCTTTCCCTCATCGGCAGTAACACGAACGCAGTAGTTAGGGTTACTACTAATTTTCATCTGGTTAATTAAATCCCTAATTGCTAAGGCGTGTTCTTGGTTGGCGCAGAAGACAAGGGTTTTTTGATTTTGATCGATCTCCTCCATGAACAGCCTTACTCGATACTCCTCACGTTCCTTGATTTCAATAATCCTATTAATATTAGCTTCCGTGTAGGTTTTATCTTTATCTATTATTCCCTCAATTATTTCATCATCAAAGCTATAGGTATATTCGTCTATGCTGGTTTCAATCTGTCTAACTTTAAAAGGCGTAAGGTAGCCGTCATTAATCCCCTCTTTAAGGGCGTAGGTATAAACTGGCTCGCCAAAGTAAGCGTAGGTATCAACATTATTTTTTCGCTTAGGCGTAGCGGTAAGTCCTAATTGTACGGCTGGGGAGAAATATTCTAAAATCCCACGCCAAGTGCTTTCGTCATTGGCTCCACCACGGTGGCACTCATCAATGATGATAAAGTCAAAAAAATCGGCAGGGTAATCGCTAAACTTAGGAGTCGGGTTGCCATCTTCGTCCCGTCCAGTCATAAAGGTTTGAAAAATTGTAAAGAAGATGCTGCCGTTTTTAGGGACTCGACCCCGTTTTTTAATTATTTCAGGGTCGATGCGGACGAGGGCATCGTCGGGGAAGGCGGAAAAAGAGTTATAGGCTTGATCGGCTAGAATGTTGCGGTCAGCTAGGAAGAGAATTCGGGGGCGGCGGTCTGGTTTTAGGCTTAAGTTCCAACGGCTTTGAAACAGCTTCCAAGCAAGCTCGAAGGCTATAAAGGTTTTACCCGTACCAGTTGCCATTGTCAGTAAAATCCGTTCTCTACCTTGCAAAAGTGCTTCTAGGACGTGTTTAATAGCGTTGTGTTGATAATAACGGGCTTCCCATGTGCCGCTTTTGTCTTCAAAGGGGATGCTTGCAAAGCGGTCTCTCCACTCATTTTCTTCGCTAAAGGTAGCACTCCAAAGCTCTTCGGGGGTGGGGTACTGATTTATGTAGCCTTCTCTACCTGTAAGCATATCTACTTGGTAGATGCCGATGCCGTTAGTTGAGTAGGCAAAGCGGGTTTGTAGTTTTTCAGCGTATTTTTTAGCTTGCCCTAACCCTTCCGTATCTGGCAGTTCTCTCTTTTTAGCTTCAATTACAGCGAGTTTTTCACCACGATAAACCAGCACGTAATCAGCGATGTCGGCTTGGGCGCGTCTACCACTGCCAATTAAGCGACCAAGGGCGATGACTTCTTCACGGCGAATACGGCTATTTTCGACGACCCCCCAACCAGCGGCTTTAAGTGCGGGGTCAATTAGTTCGGCACGGGTTTCGGCTTCGTTCATTTTATACAGTTTATAACTCGTAGTCGTCTACTGTCTATTATCAACTGTCCAGTAGTCTCCTACGTGCAGTTGCGATCGCTTCTTGCAGTTTAGCTTGTAACAATTCCTTCGGTGGTAATACGGTGATGTATTCAGCTACATGGATACCACTTTTGTCAAGCTCTAACAGTTCGATCTGTTCTTGCTTTTTACCAGCACACAAGATTATTCCTAGTGGCGGCTCTTCGTCAGGCTCTTGGTCGTATTTAGCAAGCCAGCGCAGATATAGCTCCATCTGTCCCTTATATTCGGGATGAAAGTTACCGAGTTTGAGGTCGATGGCGACGAGGCGTTTGAGTTTGCGGTTATAAAATAGCAGGTCGATATAAAAGTCGTCGTTGTCGATTTGTAGCCGTTTTTGGCGAGCTATAAAGGTGAAGCCTGAACCGAGTTCTAGTAAAAATTGCTCAAGTTCTCTTAAGATTGCATCTTCAAGGTCTTTTTCGAGATAGCGATCGCTTAAATCCAGAAAATCTAAAATATAAGGGTCTTTTAGCAAAATATCGGGTGATACCTGTTGAGTTTGGCGCAGCTGCTCTAAATCTTGGCGGATGGTTTCTTCGGGTTTGCGGGATAGGGCAGTGCGCTCAAAGAGCATAGAGTTAATGCGTTCTTGCAGTTGGCGGACGCTCCATCGTTCAAGTTTGACAATTTCAATATAAAATTCTCGTTTTAGGGGGTCTTCGATCCCAATAATTAGTTTGAGATGCGACCAACTTAATTCCGCAGACAGTGTGTGCAGAATTTCCCTATCAGGAAAAACTTCTGCGATAAGGACGCAATAATTTAACTGCCGTTCGCTCCAGCCTTTACCATAGGTCTGTGTGAGGTAACGGGAGAGACTAATAATTACTTGCTTGCCATATTCTGCGCGTTGACCTTGCAGGATTTCGGTTTGGATGCGTTTGCCGACTTGCCAATAGAGCAGGGTTATTTCTGCATTGATGGCAACGGCGGCGCGTTGTTTAGCGGCATCAATAAACTGTCTGATTTCCTGAAACAGGCGATCGCTCGGTTGAGGCAGGTCATTGCTCATGCGGCAATTCCCTCTTTAGCGGCTTTTGTTGTCTGGTTAGCGGTGTCTGCGGTGAGTTCGCCAGTAAAGGCTTTTTGCAGGATGGATTGTTTTAGTTCGTTGAGGGCAGCGAGTTTTTGGCGGTAGATTGATTCGAGACTATTGACCTGTGATTGTAACTGCTCTAACTCTTCTATGCAGTCTCTTTGTGCCTGAACTGGGGGTAATTCACTTATTAAAAGTTCACGGATATCTTTCATATTTACGTGCTGAACTGTCGCACCTGTAGATTTAGCCAAAAGCCGTTTCTGCATAAGTGGATGCAGAAGTAAGAAAGCTAAATATTGAGAATCTACACTCTCTTTATTTGGTCGTATTAGTACAGTTCTTTGACCTAAGCAAACTTTCATATCTGGAGGGATAACACCAACATTTCCTGCTGGTGCTTCTCTTGCAAGAATTAAATCTCCTGGCTCTGGTTTTCCTCGCCTTGTCCAAAGTTCATAAGTTTCTTCTGAAACACGGTTAACATTATCGAAAATCAGATAACCCTTGCCAATATTTGGGGTGCGGATAGAAGGTATTCCTGTTTCTTGAGTTGGTGCAGTTTTATGTTCACAGTCAATAATCAATTCCGTAATACATGAGAGGTTTTGTGTTGGTTTACCGGAAGCTACCGCAAGTAGTTTAAAATTCAGATAGCTTTCAAATAGTTCGCGGGCGTTGGCGAGGTTCTTTTCGGCGTTGGCGATCGCTCTATCAATGCCCTCGAACGCCTCATCCATAATCGCCACAATCCGCTTTTGTTCGGGGAGAGGCGCGATAGGAATATGCAACTGCAATTGTTGCGTTATGCCGATGTAAGCACGAGTAGATCCAGCCCCTGCAATCTTTTTAATTTCATTTTGAAATTTTGGGCTATGGAACGAATAGTATAAGAAGCGGTTATCAAGTACTGAATTATCCAGAATTCTGTAGTATGTGACTTGTGGAGTTAGCACTACATAATCTAGAGAAGTCTGGAGAATCGCAGACCTGCCAATTGTACCTTTGTGTGAAAGTAGAACGTCTCCATTTTTAGCAAAACCCTTTCGCAAAGAATCAGCCTGTTCTCGACTGATAAAATTGCAAGTTTCTTGATTGACTGTACCGTTAACTAAGTCTGAAGCCATTACAAATGGTATGCCAGATTCAGTAAAATCTGATTTTTTAGGATGAATTTCACCGTGATTTCCGTCAAGGGGTTTTTCTATAATCTTCTGATTAACAAGTTTTTCAACTGTTGTTTTTACCCAACCTTTTCTCATAAAATTCCCCCAATCCCCGCCAAAATCTCTGCACTCTCCGCATCCAGAACAGCAATTTCATCCAAAATTTCCTGCGGTTCTCGTAACGCTGATTCTTCAGCCTTATTGGGATTCTTCACCGATAAATCAAACGTCCCCCGATCTACATCAGCAATATCCACCAGCCAAGATTTTTCTGTTTCCGCAAACCTAGCCTGTAACCCCACAAACTCCCGCAAATCCTCATCATTCAGGGAATTGGTTTTACCCATATTCCGCCCCGGATCGAGTTGGTAATACCAAATTTTCCGAGTCGCCATCCCCTCATTTAAAGGTTTTCCCTGAGCAAATAAAGGCGTTCCCTGAACGGAGTCAAAAGGCTTTCCTTTCTCAAAAAACAGCACTACCGTTTTTACCCCAGCCCCGATAAAAGTACCACTGGGACAATCCAAAATCGTGTGTAAATTACAACTACTCAAAAGCTCCTCACGAAGCGCCTTTGAGGCATTATCGGAATTTGACAGGAAGGTATTTTTAATCACCACCGCCGCCCTACCGCCAACTTTCAGGATTTTGATAAAATGCTGCAAAAACAGAAAAGCCGTCTCCCCAGTCTTAATCGGGAAATTCTGCTGTACTTCCTTGCGTTCCTTCCCCCCAAATGGCGGATTAGCCAAGATGACATCAAAACGATTTTTGTCCTGAATATCACTGAGATTTTCCGTCAGCGTGTTGGTGTGGATAATATTCGGCGCATCAATGCCATGCAAAATCATATTCATGATGGCAATCACATACGCCAAACTTTTCTTTTCTTTCCCCGTAAACGTATGTTTTTGCAGTATCTCAAGCTCTTTTGTCGTCAGCTTACCCCGACGTAAATAGTCGTAACTCTCACACAAAAACCCCGCCGAACCGCAAGCCCCATCATAAATGCGATCGCCTATCTTCGGTTTCACCACCTCAATCATGGCGCGAATCAACGGACGTGGCGTGTAATATTCCCCACCATTGCGCCCCGCATTCCCCATATTTTTGATTTTGGCTTCATAGAGATGGGATAGCTCGTGTTTCTCCTGTTGCGATCGAAACCGTAGCTCATCAATATATTCCAGCGCATCCCGCAAGCTGTAGCCGCTTTGAAACCTGTTTTTTATCTCGCTAAAAATTTCCCCAATCTTGTATTCGATTGTATCTGGACTAGTAGCCCGTTGCTTGAAACTCTGTAAATATGGGAATAACTTGCGGCTTACATAATCAATCAGATCATCGCCAACCAGCGCACTATCATGATCCAATGTACCATCTGCCTTTTTCGGCGCTGCCCAAACCGACCAGCGATGCTCTTCATCAATAATAAATTCGTATGGCTTACCAACTAATTCCGCCTCTAGCGCCCTTTCCTGCTCCAAATCATCCAAATACTTCAAAAATAGCAGCCACGAGGTTTGCTCTGTATAATCTAATTCTGTAGTACAACCTGCCTCTTTCCAAAGAACATCATCAATATTTTTAAAAGTTTGCTCGAACATTTAGCTTTTAGTCTTAAATAATAGTTAATCTTTCCTAGTAGAGCCTAATTAGCTACACGAAAGTTACCATAATACATTCTAGGGCAAGTTTAATTGGTTGCTTAAGGATAGTTTTATTTGCGATCGCAAGGCAAGCAGTCTTCTCTAGATTAGGAAGCTAAAGCTAAATTATATAAACAATATAAACAGTATAAACTATATATATAGTTTATACTGTTTATATGCTGTAACTACTGCGGCACTGGATGATACAAGCCGTCCTGCTCGCAGTACTCCCAACCAAACGAGCGAGGGTCTCTATGCCTTGTATATTTTCGATTACTTAGTTTTTCTCGTTCATTCTCTAAACCTGCTACGGTTAAGCCTAAGCGTTTGGCTAAGTTTTCAGCCGTCCAAGGCTCTGATTGTTGTTGATAGGCGGGGTAGGGGGTATTTCTTAAGTTGTTACCTCTATGCACGCTATGACTAGAAGCTAAAGTCAATGAGCAATAGCAAATTATGTGTAGAGAGCAGTAAGTATACTAGCACTATGTGCTAAAATTATTATCAATCTAGGTGTATTTATAAGTTCTTTTTGGGCTGCTTTATTTAGTATTATATTCTGACAAGTTACAGAAATGGCTGAGAAAATCCTGATTCTAACGGCAAATCCTAAAAACACTTTACGCCTACGACTTGATGAGGAAGCACGAGAAATTGATGAAGGCTTGCGACGCTCAAGAAAGCGCGATCAGTTCCTGTTAGGCAGTAGATGGGCAGTTAGAACTGATGATTTGCGTCGTGCGCTTCTCGATGAAGAACCACAATTTGTACATTTCTGTGGGCATGGATCAGGAGAAGAGGGAATATTCTTAGAAGACGAATTAGGCAACTCTCAAGCGGTAAAATCAGAAGCACTAGGCAATCTATTTAAGCTTTTTTCTAATCACGTTGAATGTGTCATCCTGAATGCTTGCTATTCAGAAGCTCAAGCTGAAATCATTAGCCAGTATATTAGATATGTAGTTGGCATGAAGCAAGCAATTAGTGATAAAGCTGCTATAAAGTTTACTACTGGATTTTATGATGCTATAGGAGCAGGAAGAACAATTGAAGAAGCGTTTGAATTTGGTAAGAACGCTATTGGATTAGACAGCTTACCAGGCGAATTGATTCCTATTCTTAAGAAAAAGCCAACACTTATGAGAGAAGAAAAAGCTTCTAAACAGGCTCAGTCGTCAGACAACATTAAAGTTAATCTCAGCGTTGAAGGCGAAATCTCTAAAAAGGATGTTGCGCTGGGTGCTGCTAGTATGTTTACTTTGAAAAAACTAATGGAAGAATCTCCAGACATGGCTAATGCTTTTAAACTTGCTACTAGCAATGGTCAGTTTAGCACATTGGCTGCGAAGGTGTTAGCTACGGATGATGTTTCCAATATTGTCACCCAGTTTGCTAATAGCGATGACTTTGTTAGAGCAATGGGAAATTCTCCTACCCAAGTTGGTCAGTTACTTGGCAGGATAGGACAACCTATAGGTAGGCTTATTTTAAAGAAAGGACATGAAGGCTCTGAAACCTTTGACATAACAAACATAGAAGCTGAATTGAAAGAGGTTCTCGCAGAGTCGGAAGAATTTTTTGAAGGATTTCTTTTTGAAAATATATTGTGCGATGTAATAGAAAATTTTGACAGCGTAACAGATGCAGCGAGCGAAACGGGTGGTGATGTTGTCGATGCTGTATCTGAATTTATTGGAAACTTATTTTCTTGAGCGATCGCTTAATGGAGAATCTGTCTTAAAATGTCGCTCTAAATTGCAAGCTACTGTGGCACCGGATGATATAAGCCATCATGGTTGCAATACTCCCAACCAAAAGAGCGAGGGTCTCTATGCCTTGTGTAGCTAATAAAATCTCGATTGCTTAGTTTTTCTCGTTCATTCTCTAAACCTGCGACGGTTAAGCCTAAACGTTACCCCTGTTAAGGTGTACTAAAAAATGAACCAGTAAAAGGCTGAAACCATTGTGGTACAAGAAAATATACCAATATTAATCAAAGAACAGCAAAAAATAACCAGCAATTCATAGAAGGTCAAACATGAGATTATAGGTTGAGAAGGTAACGATAATTGATGGGTGCTGTGTCATGCTGAGTTCAATTTTCGAGCGTTTTATTGAAGTATCTCCGGTAACGGTAATGCTGAGAGCAACATTAGAAAGAATTTTCAGCGCCGAAAAATTAGATGAATTATTTGAAGCAACGCGAGAAAAGCAATATACACAGGAATTATTGTTTTCGACAGTAGTGGGAATAATGAGTTTAGTCGTATGTAACATCCGCCCATCAATTAGCGCAGCGTACAAGGCATTTTCTAAGCAAATAGGAGTTTCCCGTGTTGCTTTCTACAGTAAAATTAACGGTATCGAACCCTCAGTTTCTCAAGCTTTAGTACGTTATAGCAGTAAAGAATTGGCACCGATTATATCGGAGTTAGGAGGAGAACAGCCAGCAATTTTACCTGGTTATCGAATCAAGATAATTGATGGAAATAACCTGGCAGCAACAGAGCATAGGCTTTCGGTTTTACGCTCAGTGAATGGTGGACCATTACCAGGAAAATCTCTAGTTGTGCTTGACCCAATATTAATGCTGGCAATCGATCAATTCCCATGTGAGGATGCTTATACCCAGGAAAGAGCATTATTTAGCCAAGTATTAGAAACTGTGGAAAAGAATGATGTTTGGGTGGGAGATAGAAATTTTTGTACCTGTATGTTTCTAGTTGAAATTGCAAAGAGAAAAGCTTACTTTGTGATTCGCCAACATGCATCGATGCCTTATAAAGAATTAGGAGAATTAAAGGAAATATGTGATAGTGCAACAGGCAAAGTTTTCGAGCAGGATGTGATGATTGAATATGAAGGAGAATCGATAAAATCTCGTCGTGTTGTTGTTCGTTTAAATGAGCCAACTCGCGATGGAGATACTGAAGTGGCAGTTTTTTGCAACCTCAGAAAAGAAAATGCTTCTCCCATTGTAATCTCAAATATTTACCTTAAACGTTGGAGTGTTGAGGGTTTATTTCAAGTCGTTAGCGATACTCTAGAATGCGAAATTAAGACTTTAGGTTATCCCAGAGCCGCTTTATTCAGCTTTTGCATGGCACTAGTTGCCTACAATATTTTATCTGTGATTAAATCAGCATTGCGTAGCGTCCATGGGCAAGGAAAAATTGATGCAGGTGTTTCTAATTACTATTTAGTTGAGGAAATTCAAAGTACCTACACGGGTATGATGATTGCGATTCCCGACGTTGAATGGAAATTTTTAAACCATCTGAGTTTACCTGCTTTTGCCGAGTTATTAAAACAATGGGCTGCGACAGTTGACCTCAAACGCTTTGCTTCCAGTCCTAAAGCCGAAAAAAAGCCCCAACCAAAAAGAGAAAGAGAACCTAACCGTCCTCACGTCTCCACTGCTCGACTTCTGGCTGAGAAACAACGCGACTGCAAGCAGTCTAGAGTAGAACAACAAACTTCTAACCTGGTTGAAACTCCCATCCTGCAACCTTTACAGACCTAAATGTACCATTTTGAGGAGTACACCTTAACAGGGGTAGCCTAAACGTTTAGCTAAGTTTTCCGCCGTCCAAGGCTCTGACTGTACTTGCTGTTGTTCATAGACAGGGTAGGGAGCCTTTCTCGAATAGTTACCTCTACTCCTAGCTGCCATACCGCTACGGGATAATTTTTCGACCTCTAATTTAACAGTATCGAGTTTACCTAATAAATTTGCCTCTGTTGTAGTTAGTTGATTCTCCAATTTTTCTAGCGACTTATTCGCTGGTAAAAACTTGATATCACTATTGCTATCAAAGGCTAAAATTAAATCGCTTAAGGCTTGCTGTAACGACGTTGTGTGTCCCTCTCGATGAAGCCGTGACAGCTCCTTTACCGCCGGAATTAGGGCAGTAGGAACCCGAATCATTTGGCTAGGAGGAGTGTTTTGATTCTTCATTGATAGCAATCTTGATAGCAGCTATTTGATTTTACAAAATAACCACCACTTCCTAAAACTTTTCTGAAGCATCTTTATAGAAACCCTCGCTAAGACAACTGTCGAGTTAGGGTTTTTCTCCATGTTAAATACGTGGAAACAAGAGTTTTCTAAAAAATTTCTCTCTATTATCAAAGTGAGTAGTCGCTTTGATACGTTTCGAGATTGGGCACACCTTGTAGCCATTACCTGCCATCAGGCTCCTGTAAATTTAGGTATTCTCCCTAAAGATGATACCTATGAAAGGTTAGAAAATAGCTACCTAGAAAAAGTAAAAGCTTTTGATAGTAGTACTTTAAATGTCTTTGCCGAGTTATTTGGCATCGTTCAACTAGCTTTTTCAGAAGCTAAAACCGATTTTTTAGGTCAGTTATACCAAGAGCTAGAGATCGGGTTTCAAAAGGATAACGGGCAATTTTTCACGCCTTATTCGGTTGCCAAGATGACAGCAGAGGCAACAATTACTGCCGACTTCTTGCAGCCTAAGATCGAGAAAAACGGCTTTATAACCGTAGGAGAGCCAGCAGTAGGAGCGGGGGCACTCCTAATTGCTGCTGCCGAGGTGATTGAAGAATTGGGATATGACCCACGCAAACACATGTATTTTGAAGGTGTGGACGTAGACCGTTTGTGCTTTGATATGGCTTACATTCAAATGTCTGTAATGGGTATTCCTGGGAGAATCATCCACGGAAACTCTTTATCTCAGGAAATTTGGGAGGTAAGAAAAACACCACCATTGCAGCTAATAGAGAAGCATGAGGAAATTGACCCCAGCTATAAAATTTCTCAGTTGCTTCTGCAACTAGAAAGTGAGGAATTAAATGACAATTCTCACACTTTGGAGACCAAGGAAACTGAAAATCGAGAGAAGCGAAAAAAGAATAATCGCACACCAGAAGGCAGGCAACTAAACCTGTTTGAGGATTTATAAGGGTTTAAAAACTCTGCAAAGCGTTAACAACTATAATTGTTAACGCTTTTTCTTATTTTATTGAAGAGAAAATAGCAGCAGTAGCTAATAATTATTTGTTAAATCATCAATATTATTACTAGCTAAAGCTAGGTTTGTCTTTGATTTAATAATGCTCTATAAACTCTTAGCCCAAAAAGGTTTTGTACGAGAGGTTCTTATGTCTGACGTATTACTTCAAGTTTATTTATTTTTTGTTATTTTTTCATTTCTTCTTTGGCTCACTACGCCTGAGACGAAAGCAGAGGCAGTAGTAACTAAGCAGGAGGTAAATCTTGTAGAAATTAGTGATAATTCTCACAATCAAATTCAAGAAGATGATAAGGAGTTTTTTTCTAAGGTTAATGACTTTGGGGAATCCGAATGGATTTCCAAAGAGAAGGTATATGATGCTATTAAAAGTTTGACTTTAAGAGATGCAAGAAAAGTCGCCAAGCGACTAGGAGTTAAGCAGAAAGTAGGTAATAAAACTCGCAATAAAGGCGAGCTAATCGAAAAAAATCTTGAACATTTGGAGATAGACCACCAAATAGTTATTGAGGCTCTGCAAGAAATAAAAATTATATAGATAAATCTTCCTACCCGTAGCACTTCATAGGGTATGGGGGTATCGTAGACGCAAGGGTTATTCGCTTCATTTGGGAAAAAGCAAAGGTTTTGGCACAATATTAATAGCTTTTTCCCACCCTTTCTAATTGTAAACTTTTATTCTTACTGAATCTTTTCTTTAGGTTTTTGAGGTCAAAAACTTAAGCCTTAGCACTTAGAACTCTATAACTCTTTAGATGTAGCATTTTATCCTTAAGTATTAAAGAAGCTTAATATATTCTTGTGAAAAGTAGCACTTAAATAAACTTTAGGTAAAAATAAATAATTATTCTTGATGCTAAAAGGTAAATATCTTAGCCTATGTCTTACATGAATTTACTAAGTCCATTTTTTCATGTTCAGATCAAATCATAAATCAATTTAGCTTATCAGATGACACCAAGACTTTTCATAAACACGTCTCTTTATACTCTAATATTTTTATGCGGTTCACAAGTAAGTGCTTCTGCCTTAAATTTTGAAATTGACTTTAAAGATAAATCTTTTCTAGCTTCAGATTGTAATTTAAAAACAAATTTATTTTGTTCTCCTAAGTCAGTAATAGATGCCGGTAATGGTATAACTTTTGAATTAAAAGGAGATATTGCTAATGTTGGTAGTAGTACAGTAAGTGCAAGCCCATCTTTTCTAAAGGGCATGATTAATTTAAAGGGAGGAATTGCAACTTCTATCAAATATGAACGAGATAATTACATAGAGACAAATTATCAATCCTCTCCAAATGCATATTTGAACTATTTTGCTGATGTTACAGGCTTTGATTTATCATTAAGTGGTAGTAAATACACAAATAACCCACTTGCTCCTGAGATTGAAGTAAGGAAAAGTGTTTTTGAAGCCCCTATCAAAGCACTTCCATTAGATGAAGCACGTAAATTAAGTTTGCCAAATGTTAGGAAGAAAGGAGAGATAGAAGAGATTTTCAGTGGCATAGAAATAAAAAATAATGAGTTTAATAATCAAGGAATCAGTAAACTATCTCTTGAAATAGATACAATTCAAGACCTTATAAAAGCAACAAAAGATTGTGGTGAAAAATGTTGGCGAGTTAGCGATAAGCCTCTAGTTGATAAAGACCCAAAAGGATATCTGGATGCTGCAATAGTTTCCGCAACGTTCTCTCCTAAAAGTAGTAAAGGCGAAATTAGTATAGCTGACTTTTCTAAAGCACTTGGTTTTACTCATCTTAATTTTATAAGTGTCATACTAGAAGAACCTAAATCAAGTACATTAGCAAGTTGGGATTTTGAACCTGTTGTTATAGATGGAAAGATACTGTCAGATGGCTTTGGAAAAAAAGATTTTATAAGTGCGCCATATTTTTATGATACTCCCAAAGGAGGCTACAGATTTTTTGAAAAGAATCCTCTAAGATTAGTTCAATCCCACAAGAGTGATAATTATAAATTTTATTTTGACCTTACTAAGGAACCTAATAATCAAAGCGAGTTTGTGTTAGACGCATTAGGAGAGTTTACTTTTGATGAAAAAGGATATTCGAGAAATATTAATAAAATCTCCTTTGCTGATAGCCCCTCACTTGATAACTCAGACGGAACAGAGACATTTTTTTTAACAAGACTTGTGGGTGTAAAAGAGGATACAAGTTATGAATTTATAGATGATTATTTCAGCTTTGTATGGACTTCTAATTTTCAAAGGAGAACTAGAAAAGGAGAAGTTAGAATATTAAGACAGAATAAGTTTTTTGCTAATGGTCCGGATGAAGATGAAGACTTCGCGGGAGATACTTATTCAGGAGGCGTTGAAATCTTGGATAAGAAAGACCCACGTCTCAAAGGTATAGATATAGATAAAGTATGGGAAGAAATCTATAACAGTCAATTTGAAAATAATACGACACCAGTACCCACAGAACCTACAAAAATTCCTGAGAAACATTCAAATTTAGGCTTCCTATTGTTTGGAGTTATAGGAATGATTAGTGTGGCTCGTTCAAATAAGAGTAGAAATAGCATCTAATCTGAATCAAACTAAAAGCGGTGCCAAAGTATGCTTTAAAAAGAATACTTTGACACCAAAAAAATGCCATGAATGTATCTTATTTTCGGGGTCTTTATCTAAGCTGACCTCGGTTTTATTGCTAAGTTTAGATTCCCATCTAATTGTTACGCCTTATTCATATTTAATCTTTTCTTTAGATTTCCGCCCTTAAGAACTTGAGATCCAGTAATTCAAAACCGCAACTTCTGAGATGTAGGGGCAAGCGGCAAGCTAAGTCTGCACTAGGACAGACCATCTCTGTGCCGCTTGCCCCCATCTCAGAAAGCGAAGCGGGTTGCGGTTGCCGCTTAAAATTTAAGCCATAGGCTTTTCCATATTGTCTCGACAATTAATCACACTTCAGTTATGCTTCTGCTCCGCACGGTATTTGAGAGTATATAAAGAGTTTTAGTTATGCTGAAAATAGCCCTAAAATCAAGAAGAACCGTATCTCGCTTGAGGTTAGCCTAGCATGGCAAAAAAAATTGCCTTTGGTTGGTATGGTGGAAAGTACAGCCACTTAGATTGGTTGCTACCACTATTGCCCGATGCAGTCCACTACTGCGAACCATTTGGGGGTTCGGCGGCGGTGCTGCTCAACCGCAAGCCTGCCTCGGTAGAGACTTATAACGATATAGATGGCGAGGTTGTAAACTTCTTTCGCGTACTAAGAGACCAGCAAGAAGCGCTCATCCAAGCAATTGGGCTTACCCCCTTCTCGCGTGAAGAATTTAGGCAAGCGATCGCTTTAGAGCAAAACTTATCCGACCTAGAACGTGCTAGGCGCTTCTTTATCCGTGCCAGACAAGTAAGGACTGGCTTGGCACAAACTGCCAGCGAAGGTCGCTGGGCACACTGTAAACTCACTAGCCGTGCTGGTATGGCAGGTGCTGTTTCGCGCTGGTTAGGTAGCGTCGAAGGTTTATCAGAGATTGTGCAAAGGCTCTTAAGGGTTCAAATTGAAAATGATAGAGCTACTAATGTAATTAAGCGTTACGACAGCCCCGATACCCTATTTTATTGCGACCCTCCCTATCCTCACGACTCCCGTGGCGACAGCAACGCCTATGCTTTTGAGATGACCGACGAGGAGCATTGCGCCCTTGCCGAAGTTTTAAGGAACGTAGAGGGGAAAGTTGCCCTTTCCGGCTACGATTGTTCCTTAATGCAGCAGCTCTACGGTGATTGGCGCTGCTTAAAAGCGCCTGAAAAGCTGTGCCACTCCATTAAAACCACACGGCAGGAAGTGCTGTGGGTAAACTTTGAGACCAACGCCAAGTTCGAGCCACAAGCAAGCACTCCATGTCTAAAGCCCCAGCAGCTATCCTTAATGTAGCCTTTGAGCAAGCCTCTGTATCTCTTAGTACACCGATTATTGTTATCCCAGAGATTGCGGCAAAAGTTGATTACGTATCTCGCTACGTAGGTAATCGGGCAGTCGTAAGGCTACTACTTGCCTGTTCTTTGGCGGCAACTCATCGCCCCGATGTTGATATTCGGCAACCCTACACTGAGATTAACCTTCCTACGTCCTATTCGGGACGTAACTACGATGAAAGCTACATTACAGGCTTTATCAACCAGCACCGCTTGCCCTGTAACCCGACAACTGCCTTTCTAACCCCAGCTTTGCGAAATCGTAATACTACCCTTACCCCCAGTATCAATTTAGTTGGGCGACCACCTAAGCTCTACCAAGCGGCGCTCGAACTACTTGATGACGTGTATGAGGGCAGGATAACACCGTCCGAATTGTTAGCAGAGACGGTTCGCTGTCTGCTCCTTGCCCGCAACGAAAAAGAGCAGAGAATGGAGACGCTACTTGCCGATCTTAAAAAAACCGATGGTGCCATACCCTTAGCAGCCGAAGAAATTGTGACTCTAATCGAGCAACACTTACGCTGTCGGGGGTCTAGCCGTCTGCCCGTGCTGATTGTGGCAGCCGCCTATGAGGCAGCCAAAAGCTATCTGGGCGAGCGGTTTCTGCCCCTTGCCGCCCACAACGCCGCCGACGAGCAAACTGGAGCTTTGGGGGATGTGGAGATTGCCCTTATCGATGACGATTTGGTGATTACCAGCTATGAGATGAAAACGCGGCGCGTCACCACTCAAGATATTGACCGTGCTTTGCAGAAAATTAACAGTACGGGTAAGCGAGTGGATAACTATATTTTTATTACTACCGATGCCATCGAAGAGCCAGTACGGGAGTATGCCGCATCAATGTATGACAGCACGGGCGGTATCGAAATTGTTATTTTAGACTGTATAAGCTTCCTACGCCACTTTCTACACCTATTTCACAGGCTGCGATCGCAATTTCTTGAAGCCTACCAAGAACTTTTACTGGCAGAAGGAGAGAGTGCCGTTAGTCAGCCGCTTAAAGAAGCGTTTTTGGCTTTACGGCAAGCTGCTGAAAGCTGTCGGGAGCTTTAGTTTTTGCTATGTAGCTGTAAAAACTTATTTCTGTGTAAATAAATTTTAAGTTCTTCCGTAATGCTTTTAGTTCACATCGTTTTTATATTAATGAAATTAAATTAAATAATATTTGTTCTGCAATTGCAGTATAAATACTGACGTAAAATGTTAAAATATGGGAGGTGTTTGTCACAATAATTTTTTGTTACCAACACCTCTTAGTAACTTAATTGACTTCAGAGGTTGGTGACATGAGCAAAAACAATGGGGGATTCCAATTTACAGGTTGGGGACTAATCGGTCTACTGGCTTTGCTTGGGATTGGTGGAATCATTTTTTTCCAAAGCAACATCTCAAACTTAAACTTAAATCAAAATAATTCGCCTGGAGGTAATCAGCAGGTTAATACTGGTAGTGGCTCAATACATGAGTCTAAGCCCCCTTCCACAAAATGACATCAATTTTAATTGGATAATATGTGCTAGCAAGGTGAGTGATTATCTGATGCATAGCAGAGAAAGAATTTTAATTTTGATTTTATGTTTAGTTTCTATCAGCATTTACTCTTGTATCAATAATACAAATACAAACACAAACACAAATACAAATACCCCAGAAGGAAGTGCTACAACGCCAACAAACGCAAACAAATCTCCTGAGAGTTTAACTGAGCAACCAGAAATTCCCCCTGTAAAAGCTGAGAAAAAATTCACAATAGTTGGTACTTGGCTTGTATATGAGCCGAATGTAGAGAATCCGCTTACCTCTATTACATTGTCTCAAGACAATCAGTATCAGGGAGGAAGTTGGGGTAAAGACTTTGGTAGTCCTGCAAATGCTTGGAATAGTTCTAACGAGGGACAACAGAACATTCTATGGGCAGATGAGTACACTTTCGATGGAGAGGTTCTTTCATTTAATAGACGGTCTGGCTTAATACCGATTTCTTCTACAGATGGGATAGAAGATCGAAGAATGCTAACTGGTAACGTTAAAGTGATAACACTAACAGAGATAGAATTTACGGTAACGGGTGGTTTTTACGGTAAAGGTAATAACCTGGGAAAAGTTTTTAGGCTCAGAAAATAGCAACAAATTTAGGTTGTGTCGATCGCACTGGAAAAATCCAGATTTAGGTAGTTATATGTAAAATCAGTATAATAACTGAATATTAGCGATATCCAGAAAATTTCTTGATATTATGACTAAATTGCCTGTAATGCTTTATTTGAATAGATTCCTTAGTGTAATAAGTGGAAACTTTCGCGTTAATAAATAGTTAGATCAACAGGGTTATCTAATTGACTTGTATTACATGCTAAAATCCCGTCAACGCTACGGTTTAATTGTTACCTACACTGATGAGAATTAGTCACAATTAAAGGAGAGGAAATCAGTATTCATGAGAAGTTGTGCGCTATTTATCATCCTGATTGTATTATCTATCGGTGGAACTTCTTGTAATATAAACATAAATACAAACCCAAATACAAACGCAAACGCAAATACGCCAGAAAGAAGTAGTACAAAATCAGATAATTCTTATTCTCTATCACAGCCCCCAGTTAACCCACCCGTAAGGTTAATAATGGATGTTTCTTCTGTCCCTAACCTGCGTAGCGTAGCGCCTCAAGCTCTTAGATACAGTGGTAGTACAACTTGGGCACCTATTCGCAACGAAAAAAGCCCGATTACTACAGCAATTCTGAATTCGTTTCCTTGGTTTAAATTGCAATATCTGCCACCACCAGAAGGAGAAGCTCCTGGAACTCCAGCAGCTATAGATATGCTGGAGAGAGGAGAAATAGCATTTGCTCAGACATCTCGCGAACTTCCTGAATGTAAAGAGAAAACAGTAAATATTAAATGCATTAAAGTTGCTAGGGCTTTCAAAGCAGTTGCAGTTCATCCAAGCTTGCCTATTTCTGCCTTGACAGTCGATCAAATTGACCAAATCTGCAAAGGAACTATCAGGAACTGGAGAAAAATTGACCCCAATGCACCTGACTGGGATATTGTTGTGTACAGTCGCATTGTTGGCACTGGCAATACCCCTCTTTCACGAAGTATTGGTGATGAGTGTCAAAAAGCAGAAACCGATCCAATACCTACAACTCTTATCAATAAGTTGGCAAAAAATCCAGCAGGAATTCTCATCCACGCAGCACCAATTATTGTGCCTCAATGCACGATTAAAACTCTGCCAGTCATCAATCGATCCAATCAGCTAGTTGCACCTTACAAGGAGCCATATATTTCAAGTTCGCAATGTTCAGAAAAACTTCGGAATCAAGTTGATGTTGATGTATTTAAAGACGGGAGATACCCAAAAGAATTAGGAGATGATATGTATATCATCATTAAACAGAATGGGAAGATCCAGCAGCAAGTTGGTCAAGCGTATGCAGAACTTTTACTCTCAGATGAAGGACAAAAAAAGCTAGAAGAAACAGGATATGTAGGCAATCGCTAGATGTAGCGAACTTCAAACATAAACGCTTCAAACTGCAAATAAGCCAATTTTGAAAATTTATTTTAGCTTAAAATCAAAACTTCTTGCTTTTTGGATAATTATATAATTCCACCTCTAAAGCTTCCTTATCACCCGCTCCCTTCATCTTCAGCCAAGCTTTGCCACTTGATGTAGCCTCGCCGTTACTTCCAGCCTTGGCGATGCAGTCAACCCTCGGTGCGGCATCAATCATTTTAGAAAAACCTAAAAGTTTGCTCGATATACTGGTTTGGTTATCCGAGTGCGCCGTAAGACACACGGTAAATCCCCATTTCCTAATATTAGTAAGTGATTGTTTTAGAAAATTTGCCCACAAATCTGGGTCAACTCCATGCACCTCATAGGTGTTAGCTTCCATCAAAAAGACGGCAATTTTTCCGGTATTTTCAGCTTTATTTTTAATAAACTCTAAATAATCATCTTCATCGATTTTTAAATCTCTGGCTTCCTGCTGTCGCTCTCGCACCATTTCCGGAAAGTGTGACATAAACTCGTTAATTGTAGCCGCATCTGCCAGCACCTCTACCCCTTGCCACACAGAGGGATTCGTCTCAGGGTTAACTACAACTATGTGGTAGCCATCACTTTTAAGCAGCCTAATCATTAATCTTTCTAAGGTACTTTTGCCACTACCTTGCTCACCTGATAAAACCCTAAATGGTAGTTTTAACAGTTTATAAATCCACTGATATTTTTCTTCAAGCTCTAAGGTGGAGTTAGAGGAATTATCTTCTATTTTAGTTATTTCTTTCCCTAAAATTTTCTGTGAATCTTTTTCTGCCTGATGTTTATCGCGTAAATTCTCAGCAATTTTTTTATCCATCTCCGAGTCAGCTAAGTCAAACTGTTTAAGGGTGGAAGTGTGGGTTTTATTTTGAATTTCGGTTTGACGGTTGCGTTTATCTTGCATTCCCTCAAGGGAGATAAAGCCGGACTTAACTCGTTGTTTATCCCATTTGCTTTTAATGGCTTGGGATTTAAAGTCGATTTCCTCTCTGCTAGCTGTACCTATGAGGGATACTTGGATTTTAAAGTTTTGTAGCAGCTCGTAAAAGTAGGTTTCCTCATCTTCGCATTTCTTAGCCCAAGCAAGATAGGCAACTCCCATCGATATAGGTGCTATTAAAAACCAGACTGTTCCCGATTCTATTGCCGGTATATCACGGCTGAGTAAGGATTCGGGGAGCGGTTTAGCTGCTTTAAATTGCTCCTTGTCCCAAACCTCTTTAAGGAGTTTATGTTCAAATTGGCAGTATTTACTGTCTAGTCTTTCTTGTGCTTGATTTCTAGGTGTGTAGTTAGAATTGTTGCTATTATTGGCAGTTTTGGGGCAAAATTTAACCCCTATTAAATTAAATGGTCGTAAAGATTGCCCTAAATAAAATGTACTAGATAAGGCAACTGTTACTCCCAATACTGTTAGTCCTGCAAGTTTTTTCATCTCCTGAAAATTAATTTAAACAAGATTTATTTTGTGCAGTATTTTTTGCCAAAAATTTTTATCTTCGATTCATGGAGGAAACAGCGTACACACCAGCCACAAACGATATGCCGATAATTACAATGAGTTTGTTTTGTTCCTCGCTCGGTAGTTTATTAAATTCTGTTACGCTTGTTTGTAGGGTGCTATAGGTTTGCTCGGAGCTATGAACCATTTGGAGGAAATCTCCAACAGCACCCCAGAGGACGACAGCCGAAACTATTGTAGATAAAGCAAATTTGATTAACCTACCCATACCGTCTATTTCCCATTGGTCATCTTTTTTATCTACTCGAAAGTTATCTAAACAATCGCGGTTAGTGATTTGATTGATAAAAAATGTGCTGGCAACTGCTAAGGCTAACCCCTGCGTGCCGCTAGTTAATATTAAGAATCGCGCAAGGGAATAGGAGGTTATTCCCCAGAAGCTAACTTCTAATCCTTTAAGGATGCTGCGATTTTTATTGATTTTCTTTTGCTGATTGGCTTTAAATTCAGAGATGATTTCGATTTCATCTGGCGTAAATGAGGAATCTTTACTAATGGGATAGCTTACTTGGTTCTCTTCATCTACAGATTCTAGTTCCTCTAACATGGCTCATAGTGAGTAAGTAAGAGAGGTAGGGAGAAAATACGGCTAACAGCCTTTTTCTTAACTAAATATTTCTCGGACATTGTTCCAGAATTTCACAACGGGATTGGTGGAAAAGTGTTTTTTGGGGATTAAACTTAAATCGCCATCTGAGCCGTTTTCAAGTAGATGTTTAATCTTTTTATCTTCGTAGTCCCTATCTGCTTTGATTTGATTGATAAATGGCTTGTTGCTAATGTCTTCTAGTTTGGCTTTAGCTTCAACCGTTGCCATTTGCGTGTCTATCCACGCCTGAAGTTCAATGACATCCATTGCATCATCATGACGTTGGTATTCTTTCTCTAGGTCAGTAAATAGTTTCGTTTGGTATTCTTGGGTTAAGTGGCTATAGCGGGTATTTTCTAGGGATACATCGCCTCCGGCTTTATCAATTTTGGCGGCTTCCCGTCCTCCGGTTTTATAAATATCTGCCAAGGCTTCGTTATAATCTCCAATTCCTTCAATGTAGTCTTTTAAGTTTTTGCGGATAAGGGGCATGGCGGCAATTAATCTCTGTCCGGTAGTTCCCATGTCTCCTATTTGTTTTAATGCTTTATCGTCACCACCCACGGCGCGGATAATTAGAGCGTTATTGATGCCAAATTTTTTGTTTGTGGCTTTGCTAATCTGTTTTCCATAACTTGAAACATGGTCGCGGATGTACTTAGATTTTTTCATGATTGGTTTCCCTCTTAAGTTAGCTTTTCTCGCGGTTATTCATCTTTACAGCGCTCATTGCAGATGTATCCTTGCTTCATTAATATTTCTGCTCTTTGTCTGGGCGTAAGCGGTTTTAATCCCCAAATAAATTGGATGATTAGTGGCAAGAGAGATAAGATAATTGTGATAAGGAAAATGACTTTTGAGCTAGATTTTAAAGGCTTCTGCAATTTGGCTGGATAGCTGCTTTCGTCTTGCTGCTCCTTGGCGAAAAAGGCTGTTTAATTCTCGAAATTCGCCTACTAAGGTTTGGTTTAATTGCTGTCTGCGCCCCTCAATCTGTTTTCTGGCATTTCTAATTTTTTGCTCTAATCTGCTACTGCGGTCTTCTGCGTAGTTAACAATGGTGCCGATTGCATTTTCGACAAAGTTTTCGTAATCGAGAAAGTTGTCTTTAATGTTGGTCGCAAGTTCCTCGACTTCTACCTCTGATAGTTCAATACCGAGCGCGATAGCGCTTGATGCAATTAAGTCATGTTTTTCTGCTGCTACAAGTTCTAGTTCGCTATTAGCTTCTGCAATTGCTGATGTCTGGGTATTTTGCTCTAAGGTATTAGGTTGATTTGTAGGTGAAATATCTATCTCAGTTTGAGATTGGTTATTTGTGACTAAATCGGCTGTCTTAGGTGGTTTAAGATAGCTAATCACTTCTGCGACTATGGCTGATTTGTTAGCTAAAATATCCTTTCCTTCTGGGCAGATTTTAGCGATCGCTTTCTTTATTTGCTCAGACGTGGGAATGTAGCCTAGTTTCTTTACCGATTTGCGAATATTTTCAATGTGGTTTCTCATGTTTTTTACCTAATTTTAATGACTGTTTAGCTTCGTACATTAATGCTGAGGCAAACACTTTGACTAATTCCTCTGCTTGATAGCTCCTATTCTTATCGAAAAATTTTCCATTGATTGGTTTAACTGAATTTTGAAACCATCTAATGATTGTGGTGCGGTGGGGTTTATTTTTGGTTCTTTTTTGTAGCTCTTTAAAAACGGTATCTCCTTTAATAATTACTTGCTCCTTAACTAATCTTTGGGCTTGAACGTAACAGTTAATTAACTGCTTTAAGGATAGTTGAGTGTATTGTTTAGCTAGTTTTAGGTTGGCTACAGTTTCTAGATTCTCAAGAGTTATCTCCATTTGACAATCGCGCAGAACTCGCTTTAATCGATACCAAGAACTGTCGGAAATTTGACTACCGAAATGCAATTCAAAATATTTTTTTGCATCAGGATTACTTAGCATTTTTCTGTCGTCAAACTGTATAAATTTGTTGTTGAGCGAATGCTATGACTACTTTGCACAATTGGCTCTGCACCAGCAACCGCAACCACGAAAAATCAATGGTTTTAACTATTGTTTGCTTCAAGCCCGTGCAAACTGTGCATAGACGTGGCATAAGTAAGGGCTGAAATAAACTTTTTAAGTTCCCAGCAGCTTCTTGCAACTTTTGAGCAACTACTTATAAGAGAAGACTTCTAGCTTCTAACTGTCAGATGTCTCGACTCTGCACTAAAATATTTTTTCTCTAGAATTCCTGCCTCCTTCTCTCTTGCTAGAATTTTGCTGCATCTGAGTATGGGTGCTGAAAGTTACAAACAAACAATCAACGTAAGTTTTGTCATAGCTCCATTATATCCACTGATGGCTACAGTGGATATAGACGACGTGTTTTTTTTGAGGGATTATGCAAATTGACCTTGCAGTAAATGCTTTCTCAGTGGGAAAACTAGGTAGTGATGGCTAAAATTGAACTGAGACTAAAAATTGAGGAGTCCGTGCGAGATGAGTTCAAAGCGGCGTGTGCTTTAAGCAGGAAGAGTATGAGCGAGGTAATTGAGGAGTATATGAAAAGTTATGTTGAAAAAACCAATCAAGAGAGACAGCGCAAAGAGTGAAATTTTATAGCTATTTTTAGTGGCAATTACTACTAATTTTAGTTAGGGGAATGTTTGAAGTTGGCTTATTTTATTCTCGCTAAAATCTATCGAAGCCCACATGCAGCGACAATATCAATCGCTCAGTGAGAACGAACGTCGTCGTTGTGCCGCCATTTAATTATCAAAAAACCAAAGAAGCGATCGCGTTGGGGTAACACTGGCACGGTAGCTAACTAGGTATCAGGGCTTGATGTCTCTTGTATGATTAATTTGTACCATTAAGTAGATACAATAACCGGTAGTAGAGTAATCTCCTTGAGCAGGCTCGTTCTATGGGCAACAAAACTAAGCACAATAATCTCAAAGATTTGCGTTTAAATGACGTACCAGTCAAGTTCTGGACTGTGCTGTGTAACTTAGATAGCATGTCTTGCCTCCTCTACTTACACCGAATTACAAGACCCTTGCCACTAGAGGGAGAAGGAACTAGTGTGATTGTGAGCGTAGAGGGAGCGGTAAAAGAGACTTTCCGCAAAGCAGACCAAAGGTATTTCCAAAAACACCCAGAGAAAAAGAGCTATGTCCGCTATCCTTTCCCCGATGAAGAGTTCCCTAAACCCCAGCCAAGAAAGGTGAGGGTAATTCAGGTTAGCAAAGGAACCCGCATTCGAGAGCCGATTTGGTAGATTAAAGCGGTAGCGGAAAAATAATTAAGGATAGAGGTAAAATCGGCTAGCCATAACTTTGGTGGCTTCAAATCAACTAACTACCTTCGACTTGATTAATCACAGGGTAGCCATTTTGAGCCATATATTCACATTGCTCCCGTGTGTGTTGAGAGCGCATATGCCAGCCGTCCTTTTTGTATTCTCCCTTTGTAAGACACTCCTTTCTAATCTCAGCCTGACGCTTCTGGACACGCTGGAGCAGCTCTTCCAAAAAATCAGTATGCTGCGGCTGCTGACTCCTTTCCCTCATCAGCTGCATATCTAGCTGCATCGAGATCGTAGGAGAAACTGCCTCAATGCAATCCGAGAGCAACCCATCGGCTAGAAATTGCCAGCTATCAGGATCGCTATCATCTTCGCCAATCTGCTCCCAAACTTCCCAATAGTCGCTATAGGCAAAGACTTCTTGGTTTTTAGAACCCTTTAATCCCTTAACTTCCCTGAGTGAGTTTTTTCTTGCCATAACTGCCCCCAAGAGGAACTTTGTCTCTTTTATTGTAGGTTCTGTAAATACTCCCAGAACAAAGTAAAACTCTTTATTTGTGCTGTTAATTCTTCGTGGGCTGCAAACCAAGCTACTGTCTGCTCTTTAAGAATTGGAGAGGGAGATCGCTGCATTAGGTAATACCAAATAAACTGCTCCATATCCTGCCGTAGCGAAGGCATGGGGGAAATGCCTTCACTGTTACAGAAAACTCGCACAAGGTGTTTAGCCCTCGGCAGGGCTTGCAGCCTACACCGAATGGCTTCTCGGTGCTGCTGCTCGGTATAGACGGGGGCAGGAGGGAGAGTTGTCGGAACCTCCGCCGTTATCGGGACATCCACCGTGTTTATAGCTTCTGCAAATGGTTTGATAGAGGGAACAAGGCGAGCTACAGGTAGAAAGACCAGTAGAGAACAAGGTAAAAAGTTTGGGGGACTTGTGGCAGGCAATAAGCTGCCCTTTGTAGTAGGGTAGCTTATTGATGGAACTGCCTGCGGTGGTATAGAAACAGGTATAGACGGTGGTATAGAGGAGTTAATCCCCGCCCGACAAGTGCCGCTAGCACCTCTGCTATCACTCCTGCTATCAAGGCTACTAGCACATCTGCTATCAAGGTTGCTATCACCCCTGCTATCCCAGAAAGTTTCCCCCGATGGCGGAGGGTCGGTACAAATCAGGAGCGCCGTTTGCCCAATTGATAAGGGTTGCTTATCGGGAATTTGTCGTTTTTCGAGTTTTGCCGCCGTTTGGATGGAGTATTGGAAATTCTTATCAATCAGAATTAAAGACGAAAATGGTTTGTATTCTTTTCCAGAGAAGAAATTGAATTGAGGGTGAGAAACTGTATTTGATTGTAAAGAGAAGTAAAGGCTTGTAGAAACTGTAAAAACAATGCTTTCTAAGTGGTTTTGAAAATCACCATCTGCTGCAATGCTCTCATCCTTTGCTTCAGGATGGCGCTCATAAGCAGTAATTACCTCCCACTCCCCCCCTTTTGTAGAAGGTAAACAAAAACCTTCATATACATCAAAGTGGTGTAAACTATCTGAGACGCTTGATATAGCTGGATTTAAGGCTTCTATTTCTTCTAGCCAAGGGTCAGGTAAAATCGGGTATTTTAGCTCGGTAGAATCAGGGTTTACACCCTCTTTTGCTAATTCAGTTTCAACTATTTCGTAGGCTGGATGCCATAAAGGCTTATATTCCTCCTTATAAAGAGTGCTTTGACTTACTCCCATCTCAAAAGCTAGGTTTGATTGCTCAATAATGGATCGGATGCGTTTATAGACACCACTAGGAAATCTCCCTTCTGCCTTTAGCATGGCAATAGTGGCAGAAATTCGCCCTATGGTCTCATCCTGTACCTGTTTTTGAGGAAAGGGAATTACTTGACCCCTCTCGCCATAAAATTGCTCCTTGTAGGTCTTAGTACGTGGAGGCTTGCTAGCATAGGGATAGTAAGGGTAATTCTCGGCGCTTACAGCCCGCTCCCGTACTCGCCGCTCAATTTCGTGCTGGTGACGGCAGAATTGACGATAGCCTGGAGAGTTAAGGGCAGTCTCTAACATATACTCCACAAGTTCCTCGCCAGAGAGAGCCAGAAAAATAATTCCGTACTTAGCAAATGTCAGTAGTAAATCGTTAGTTTGCCCGTAATTTGTCCATCCTTGCCCGATGACTTCTTGTAGTTGAAAACAGAATTCTTCGGCGCTAATTTTACCCTGATTTTCGTAAAATTGCTTCTGGTAGACCACCTTGGCGGTTTGCATTGCAAGGCTCAGGGTTTCCACATCTTGCCCACTAGCTGACCAATCCGCCCAGTCTAGTAAAGTCTCGATATTATTGGAGATTGGCTCTAAATCTGAGTCTAGTAAAAAGGAGCCGCGTTGAAGAGGTAGGCGGTGAGAGCGAAAGTTTGTTGGTTTTGCTGGGTTCCAAGGCTTAGGGTTAGGATAAACCTCTAGTTGCCCGTCTCGTAGTTGAAAGCCTGCTTTATTAAGTGTTTGTTTAACGGTAGAGGCGAGGGTAAAGGAGTGTAGCTGCTCAGGCAGAAAGTAATATATATGCAGACCACTACTTTCGCTCGATTGTATTGGCACATAACGGCACAGCCCTGTATCTTCCTCTAGCGCCTCTAGTATCCCTTTGTAGCGTCCAGCATCTCTTTCAGGATGGTTGCCGCTTTTGCGGTCTATATCAAGGAGTAGGTAATTTGTTTGTGAGCCAAAACTTAAGCCCAGCAACATTTCTTCATTCTTGTATTTTGACCAGAGATTGCGAAGCTCTAAAGGATAACGCCTCTCAGTCCGCCAAGTAGGACGCTCTCCCCATTCTGGCATTGGCGCTTCAATGAAGCTCCAGCCGTGATGAAAATAGTGAAGAAAACGCTGTCCGATTGGGTCTTGAGGTAGTAAGCCTCTTGGTGATGAATCATCCTGATAGTAAGCTGCTGCGTTCATAAAAAAGCCTAATCACAAATCAAATTTTTTTTCTATGTGACAGCAGAGACAGTGACCACAGGATGTGATAAGCTAAGAAACAGCAACAAGCAAAGCTGATACGGTTTAACGAGCAGCCACTTATTGCCTAGCTTAAGTAAAGTGATAGCAATTCTTATACTCGTTGTCACTGCTCTGCTTTCAAAAAGTCCAGCATGAGCGTCGTTACACCTATTTTTGGTTGTTTCTACCTCCTTTTGTTGGTTTTTGGTATTTATAAGCGGGATTGTTTCTAGTCGCCAAACCTTGGCAATCTCTGCTTATGACTAATTTAGACAATTTAATATCTCGATAGGTATTTAATCGCTTTCGATATCATACCTCCTAAGAAGGATCATTTCTTAGGAGGTATGTTTGTTTTTAACAAAAATATGTCCTGAGTTAGATTCAGAGCGACTTAGGCGCTTTTTGCCATCGCAAAACCGAAGAGCTGCGTTTAACCTAAAAAGCTCATCAAACTAAGCATCTCAAGCAACAGGGAGCCTCAAAAGCCGCAGGAAAACTGAGACCCCAAGCTCCCCTGATTTAGACTGTAAAAATATGTAGCTTTGGGTATTACTATCTGACTCATCACGGGCTAGACCCTGATGGTATTGGCTGGAAGTAGTGTTGGTTTAAAGAGATAAGCGATCGCAATCACCAAACTAACAGAGTTTTTACGTAAGGAATCTAGTCTGATTAGAGCTACGTATAGCTCAGGGTAAGCTGTGGGAGTGGATTCTGAGAGATTAGCATCGATTCTGAGAAAAAAATAAGAGGTTGATAAATCTTGGTTCTAAGGGTGGTAAGGTAACGAAAAGACCTATTATCGTCACCTAGCTATTATGAAAGGCGATGCCCTCAAGGTAAGTAGTGCTACCCTACCGCCAGTAGTTTCTTGGTGGTTAGCTCCTGATGTTTTGGCGATGCTGCTAGAGGAGAAACGCAGTCTATCTACCCGCAAAGCCTACGATAGGGACATTAAGCATTTTTTCAGGACGATGTTTGGGGTGGAGTCAAGTGCGGACTATGTGTTGCGTTTTTTAGCTCTGCCTCAAGCTCAGGCGTTTGAATACGTGGTGCGGTATAAAGGGGCAATGGTGAAGCAGAAATTGTCTGAAGCCACGGTAAATCGGCGGCTTTCGGCTTTGCGGGCGCTAGCTCATAAGGGGCGATTGCTAGGGGTGTGTGGTTTTACCCTAGAGGACATCAAGGGAGAAACGGTCGTTAAGTATCGGGATACGAGCGGCATTACTCCGTCTGAATTTAAACAGATACTATATACCTGCGATCCAACCACTGCGAAGGGGGTCAGAGATTATGCTATTTTGCGGCTACTGTGGGATAATGCCCTACGACGCGGCGAGGTAGCAGCTTTAACGATAGGAGATTTTGACCGGCGTAATCGGAAGCTACTAGTTTTGGGTAAAGGCAGGGGGAGTCAAAAAGAGAAGCTGGATTTAACCTCTAAAACTGCTGATGCAATCTGTTTGTGGTTAAATTTTAGGGGACTAGCTTCTACCCGTGATGCTTTGTTTGTGGCGCTGGATTTAAACACTCCAGGACATCCGCTTACCGATGGCGGGATTGCTAAGATGGTCAGGACACGGGCGAAAAAAGCAAATGTTGATAAACCTCTAAGTCCCCACAGGATTAGGCATAGTGCGATTACGGCGGCTCTGGATGCGGGGCAAAGTGTGCGGGAGGTGCAGAAGCTCAGTCGCCACAGTAAGCTCGAAACTTTGATGATTTACGATGATAATCGGCAGCAGCATCAGTTACAGGTTAGTAACGTTCTTGCAGATTTGGTATAGGGGGTACAATTATAAATCCCTGACAGGATAAGGTTTTTATCGTTTTTCTTCTTCTTTGTAAATAGGTATACAAATATCGGAGTTAAAGCAGTATCCTACCCTTAACAACACAGCATCGATACATGACAGCACTGGCGGTATAGAAATTATCGTCTTAGACTGCATAAGCTTCCTACACCTATTCCATCGACTGCGATCGCAATTGCAATTCCTCGAAGCCTACCAAAAATTCCTACTGGCAGAAAGAGAAGCAGAATAGTATCTGCTAGTTAGAGTGTGTAGGCTATTCAGTATAAATGGCACGTTGAGCTTGTTGGCATTGATTTTAGTAACTATTTCAGGTGCTTTTAAAATACCCTATTTTTCCCGACGTGCCGTTTTTACTCAATAACGTGTGTAGGCGTAGAAGCGAAGTTCATCATTTCTTCGCTTGGTTTAAGAGACAAAGTTAAAATTAAATTTAAGTGAGGTGTATATGTGCTTCAGTCGATATCTTCAACACATAACCTTCTGAGGTTTAACTTTCGCACGTTGTTTAAAGCTCTCAAAATCTATAACTTCAGATTCTTCTGCTGCTTGCCAAACCTCATTTACGACTTCGCACAGAGAGGGAATAGTAATCAGCATATATTGTCCAATATTTCTATTGCGCTTATCGGCAACTTTCATAACTTTAGGAAAATCAGACCAATCTGACATTATCCAATAGACTTCATCATCCAAGACAATCAGCTTTTTGTCTCTTAACTTCTCCTCGAATCCTTCTCTATCTAAGAAGTTGATTATTCTCCTAACTGTTTGTAATGAAATCTCTCTTCTAAGATTTTTAATAGCACGAATTTCTAGTACATGCTCCCAACTGTAAATTACCGTAGGCTTCCTAGTGTTGCCATAACGCTTAGGAATAATCAGTCCTGTTCTTTCAAGATACTGTAAACGATTTGATGTAGTTCCCCCTAAAGCTATCGTCTCTTGCCTACTAAATCCATCAATAAAAGTCATTACACCTATCCCTCCTCAAATAAATCTCCCTTTTTTTGCTATATCAGCACTAGCTAGTAACACCATATATCGAATCAATAGAAATTATATAAAAATTCAACGTATTAAATATTTGTCAATTTAGAATACGTTGTGTTATTGTTTAGAGACTAAATATACATCAAGTCTAAGCTTAACTATGTTGAAATCCGCATAAGGGATAATGTAGTAATAAATACCTATTTTTTAGAAAGGTCATGGTTAGAGACGAATAATGCTCTTCATCAAGAGCGATTCAAAAGCTACTGTATTACTGTTGAAAGGATAGTATAAATGTGGTCAGATAAAGAATCAGAAATCGATTATTTAAACTACGGTGAGGTATCCAAATTAGCGGTTGATATTCTAACCGCACCAAATATGTTGCCAGTTTCGTTAGGTATTTTCGGTCCGTGGGGATCAGGAAAATCTTCTACGCTGAAGCTTATCGAGAAAGAATTGCAAGAGTTAGGTAGTTCTAGTGATAACAAATTTATATTTGTAAACTTTGATGCATGGCTGTATCAGGGTTATGATGATGCTCGTGTAGCAATTCTTGAGGTTATTGCCTCAAAACTAAATGACGCTGCCGAGGGAAACAAAACGCTACTGGAGAAAACAAAAGGTCTTCTAACTCGAATCAACATATTCCGTGCTATCGGCTTGATTGCAGAAGGTACTGCATTAGCTCACGGAATACCTACAGGAGGATTACTCGCTAAGGGTATTGGTTCTAGTGAAAAAATATTTGAGGGACTTAAAGGAGCACGACAGTTAACAGAGAAAGACTATCAAGATGCATCGAAAGAAACAAAAGAGCTAAAAGAAACTGCCTCTGGACTCTTAAAAGATGCTCAAAAAATAACTCCTCCACAGCAAATTACAGCTTTTAGGCAAGAATATAATGAAGTATTAAAAGAGCTTGGAAAAACTCTTGTTGTAGTTATCGATAATCTAGATCGATGTTTACCTAATAATACAATCCACACTTTAGAAGCTATACGACTATTCTTATTTCTTCCGAACACTGTCTTCATAATTGCAGCAGATGAAGACATGATTCGAGGTGCAGTTGCCGATTATTTTAAGGGTGCAAATGAAAGACATCTGATTGATTATATAGATAAACTAATACAGATTCCGATCCGAGTACCAAAAGTTGGTATTCGTGAGATAAGGGCTTACTTATTCATGTTATTTGCTATTGAATGTCGTATTAACGAGGATGTATTAGAAAAATTAAGATGCGAGTTAGAACGTTCGCTTCAACTTTCGTGGAAAGAAAATCCAATTAAAATAGATAAATTATTAGAGATTACAGGTGACGAAAATAAAGAAAATTTAAGAAATGCTTTTGAATTAGCCGATCGAATTACCCCAATTCTCGCTACATCGCCAAGTATTCAAGGAAATCCTCGAATCGTTAAACGTCTACTTAACGTAGTAAAAATGCGGATGAAAACTGCGAAACGTAGAGGAATGCAATTAGATGAAAGCATTATTACAAAGCTAGTTATATTTGAGCGTTGTATGGGTGTAGAAGCAACATCAGAATTTTACCAACTAATCGATACAGAAAATGGGAAGCCAAAAATTTTTAAGGAATTGGAGGATTCTGATGAGGAGAAAAAATCTCCTTCCTTACCAAAAAGTTGGGAGAAAAATTTAGAATTTATTAAAACTTGGAGTAAGCTCGAACCAAAGTTACAAAATATAGATTTAAGAGCTGCAATCTACTTATCTAGAGAAACCATTCCCTTTGGTGTCTATACAATTGGCTTATCGCCAAATGCTCGTGAGGCATTAGAAACTTTGGTTAAAACTAAAAGTATTTCTTCTTCTGCTGCAAGTAAGGCTTTAAAAAATCTTCCATTAGAAGAAGAAATTCCTGTTATGGAAGAAATTATCAAGTATTTGAGACAAATATCAGATTGGAGTACTCAACCCGATGGCTTTGTAGGTGCATGTTCACTAGCTGATAAATCCCCTGAAGCGGCAAAAATTTTATGTCGCTACATTCAAAGTTTTGATAAAAAAGAACCGTGGATGAATGTATCGCTCAAAGATAAAAAGTGGTATGAAAACAAATAATGGGAACCTCACAATCACATCCTGGTCCAAGTGGAAAGTCCCCTCTAGTTCCACCTTGGGCAGATGACCCATCGGAAGATGAAAAGCCATCACTGGAACCTAAACCTCAAGAAGCTCCTGAACCCTTAAGGTTTAAACCTTTTCGCCAAAAGTTTGGAGAATTTGTTTGTACAGGTAATCCATCCACGCTCAATTCAGCTTTAGGACATTACGCCAGAAAAAGTACTGGGGGTGCTGGTAGTGCAGCTAAAAGACTTGGTAATTCAGTAAAAGCTGGTGCTTCACTATATAGCACACTAGTTAGCGGTGGGACTGGTGTAGTAGGCGAAGACTTATCAATTAATATAAGCTCTTTAGCTGGAATGCCATGCGAGATTGCTATTAATAGCATTACTCAAACTTTAACTCCCGTAGGAGGAGATTCAGATAAAATTCGTAGTGCTATTAATTATGCTTTAGTAATAGCACTAAATGGTGTCGAAACTTTCGATCCGAATGTAATTACTGATGACATTGTTATCAACACAATGATTTCCTACATCTCTGAAAGTATCTTTCTACAGGTACTTCAAGATGCAGGAAAAGCTTGGATTAAAGCAGAAACACCTAGTCAGGAAATTGTAGCAGAGAATTCGTTAAGAGAACTTATTAAAGTAGAGGTCGATATTCATATGGCTCCTATGTTTAAAGAAAATGTTCGATCGTTAACGAGGAGCCAAATAATTGCTATTCAGCAAGATGTAATCAAAGCTGTATGGATTGATTGGGAGAAATATCAATGATAACAGTAGCTGTACATCATAATCCTAATCTGTTGCCAGAGCTATCAGAGGAGGTAATTCCAGTACAAATTTATGGGATTGATGGTCGCAAACAAGCAAATATTGCAACTATCGGAAAACCAGTAATAGAAAAGGTTCAGAGATTAGGAATTCAGATTCCACCAACTGAGTTTGATTTCATGACACTAGCGTTAGCCGTTACATCTGCCGATACTTTTGTTCTAAGAAAGATGGCATCAGATGGCTGGACAAGGAATATCAAACTAAAAATTCCCCTCTATCAACCAGAAATTTGGATAAGTCAGAAAGAAAAGCTTGAAGAAGCTTTACATTTTCTTAGTGGAGATTTGTGGAGTCTAGAAATTACAGAAGGGGGATACGAACCGCCTATTCCATATTTTAAAGACAGTAAGTATAGGTTGACCAATCTTATTAAAAGAGAATGTGTATGCTTATTTTCAGGTGGTCTAGATAGTGCAATTGGGGTAATTGACCTCATAGAGAATAATCACTCCCCCTTATTAATAAGCCATGCTTACAAAGGTGATAAATCTCACCAAGATAGTATCGCCAAAGAATTTTTAGGAGAATTTTCACAATTTTCAGTCAATGCCAATCCCATATCAGCAAACGGAAAAACTGATGTAACAATGCGTACCAGAAGTCTAAATTTTTTAGCATTTGGAGCAATTGTAGCATCCGCTATAGCCAAGGAAAATCAATTAATAAATGTTCCACTTTATGTTCCAGAAAATGGATTTATTTCCCTAAATGCTCCATTGACAGCTAGAAGAATAGGCTCATTGAGTACAAGGACAACTCACCCGTATTTTCTAAATTTAATACAATCTATTTTTGACTCTGTAAAAATAAAAACAACTATCATTAATCCTTATCAATTTAAAACAAAAGGTGAAATGCTGAAAGAATGTAAAAACCAGGAATTGTTAAATAAAATTGTATCAAGCACAGTATCATGTAGTAAATGGAAGCGAAAAAGAAAACAATGCGGAAAATGCATTCCTTGTCTTATAAGACGCTCTGCTCTCATATATGCAGGTATTAAAGAATCAACTTCGTATCTAAATCCAGATTTATCACACATAAAAAATGATATTAAAAATCGTGATGATCTATTCGCTTTAATGATAGCAATTCAGAAATTATCAACAAAAAATATTAACTCATGGATATCTGATAGTGGTTTAATTACATTAGAACCATTAGAGCTTGAGAAATATAAACAGGTCTTTATACGTGGCATAAAAGAAGTAGAAAATTTCTTTGAAAACGAGAGAATTATATAATGATTGATATGCACTGCCATCTTGACCTTTACCCCAACCCAAAAGACATTGTTCAGCAATGCGTCAAAGAAAATATGTATGTTCTTTCCGTAACAACCACACCAAAAGCATGGCAAGGAACAAAATCATTAGCAGAAGGTTGCAAAAGAATTAGAACTTCTTTGGGTTTACATCCTCAATTAGCACATGAGCGTTATCAAGAAATTGATTTATTTGATGAGTTGGTATTAAAAGCCAAATATGTTGGAGAAATAGGACTTGATGGCGGTAAAGATTATACACAATATCAAAATATTCAAATTTCTGTTTTAGAGCATATTTTAAACTCTACTCAAAAAGCTGGTGGTCGCATAATGTCAATCCACTGTCGATCTGCTGTTGATTCTTTCCTAGATTGTTTAACTAATTACCAAGATGCAGGTATTCCAATATTGCACTGGTTTACTGGTACACAAACACAGCTTCAAAGAGCAATATCTTTGGGATGTTGGTTTTCAGTCAGTCCAGCGATGCTTGCAACAAAAAAGGGGAAATCTTTAGTTGAAAAAATGCCGAAAGAACGTGTATTAACTGAAACGGATGGACCCTTTGCAAGGCTTAATCAAAAAATCTTAATGCCTTGGGATGTTAAAAAAGTAATACCTCATTTATCAGAAGTATGGAAAATTAATCCAGAAGAAACTAATATTACCTTGATATCAAACTTACAAAATATATTAAAAAGTATAGTTTAAATCAATATGTGTAGAGATAACGTGGACTTTTTTTAGAACTCATTGACTTAGATTATATTGTCTCTATAATAATCCTGCTCCAGCTGTAAATCCTCTTTTAGATATATATTGAACGTCTATATGCAATTAATTAGGTAGGTAATTTAGGTAATTATGTACCTAACAGTTAATATAGTGTTCGCTCATCGCTCACGCCCATTTTTATCAACCCCTCCCGTCCCCTTCTAGGGGAAGCTTTCTCGCCGAAATGGCAGCCAAGGGCAATGCTCTGTAGCCGATGGATATTCTTCCACTTTCAGTCATCCTTCTGGCTACAAATCATTCCCCTTAGCTTCTTCAAGTTTCTTCGCTGCGGTGAGAGTAAAGGGTACTCAAAATTTTTTTCGGTTCCTCCCACTACCGTGGGTCCCTCCCAAAAAAATTTCAAGGTCTCCCCCTTGACTCTCCCCTCCGCTAGTTAGTCGCTTGTTCCCGTAACTGTAGGCGGTTCACCCATCTCTGTGACTTCTACGCCGTTTTCATATAGCCATTCAGGTGCAATGTCTGCTCCATTTTCCCACTCGATAGATGAATATTTTACTGATACCTTTTTAAAATTGTTTATATCCTTTAACGGCTCAAAAACTTCTCCCCAAAGCTCATCTTTAAAATCTATAATCTTTAATTTACCATCTCTAAATTTTATTAGTAATTTGTATTCCTCTAAGTATCTAACTTCTTCTACTACCCACTCAATAAATTCTGACATATTTTTTTACTCCAAAGGACTTAATTTTACTAATGGCTTCCTCGCTTGTGCTAATTCCCAATTTTTCATCAGCTCCTCTCTCCTTTCAAATGCCCATTCAAGTACAAAATTTCTTACCCTTCTTGGTAAATTCCCTCGAATTATTTTTAAATCTAAAATAGTAAAAACTACCTCATCTTCGTTATAAAACACATGAAAATGTGGCGGATTGTGGTCTGAAAGATACATACAGATCACTATTCCATAAAATCGGCATATCTCAGGCATTTATTACAACTCATAAAAAAAAGCCCCCTTATAGCTAAAAAGAGGGCTTAGAAATTTAGATTATCTTAAAAATTCCAGAATACATGAATATTTTTAAAGCCAAGTTCTACTATAAAAATGTCTCCTGATAGCTCCATATCTCGACCAAATTTTTCATAATCAAAATATGGTTCTATATTTTCAGGTATCTCCATAGTGTCTTGTGCAAACTGATAAGCGAAATCCTCTAAACTGCTATATTCTCCATGATAATACTCCTCCATTGCTCGCTTTGAATACTCTATATCTCCAAAGTAATCTATTAATTCGGCTCCTAGCTCACCGTTTTCATCAATAAACTCAGCAACTTCTACTAACTTAGCTATATCAGGATTTTCTCCTAAGCTTACACCATAAAAGTTATCATAATCATGTATTGCAAACTCCTCAGCATCACTAACGGGTGAGGTTTTAATAACTTCTTTTATAGTTTCTCGGATTATCTCTTCATCCGTTGCATCACACCAAGCACCATGAAGATAGCCAGAATTATAAGCGCTAAGGCAAGCTATATATACTTGCGGTAGCTCACTTTTTTTGTTAAGTTTACTTTCGGTAATATTCATAATATTATCTCATGTTTTAAGAGCGAGAGAATGCCCGTGCAAAAGCTGTTCTCTCGCTCTTTTTTTTGTTAAATGCTAAAAATTAATATTCACTTGGAAGAAAAGCTACTGAAACTAAGGAACCCAAGATTTCAGTTTTTCCTACCCAAATTCTAATTTTTTGTAGCGGAAAATCTGTATCATCAATCCTTTGCTTAATAACAGTTTTTTCTTCATCACATTCACAGGTAAGTAACCCTTTTGAGTCTTTAACCTCTAATTCCCAAAACTGAGTCCCTCTCTGTAGGTAAGGATTGTTCTTTATATCTTCATGTTCTTGAAAACTTGCTATTAAGTTAAGCAGCCAATAAGCTTTACAAACTTCAGCTAAGTATAGAGTGCCGTCAGTTAGAACAAAGTTAGGAAATAAAAATGATTTTCTATAGTAGGTAGTAGTTCCTGTAAATTGTTCTAATTGACTCTCTATCTCAGCTTGCAGAAATGCATCGTTTTTGCTATCTTTGTTTTTTGTAATATTCATAAATATTATCTTTGCATTTTAAGGGCGAGAGAAAGGCTTTGGTCGGCATTCTCTCGCCCTTTTTTTTGTTAAAAAATAAGACGAAAAGTTTCCTTTTCGCCTCGACTACAATCATTTAAAAGTTTCAATATTTAAACTTTCATAATGTAGCTTACATTATATATAATAATAGTAAATAATCAATATTTTAGGAGGAAAATTCTTTAAAAAAGCTATTATTTTAAGTAAAAATCAGCTAATTACTTATCGTTCTATGTGGCTTACTAAGAAAGATTTAGCAGATATCTATAAATGCTCCCCCTCAACTATCCGTAGGTGGACGGAAAAATTAGGCGTAAGTAGTCAAACCTACTACTTAAATAAAGATATACTTCCTAAGCTCAATGAATTTTATGAAAAGTATAAACTACGAAAAAACTCCTTTAAAAAAGCAGAAACAAAGCAAACTCAAGGCAAATTCTCAAAGCGAGACCTAGAAAAGTACTTCTCTAAAGCCGATACTACTATCCTTCGCTACATAAAAACTGCGGGGCTACCTACAAGCAACCGGTTTTATTCAATAGAAGATTTTGAAAAAATTAAAGCAGTCTCAAAGTTATATAGCCGTGGCTACACAACTAAAGAGATAATTAGCGGCTTTAAAAATCCAAAAACTAGGAGCCGCGTCCACACAATCGACGTGGATGCCGTGGACGTACCTCTGGACATCTATTAATTACCGCGTGCGGTAGTCACTGGACGACAGAGAAAAATACCCTCCATCCACGAAATTGTCTCATGGACGGGGATTGACACATTTGCACCCTTCGGGTGGGCTAACCTCGGTAAATATAGCCATCCATCCCCCCACCGTGAACAGCATCAGCATCGCCCATGCAGGCAGCGAGAAGTATTACCTTTTGCTTGGCAAGGAAGACTACTATACAGCCGCCCTCGACCCCTCCGGCGTTTTTATGGGCAGAGGCGCTGCAAGGCTGGGAATTGAAGGTAAGCGCATTGTGCAAAATGATGAAAGGCTTAAAAACCTCTTCCGTGGTCTCTCCCCCGATGGGGAGCGACTCCTTAGACAGGGCGCTTACCAGATTAGAAACTATAAAGCATGGCAGTTTACTGACCCCCATACGGGTAAGATTTCAAGTTTTAAATCCGAAAAAAGCATTCCCCCCCACTTAAAAGACAAGGTAAAAGAGGTAATTGAGCAGAGACGCTCAGTTGTGGCGTATGATAACGTCTTTAGCGCACCCAAGGATTTCTCGATCCTTTGGAGCCTTGCCCCCGATGACCTTTCAAGGCAAAGGCTCCACCAGATTCACGAGTATGCCGCCTCTAGGGCTATCCAGTATTTAGAAGAAAATGCCTGTTATGTCCGCACTGGCAAGGCTGGGGCAAGGTGTGAGAAAGCTGAAGGCATCTTTGCCGTATTTCAGCACACCACCAGCCGTGAGCTTGACCCCCAGCTTCACACGCATGTGGTCATGCTCAATATCGGTTTTAACAAACAGGGCAAAGCTTTGGCGCTTGATGGGCGCAAAATCTTAGAGAACCGCTATGCGGCTGGCATGGTGTATCAAAACACGCTCAGGCGCAGCCTAGAGCTAAATTTTGGCGTTAAAACTTTTGATCGCCCATTTTCTGATGGCAAGGGCGTAAGCTTTGGCGTAGAAGGTATTTCGCCCGAACTTCGAGAAAAATTCTCCGAGCGATCGCAACAGATTGAGAAGATGGTTAGCCCCGATATGTCGCCTCAAGAGGTGCGTGCCAAGGTTTTAGCTTCGCGGAAACCGAAGAATTTAACCGTTGAGACAAGGCAGCTTATCGAGGCTTGGCAGCAGCGCGGCAGAGAATTAGGTTTTGTCTGGGAAAACGTAGTGGCGCAGCGTTCTAAGTACCAGACTCAAAGCAAGGAAGAGATAAACGAGGCGATCGCCACTTACCTCCAGCAGCATCCAAGCACTGGGAGAGAACGCGCCATCTCTGAGCCGCAAATTACTACGGCTGCCCTCTCCGTAAGTAACGGTAAGGTTGGTACGGATGAGGCGCTAAAGCTTGCCCGTGATTTTAAAGAAAACTTTACCCGCGTAAGTAGTTTTAGCCAGCGTGAGCGAAACTTTTATCGCCTGAGTGGCGAGGGCAGACAGTTAATCAACTTTGCGTCAGCCCAGATTTCACTTTACAAAACGGCTAAAAATTTAATTGCCTACTATTCCGAGTGGCTGCGTGATCAGAGAAAGAAAGTTTTAATTACCTCTAAATCTAATCCTAAATATACTAAAAAAAGTATCAAAATCTACCAATTAAAAATGAAGTGTCTTTATGCTACAGGTAAAATTACGCGGAAACAATATTTGCGGCTTACTACGCCGAAAAACGAGCCTCTAAGTCAATTTAAAATCAACGTCTATGAAGCCTTAGGACTTATTTCCAAGCGTCAAGCTTATCGCCTAATGAACGCGCAGCACGGAGATAAGTTTTGGGAAAATGGCGACCCTTTTGAGCGAAATCTCTCCCTAATTCCACCAATTAATTCTCTAGTTGCCTACACTTATCAAGTTTCAAACAAAACCGCTAGTAAAGACAATACCGAGAGAAAAGAAAAGGAGAAAAAACGGTCTTATGAGTGCGAATTTTAACTTTTTCTGGGGTAGATATACTAACCCAGAATTGTTACCAAAATTCACGTTTAAAGGTTTTAGCTTTATAGAGAATTCAATCTTTTTTAAAGATTTTGTAAATCTTCCTGAAATTAGAGAAACACATTTTCTCTAGTAAGAAAGAGTATGATATAAAAAAAAGTATTAACGCTTACGTATTGTGGCTTAAAAAAGCTCAAAATTATTGGTGTGCGTAAGCGATGGTAATTTATTCAAAATAAAACTAATCGCGCGATAAGTCAAAATGCGCCGTGTCTTAATTGTTGTTTATCTCTTTTTGTCTTGATTTATTGAGCGATTAGTTAAGTAGCTGTCTTTTAGGAAAAACTAAATGCGTTTTTAGGAGGCTTTTTTTAAGTTTACGGGTCTCCTATGAATTGTACATTTTAGCGATTTTTCTCATCCTACTCTAAGTTTATCTAGAGGCTGTTTGTGTCATGTCAATGAAAACTACACAAGGTAGCATTGTACCTACCTTATTGTTTCTGCTTTCGCTAATAAGTTTTGTCTCTCTCCATTTCTTTCAAACTCCCCTGCCTTTCTTCTCCTGCTTTGGCTTTCAAAAGCTTTTTGTCCTTTGCGGGTGGCTATCAGCTTTCTCCCTCGCTTTGATGATGCAAAGTGAATTTTGCGACATCCAATCGGTGCGAGATTCGCTTTATCGAACGTTTAACCCATTTCGTGAAGAGCTAGCAGCAGATGGTATTGATTTTCGAGGCTCGCTCATTTGTGATACAGGTAAGCTCATTCTGCGCTTCTCAGGCTTATACCTCTTGACGCTTAGCTGTTTTGCCATGTTTGCAAACCTCCCTTACAGCATTTTTTTTAACCAAGAAGGAAAAAGCAGTCCATCTATTATCGGCTACTTTTTGCTGCTGTTTGGGTATTTAATAGTGCTGGTTTCATATCATCAAAAACCGTTTATAGAATACTCAAACCCTGAGCTTACTAGTAGAACAGAAGCGTCTGAGAAAAGTAGAGTAGGTGCTATTTTTATTCTTTTTTCTCTGCCGTTTTTAGCATTTATAGGGATTGGCGTTTTTACCAAACATCCCTTTTTTCTCTCTTTAGTGCCCTATGAGTGCTTAGATTTAAGCGTGTTAGATGGTCAGCTTGAAAGCTTTAGTCTTACGCTTGTAGCTGTTGCTGCCGTTCTGGCTTTAATTACTCGCAATACGTTCAATGTTTATTTGTACCTTGTAAATCTATATATCAATCGACAGCAAAGCATAGAAATGTTAATGCAAATGGAAACTGATAAATGGCGACGCAGGGAAGAATCTAATTTTCATGCGCCAGAAGAGCATGAAACTAGGCAAAAAGCTCAAGATGTTAACATCAACCGGGAAACATCCTAAGTTCACAAAAACCTCCTTTGTGGTGGTTTTTGTGAACGTGCTGCACATCGTCAACAATCTTCCAAGAAAATTAATGCTTATTTAGTAGAAAACTCCCTAATAGCGATTAGCAGCTTATGGAGTTTTCTCTTAATTTTAGTATTTGCCTAAATGTCGTTTCTAAATTAAGACAGTGATTAAAACATTTCTAAATTCCCTCTTTCAAAAGAACACCTCTTACGGTTCTTTGAGAGAAAATATTTTCACCGTAAGTAGCCAAAAATTAGGACGTAGAACAGCAAAAGAAAGCTGCAAAGAGCCTATTTGTTACGCCGGAAAGGAAGTCTCTAGAAGTAGCTTAGATACAAATGTCTTGAGTATCGGCTCTCCTGGCTCTGGCAAGACTATGCTGCTAAAAATGACGTGTCATTCAACATTAAAACTGTGTAAGAAGGGAAGCGGAATAAAGGTTATTATTCTTGATACCAAAGGCGACCTGCTTCCGGTAGCTAATGCTCTTACAAAAGCAAATAACGTTCCGCTTTACTATATTAACCAAGGAGATAATCGGTCAATTACTCCCAGTGATGGTGTTACTGGATACGCTTGGCATATTGCTAAGGACTGCGAAGGCAAGGAAAACTTTATCGAAGAGAAATTATCGATTATTTTCCCTATTGCCAAAAGCGAACCGATGTGGCAGCAAGCCGCGCAACTACTTGCTAGCGCCTCTATTGTCGATGAACTAGATTGGCAACTAGCTACCATCTATTACTTCTTCTTCTCTGGAACAAAATTTATGAGAGAAGTATTAGATAAAACAGATTTTGGACGGGCTGTAAAAGAGCTACTAATTGATAGTGACGCTGAGAAAACCACAGCCGGCATTAAGATCAATGCCGCCTCAAGCATTAAACGCTTTAAAAGCGCTGCGGCACATCAATATCACACCCCTAGAGATAGGTGGCTCTCTTTAAAAGACTTTATTAATGGCTCTGAAGGCGTTTTAGTTATTGGGCGCGATTCTTCGACTCCCGAAGTTAGTAACCCTCTTATTCAAGCCATGTTTAAAAGCTTGGTTGATTATATAAAGATGCGACCTGAAGTAAAAGAAAAGGACATCTTTGTATTTATCGATGAGCTGCCAGCTTTTGATAAGCTTAGTGGATTAACCGACATGTTAACCTTTGAGCGATCAAAGGGAGTTAGCGTCTACATGACTACTCAAAGCATCGAAGCACTACAGGAAATCTACGGCGATAAAGCCACAGATACAATCGCTTCCACCTGCGGCATTAAAATAATCGGTCTACTCACATCTTGCACCTGGAAATATGAATGTCAAAACCATGACTACGTGCAAGGGGAGTTAGCCGTTGAATATCAAGTAAAAGAAGATACACAATTATATGTGGAAAAATAGATTCAAGGGCAGATTGTGCAGCCTGACCCCAATCAGGTGGCGATGCGCCCTGAAAATGGAGATAAGTCCAATGGGCAATGAGGTAAGCAGTCAGTGAAAGGATAAGCCAGCGATACATACCCAGCAGAGTCCCTTGCCCAAAACGGTGTAAGCCAAAACGATGCTTTGCAGTTTTAAACCACCCCTCAATCTGCCACCGACGCTTGCCCCACCACTTAAGAGTAGAAGCTTTAATTGGACGAGTAGACAAAACAAAGCGTTTTTCTAGTTTGCCATTATCGCGTTTTAAGTAATACCAAGAAACGGTAACGGGGAAATTTAAACCAAATAAATAAACCTGTTGACCCTGTTGATGTAAACGTCTTAAAAATCTGCCATCAGCCAACTTACGACTACTAGATACACCTGTAACAGCATGATATTTAAGCCGACGTACACCCTCAAGGAATTCTACACTGCCAAAGGCTGTGTCAGCTAAAATAATTGTTTGAAAATGTTGAGTTAAAGAAAGAGGTAAACGTTTAACCAGTTTGAGCCCAAGCATTGCAGGGGAAGGAGTTCCCTTACCTCGCCAAACACGAAAACTCCAAGGAATGCGCCATTGTCCTATTACCAAATAAACTACGACTAGATGGAGACCACGCTTACCATTATAGACTTTGATTAAATCACTAAATTCTGGGAATTTGCCACGTTTTTCTAAAGTCGTCAGGTCAATAATTACTTGTAAAAATGGTCTGCGCCCTTTGCCTGATGACGATAATGAATTGATAACTTTTTGTAATACTGAAGAGCGAATTATCCGAATCATTTCCCTTGTTGACCAAGGATTGATATTTAAAAATCGACTGATTGCGCTTGGGGATTTTGTCTGACTATGTTCAGGTAATGGGTGTCCTTGTGCCTCTAAGAATAACGCCAACATCGCTTCTAGGTTATCTTTTTGGTACTGCGTCGGCATCAGTTCTTTGAGGGTGTACACTAAATCTTGGGCGTGAGCAAGCATTTTCTTAGTGCTTTGTTTAATCAGATATTTCACGCCTTTTCTCTCATGTTTTCGGTTGCCAATGCAAATCTGACAATTTCATGGCGGTCATCCCCTTTGAAACGTACAGCATCTTAGCATCTGTTATTTTGGCATCCGAACCCGTAGTATTAGTTAGCTTGTAGTATTATTAATTACCTTTTTTTTGCTTTCGACAAGCCTTTGCTTCCTGTAAGATTTTGCATCATTATATTCGCTTTTACGTGTTTACACAGCTAGGTGCAAGATATGAG
>AP018279.1 GCA_004296455.1 Calothrix sp. NIES-4101
ACGTGCCCAGATGAATTTTATCTTAGCGAAGTTTCTCCTAAAGATAAACCTTGGGATAAACATCGTGCTGATTCTGATAAGGTTTCTGGGCTTTACGATGGTGGTATACATCAAAGGTATGCCGATAGAATAAATGCTTGTAGTGAGCGGTTAGAGTTTAACCATGCTGTTAACCCTGACAGTGGAGAATCTAAGTTAAAGCTTCATATGGCGTACTTTTGCCGTGTTAGATTTTGCCCAGTTTGTCAATGGCGGAAGCAGCTTATGTGGAGGGCTAGATTTTTTCAGGCATTACCTAGCATTATTAGCGATTATCCTGATGCCCAATTTATATTTTTGACTCTTACAGTCAGGAATTGTGAGGTTGACCAGTTGCGATCGCATCTTGACTGGATGAACAAGTCTTGGCAACGTTTGATTCAAAGACGCTGTTTTCCGGCTCTAGGATGCATTAGAACCACCGAAGTGACTAGAAGTGCATTAGGGAGGGCACACCCCCACTTCCATGCCATTTTAATGGTGAATCCTGACTATTTTAGGTATGGGTATATATCTCAAGCTAATTGGCGTTTACTTTGGAAGGATTGTTTAAGAGTTGACTATAACCCTGTTGTTCGTATTGAGGCTATTAAGGGCAAGCTTGGGGAGGTTGATTCTCTTGATGATGAGTTTTTGGGTGGTGTATGTGAGGTTCTCAAGTATTCGGTTAAACCTCAAGATTTAGTTGTCGATAAGGAATGGCTTGAGGTTGTTACTACCCAATTGAGAAAGTCAAGGGCTGTTTCTGTTACAGGAGTTTTTAAGCAATATATTTCTGAAAAAGAACCCGAAGATTTAATTGGTGAGGAACAGGAACCAAGTGAGGAATCTTCGGGAACTTCGGTGTACTTTAAGTGGAAACAAAAAGTACAGAAATATTGCAAACTGCCTAACTAAATTGTAACTTACTTATACTACAAATGGATACTCAATTGTGGATTGCTTATGGTATCCCTCAACTGTTCCCAGAATTTGTTAATCCTCGTGTTACGACTGATGTTTATAAGGGTAAGTTGATTTACATCATTGAAATATATGTAAATCATCCTATGTTTTCACGATGTGTAACACCTGATAGTAAAGCTAAACTTTATCTAAAGGGTTCAGGATTTTTACGCCCTAAACGTATATATCAGGGACTACATTCTGAGATATTTCTCGATAATACTTCTTACCCCCCAAGATTGTCTTGTTTGACATTTGACCTTAAAATTGAATAAGTCGTTCTATTTTATCCTGTGGCTAGTGTTACAGGATTTTTTATGGGTTTTTATACTTGTTAACAAGTTTATATAGCTGTGTTGACAATACCTGTTAACGAGTTTATAGTGGCTTTATAGTAAACTTGTTAACAGGTTATGAATAAGAATTTAGGCGGTCGTGGTAAGAAGTCTCCTTATGAAACTACTCATGTTCGTTTACCTTTACCTATAAAAGATAGGGTTGAGGCTTTAAAGTCTTTGTATATAAGCGGTGAGCTAGATAATTATGATAAGAAGTTGCATGAAGATTCTGAGCTAGCTGATAGATATAGAAATATGTTAACAGGTAATAATCCCCCGTCTGTATCTGATAAAAAATTACCTGTTGATTTAGATAATGCTTTGGCTGAAGCTAGAAGTATTTTGAAATCTAAGCAGTCAGCTAGAAAATCAGTTATAAAGTTGTTAACGGCTTTATATGGTATTGAAATTACTGATGATGATTTAAATGCCTAGGCTATAACTTATAATTAAATCTAGCCTTGAAAAGGTGTACGTAAGCCATTTTAATTAACCTTCTTTAATTAGAAGGTTTTTTTGTTTTGAATATATGTTATTTTTGATTTAAAGCTTTGATGCCCATTGCAAAATTGATTAGCGGTCAACTTTGCAACAGGACTTCTCAGAGTTGTTCTAACCACAACTAAGAGCATTAAGATTATGGCACACAAAGAAGATATTCTAAAAATCATCGGATATCTAGGGGATGATTTTGACTATTTAGTTGAGTCTAAAAACTATATAGATATAGCTTTAAAGCTTATTCATAATCCCGACGAAAAAACATTGCAACACGTTGGTTTATTACTGTCTCATTATCAAATGAGTGAAAAATGCTATTTAGAATGTATGGAATCTTATTTAGACCAACTGTGGGATTTTTTTGACGAGGAATCAAAAGTTTAATTATTTGTTGGCTGCAAAAATTTTGTTGATTTTGAGGTATTTTTGGCATCTTTAATTTTTGTCTACAATCTCTAAAATCCCTGATTTAAAGTTATTTCAGCCGTCTACACTTAAAAATTTTCAGAAAATTTTGTAGATACTTGTAGACATAATATTGGGTACATACTAATTTGCTAGCTTCACAGTTTTTCTAGGGTTTGTTTCTGTGTGGGGAGGCTAGTAGATTAGTATTTTTGATTTTATTTTGTCTGTAGGCGTGTTGTAGACGTTGTGTAGACGTTTGTAGATTTCTTTTTCTTGGTTTACTGTTGCAGTATTTTTATTGCAACACGTTGCAGTTTCCGCTTGGTTACTTCCCGGAACTTTCCAACTTCCCTTACAACTAGTTGGGAAGTACGGAAGTGGAAGTATTTTAGTGTTTTAGGTTCCAGGTTCCCAAGTTCCAGTTACTAGTTTTTTCTATGTAACTTGCAGTGGAAATTGGCGGCGGTGTTTTTTTTGCATCCTTAGGATTTTTGCTAATAACCATCAGCATATTCGTATATTAGGTCAATGCTTGTTGCATAGCTTATTGTTTCTGCAACGCCTGGATATTTAAAAGCTTTTGATAAAATCAAGTCAGAATATAGTGATTCTAAATTTAGATATAATAGGTCGTTTAATGGATATACAATTGCTTCGATATTGGGTGTTATCTCACCATAAAATTCGTATATATATTTTTGGTTGTACATCCACCTTCTTCTAAAAATGATTGTTGATTTTAAATCTTTCCAATCACCACTAGTTAGATTAAATTCAAATATTAGTGCTATATGTTTAAACCATGACCCGCCTTCCTCTGTTGGTAGGTATATGGTTGTCTCTTGGTTTATATTGCCTGCTGATAATAAATTGTAAATCATTTATATAGGTGGTTTTTAAACCACCTTTCAAATTAAGCGCTAGCCTTCTTACCACCTTTAGAAATACCCTCACTAGTTCCGCTTGAAATAGCATCACCAGGGTCGGCAGTGTTTTGTTCAGCTTGGGGAGTTGTTAGTAACCACGCTCCACAATTTAATACTTTGTCTCCTATTGTCAATGGCGCTGTTGCTGTATTGTATTCAATAAAGTTTCTAGCACCTGATTTAGAGTAAAAGTAAATTGGTCTTTGATTAGTACCTGTTGTGTCCGTTGATTTAATCATGCTTCCCAGTGCTTGAGAAATCATAATTAAATTAAAGTATGACGGGAATGCAATATGAAATTTACGCTCATTACCCTTGGGAGTTCTTACCCCATAAGGTATTGCTACGCTTTTTCCAAATATTCTATCCTTCCTACTTCCTGCGATCGCAAAAGTTTTATCTATGTCGATAAGTGTTGGGGTTGTATCATCGACACCACTGTAAATTGCCCTTTGATGTGCCCTACGCTCAACAACATTAATTAAGTTGCCTGTTGGTGAGGCTGGTTGATACTCAGGAATTTCAAATCTGTCACAAACTATTTTAGGAATTAATAGAACAACGTTACCTCTAACAGCTTGTGTTCCACCAGATTTTGTTAATTTCCCATCTGTCCCTCTAGCATATTTTTGGCGTTGTACTTGGAATCCAAGCAACACCCTTTGACGCTCAACTGCCATTATTTAAACTCCCTAATATATTTGAATTAAACTAAGGAGTTACAACCTGAAATTCGAGGAAATCTTCTGCTGTTACTTTGATAAATCCATTTTCATCAGGGATGGTTGTAACTGGAATTGTAAAATTACCAGTAATTTGGTCATTCGCTTGATTAAGTGTAAAAGTAACACCGCCAACAGTAAATCCTTGCTTACGAGTTCCCTCAGCAGATTTAACAAGCATCTCTAATAATTCTTGTGCTGGATTCATAATGCAATTCCTATTAATTGAAAACCTATGAAAACACGATAACACCTATTTTTTAAATTTAAATCGTCTGAAACCCTTGTGTAGACTGTGTTTCATTTTCACAAACTCCAGGTGTTGTTGAAAGATGTTTAATTTTTTTTAGAAATTTTTCGCGATCGCATTTCTTCCCCCAGCATCATCTGAGACAAGAGCTTTTTCTTCCGGGTAGCAAAGCGTGTTTCCCCTAGCTGACTTGCCTAGCTGTTGACACCACAAGGTATTCTCGGATAGCGGGTGGGGGGGCTGTTTTTTTGATTAGTCTGCTTCACCCTCGACTGTCGCCCCCCCTCCCGGTATCCCTACGTGACCGTGGTGTCAACAGTCAGATTGGGGGAATTTATTAGCATTTCTAGCTTTTTGATCGAGTGCGATCGCATTTGGTTGTAGCTGCTATTTTCCTTTTTAGGAACCCTTAGGGGTTACAAGAAATTTCATTTGTTAACGGTGCATATTCTTAATCTTCATTGCATGTATGCACTGGTTACTTATTGGTTATTGCTAGGTTACTGGATTGTTTTACTATTACCCCCTCGCATGTATGCTTCCCTAAGACTCTAGTTTCGTACGGGTAATATCTGCTGTTCATGCTTTGAATAGTAACGTTTTTAGGTGGTTATACCTTGGTTATTCAAGTTACCTGTATTTTCATATTTTTTATCTAGTAGTTTTGCTGCATTGCTATAGCTTTTGCAGTATAAATAAACACCTAAATAAATGTCAGTTAATTTTCTAAATTGATTTACAATTAGTTAATAAGAATCCTGCTATAAAAGGCTTTACAGCGTTTAAAAATTGCTGTATGGTATATCCGTATTAGCTGTAATTTTGATTGCAAGCTAGCGAGGAACCTGGCTGTATGTGGAAGAAAAAAAGTAGTACGTCATACTACGCGGGGAAGGCTTACTTTTGCGTTGGAACTGTAAAATCTTCTCTTTATTATTTTTCTTGATTAATAAGGGATAATTCTGATGTTGATTTTCTTGGGAGTCTTGTGTTACAAGCTTCCCAGATTTCTTCATATAGCAAAAGCCTCCGTGGTATGTTTGTAAGTAATCACTCAAACAAATCAATACTCATTGGAGGCTTTCATTAATGCCTGAGCGCGTAGACTCT